>JAUNUF010000060.1 GCA_030538315.1 Propionibacteriaceae bacterium
GGTGGATTCTGCCGCCATGGAGGAGGCCGCGCCGCCGCCCATGCCGATCAGCATGCTGGGGCCGCCCATCTGGATCAGCAGCGAGCCCTCGCCGAAGCGCACCTTCTCAGTTTGTTCGACGCTGATCGAACCGAGGCCGCCGGCGCTCATGATGGGCTTGTGGTAGCCGCGGCGCACGCCGTCGACCGTCTGCTCGTAGACGCGGAAGAAGCCGCCGATGCCGGGGCGCCCGAACTCGTTGTTGTAGGCCGCGCCACCGGCGGCGGATTCCAGCACGATGTCCACGGGCGTGGCGAAGTGCGCGGGCAGGCCGTACGGCTCGTCCTCCCATGGCTCATCGGTGCCGGGGAGGTGCAGGTTGGACACCATGACGCCGACGATGCCCGCCTTGGGCTGGGCGCCGCGCCCGGTGGCGCCCTCGTCGCGGATCTCGCCGCCGTTGCCGGTGCCGGCGCCGGGGAAGGGGGAGATGGCGGTGGGGTGGTTGTGGGTTTCCACCTTCATCAGCACGTGCGTCTCGCCGGGCTTCTCGGCGTACTTCGAGGGCGCGGTGAAGCCCTCGGAAGGCTCTGGCTGGAAGCGGGTGGTGGGGCCGCCCTGCATCACGGAGGCGTTGTCCTTGTACGCCACGATGGTGCCGTTCTCGGGCCCGCCGGCCACCGCCTCGGTGTGGCGGATCATGCCGAACAGCGAGCGCTCCTTGGCGTCGCCGTCCACCACGAAATCTGCGTTGAAGATCTTGTGGCGGCAGTGCTCCGAGTTCGCTTGGGCGAACATGGTGAGCTCCACATCCGTGGGGTTGCGATCGAGCGTGGTGAAGGCGTCGACGAGGTAGTCGATCTCGTCCTCGGACATGGCCCAGGCGTTGGCGTCGTTGGCCTGTTCGAGCGCCTCGCGGCCGCCACCCAAGACGTCGATGTGCTCCATGGCGGCTGGCTCGCGGGTGGCGAACAGTTCGGCGGCCGCGCCCACCTCGGTCAGCACGGATTCCGTCATGCGGTCGTGCAGCACCGCCGCGCAGGCGTGCCACTGCTCGTGGGTGAGTTCGCCGTCGGCTGCCAGGGCGTACTCCCGCACGCGCTCCACCCGCTCCACGGCGGTGAGCCCGCAGTTGCGCAGCACCTCGGTGGCCTGTGTGGACCACGGGGAGATGGTGCCCAACCGAGGCGCGATCACGATGGTGGCGCCGCCGTCGAGCTCGACGGCGGGGTTGTCCGTGGTGAGCACCTCGGCCACCGCGGTGGCGTCCTTGGGGGAGAGGTGGTCTGTGGAGGCCACGAGGAACACGTCGCGGGCCGTGACGCCCGTGACCTGCGGCGCCACCTGCCGCAAGCGCGCCAGGATTGCTTCGGCGCGGAAGCTCGGGAGGGCTGCCCCTCCCGGTACCAGCAGCAGTTCGGGGATGCGGGGCGACGCGAGCATGGGGGTGACCCTTCGGATCGGCGTTGGGTGAACGTGCCCAGATTACCGCCGAAGGGCCACGCCCATCGACTCAGTCCTTGTGCTGGAGCGTCGACGGCCACCAGATCTTGGAGCCGATGTCGTACGAGAGCGCCGGCACCAGCAGCGTGCGCACCAGGAAGGTGTCGAGGAGCACGCCGAAGGCCACGATGAACGCCAGCTGCGCCAGGAACAGCACGGGGATGACGGCCAGCGCCGCGAAGGTCGCCGCGAGCACCAGGCCAGCCGAGGTGATCACGCCTCCCGTGACGGACAGGCCGCGCAGGATGCCCTTGCGGGTGCCGTGCTTGAGCGATTCCTCGCGCACTCGGGTCATCAGGAAGATGTTGTAGTCGATGCCCAGGGCAACCAGGAACACGAAGCCGTAGAGCGGCACGGACGGATCGGCGCCGGGGAACTTCAGGATGTGGTTGAACACGATGGCGGCGGTGCCCATGGCGGTGCCGAAGCTGAGCGCTGTGGTGAGGATCAGCAAGACCGGGGCGAGCACGCTGCGCAGCAGGAAGATCAGGATCACCAGGATCACCACCAGCACGATGGGGATGATGATGGCCCGGTCCCGAGCCGACGTCTCCCGCGTGTCCAGATCGACGGCGGTGCGGCCACCGATTTGGGCCTGGCCATCCAGATCCGTGCGCAGGTCGCGCACCGTCTCGATCGCCACGTCGCTGTCCGGCGCGTCCTCCAGAGTGGCAAGGAGCATGACCTGCCCCTCGCTGACGGTGGCGGCGGGAGCCGGGGTGCCGGGCGGGCCGAAGGCTTGGATGCCGTCTGCAGTCACCGGGGCCGTGCCGGCGGGGGAGTCCGCTGAGACCACGGAGACCGAATCGATGGCGTCGTAGGTGAGCAGCTCATCGGCCACGGTCTGCAGGTTGGCCTCATCGGTCAACACGCGCACGGGGGTGCCGGAGCCGCCGGGGAAGTGCTCGCCGAGCTTGTCCTGACCGTCGCGGGCATCCGAGGTGCCCAGCACGAACTCGCTGGGCGGCACGCCGTCGGCCTTCAAGGTGGGCATGAACGCGGCGCCGGCGGCCAGCAGGATCACGCACACGATCCACACGGTGCGGGGCTTGCGGGCGACGAGTGCCGCGGCCTTGGCGTAGATGCCTTCGTTGAGCTGGTCGTCGTCCGTGCGGTTGGGCAGGTAGCGGGGGCGGCGCGGCCAGTACGACGTGCGGCCCATGAGGTAGAGGATGGCGGGCAGCAGCGTGAGTGCGGACAGCATGGCAAACACGATGCCGATCGAGGCCACGGGGCCCAGCGAGCGGTTGGAACCGAGGTCGCTGATCAGCAGGCACATGAGGCCGGCGATCACGGTGCCGCCGGAGGCCAGGATGGGCTCCACGACGCCCTTGACGGCCCTCCACGTGGCGGTGGCGCGGGACCGGTGCCGCTTGAGCTCCTCCGCGTAGCGCGCGGTGTAGAGCAACGAGTAATCCGTGGCGGCGCCGATCACGAGGATGAAGAGGATGCCCTGCGTCTGGCCCGTGAGGGTGACGATGTCCGCCTTGGCCAGCCACCAGTTGACCAGCAGCGCCACGCACAGCGCGAAGAGGCCCGTGGACAGCACGGCGAACGGCAGGATCAGGGAGCGGTAGACGATGAGCAGAATCACCAACACCACGGCGAGCGCCACGATGAGCAGCAGCCCGTCGATGCCAGTGAAGGCCTGCGCGATGTCGGCCGTGAAGCCGGCCGGGCCGGTCACGTGCTGCTGGATTCCCTCCGGCGTCTCGGCCTTCAGTACCTGCCGCAGCTCGGTGACGGCCTCACCCTGGGGAAGGTCCGGGTCGATGCCCAGGAACAACTGTGCTGCCAGCCCATCCTCGGATGGCAGCACCGGCGAGGTGCTCACCACGCCGCGCTCGTCGCTGAGGTTCTGGGCGAGGTCATTGAGCTCGCCGATCTGCCCCTCGGTGAGGGCCTCATCGGAGGTGAAGATGATGATGGCGGGGAGAGATTCCGTGCCCACGAAATCCAGATAGCGCTCATCCACGTGGGTGGATTCGGCATCTGCGGGGAGGAACTGAGCAGCGTCGTTCTGCGCCACTTCCGAAACCCGGCTGAAGTACGGGCCGCCGATTCCGGCGCCGATCAACCACACCACGGTGATCGCGATGGCAACTACAACCCTGAGGGCACGGGAGTTTCTCACCGGGGGAGTCTATGGATGCGGGGGCGCAAAAAGCGATCCCCGGGACTACATCGAACGATGGAGTCCCGGGGATCCGTGCTTCTCAGAGCGCGTAGTAGAGCTCGAATTCGTGGGGATGTGGGCGGATCGCGACGGCCTGGATCTCGGCCCGCTTCAGGTCGATCCACGTCTCGATCAGATCCGGGGTGAACACGTCTCCCGCGTACAGGAACTCGTGATCCGCCTCCAACTCGTCCAGTACCGCGCCGAGCGAAGCAGGCACCGTCGGCACCTGCGCGTGCTCGTCCGGGGGCAACTCGTAGAGATCCTTGTCGATGGGCTCCAGCGGCTCGATCCGGTTCTGCACGCCGTCGAGGCCAGCCAGCAGCATGGCCGCAAAGGCCAGGTACGGGTTCGAGGACGGATCCGGGCAGCGGAACTCGATGCGCTTGGCCTTGGGGTTGGAGCCCGTGATGGGGATCCGGATGCAGGCGGAGCGGTTGCGCTGCGAGTACACCAGGTTGACCGGCGCCTCGAAGCCCGGCACCAACCGGTGGAAGGAGTTGACCGACGGGTTGGTGAAGGCCAGCAGAGCAGGAGCGTGCTTCAGCAGGCCGCCGATGTACCAGCGCGCCATATCTGACAGCCCCGCGTAGCCACCCTCGTCGTAGAACAGCGGCTGCCCGTTCTCCCAGATCGATTGGTGCACGTGCATGCCGGAACCGTTGTCGCCGAAGATGGGCTTGGGCATGAAGGTGGCGGTCTTGCCAGCCTCCCACGCCGTGTTCTTGACGAGGTACTTGAACTTCATCACGTCATCTGCAGCCTTGAGCAGCGTGTCGAAGCGCCAGTTGATCTCCGCCTGGCCGGCGGTGCCCACCTCGTGATGGGCCCGCTCAACTTCGAGCCCGGCGTTCTCCATGTGCCGCACGATGTCGTCGCGCAGGTCGCCGAAGTGGTCCACGGGCGCCACCGGGAAGTAGCCGCCCTTGAACTTCACCTTGTAGCCGCGGTTGCCGCCGTCCTCCACGCGCCCGGTGTTCCAGGCGCCCGCCTCGGAATCGATGTGGTAGTACGACGAGTTCGCGCTGGATTCGAAGCGAATGTCGTCGAAGACGTAGAACTCGGCCTCCGGGGCGAAGTACGCCGTGTCGCCAATGCCGGTGGAGCCCAGATACGCCTCCGCCTTGCGGGCGATGTTGCGCGGGTCCCTCGAATAGGGCTCCTTCGTCAGCGGATCGTGCACGAAGAAGTTCACGTTGAGCGTCTTGGACTTGCGGAACGGGTCCACGAAGGCCGTGGTGGGATCCGGCAGCAGCGACATGTCTGATTCGTGGATCTTCTGGAACCCCACGATGGACGCGCCGTCGAAACCCAAACCCTCTTCGAACACCTCTGGCCCGAATGCCTTGGCAGGGATGGTGAAGTGCTGCATGACCCCTGGCAGATCGCAGAACCGGACATCGACGGTCTCGATGTCCGCGTCCTTGAGGTACGCCAGCAGGTCGTCTGCGCCTTGGAACATAGAAAGTAGCCCTTACATCTCGTTGACGAGAAACTGACCTGAGCCTACCGCTGTGGCCCCTTGGCGTGCTGCGGAGGCACCGTTCACGAAACGGAAGGAGCCCCCGGATGCGCTCCGAGGGCTCCCGCCGTTGATATGCAGTGCTTACGCCGCGAACTGCGGGCGCGCGTCGTAGATCTTCTGATCCAGCACGCCCTCGCGCTTGCCGACGACGGCCGCCACCAACGCCTGGCCGGTCACGTTGAGGGCGGTACGGCCCATGTCGACGATGGGCTCGACGGCCAGGAGAAGGCCAACGCCCTCGAGGGGGAGGCCCAGGGTGGACAGCGTCAGGGTCAGCATGACGGTGGCGCCGGTGGTGCCAGCGGTGGCGGAGGAGCCGAGCACGGCGACGAAGGCGATCAGCAGGTAGTGCGTCAGGTTGAGCTCGATGCCGTAGAACTGCGCGATGAAGATCGCGGCGATGGCCGGGAAGACCGCGGCGCAACCGTCCATCTTCGTGGTGGCGCCCAGCGGCACGGCGAAGCTGGCGTACTCACGCTGCACACCCAGGTTGCGCTCGACGACCTGCTCGGTGACGGGCATGGTGCCCATCGAGGAGCGGGTGAAGAAGCCCAACGAGATGGCCGGCCAGGTGTTCTTGTAGAACTGCGCCACATTGAGGCCGTTGAACCGCAGCACGGCCGGGTAGACCGCCACCCAGACGACGGCGAGGCCAACGTAGAGCGCCACGACGAAGGCGCCAAGCGAGGCGAGCGACGCCCAGCCATAGGTGGCGACGGCGCGGCCCACGAGGGCAGCGGTGCCGATGGGGGCGAGGCGGATGATCCACCACAGCACCTTCTGGATGATGCTGAGGGCAGATTCCATGAAGCCGACGAACGGCGCGGCCTTCTCGCCCACCTTCACCGCGGCGATGCCGAAGAGGATGGAGATCAGCAGGATCTGCAGCACGGAGAAGCTGGGGTTGGCGGTGACCACGCCGGCGTCGTTGATGGACGCGTTGATGTTCAGGCCGAAGATGTTGTTGGGGATGAGGCCCAACAGGAAGGCCGCCCAGTCGCCCTGGCGGCTGGGGAGCGCGGCTGCGTCGCCGGAGACGCCGGCGGTCAGCCACGGCTTCGACAGCAGGCCGACGACGATGCCCACGATCACGCTGGCAAGGGCGGTGATGGCGAACCAGACCAGCGTCTGGACGGCCAGGCGGGCGGCGTTCTTGACCTGCTGCAGGCGGGCGATCGAGGAGATGACGGCGGTCACCACCAGCGGGACGACCAGCAGCATGAGCAGCTTCACGTAGGCGCCGCCCACTTCGCGCAGCAGGTTGGTCAGCCAGTTGTGCTCACCTTCGGGGGTCTTGCCGATGCTGACGGCGATGAAGCCGAGGACGAGGCCGACGGCGAGGCCGACGAGGATCTGGAAGCCTAGGTGGGTGTAGAAGGGCTTGCGGGGCTCAGACGTGGTGGGCGCGTCGGGGCGCGCCTCAATGGTGGAAGACATGGAGGTTCCTTGAATGCTTGGGGGAGAGGGTCGTCGGGAGGGGCGCGTCAGCGCAGACACGTGCCCGCAGGGATGCGGCACAGGTCAACCCAGAGTCGACCGACGAGAAGAAGCATGGGGCAACACTCTCATTGGCCCCAGCGCTTTGGGAAATCAGTTCGCCAGAGGCTGACAGATGGGGCGCTGGTAGGCTGCGCCGCGTGACCGACGCACCCACCTACCCTGGCCAGACGCTCGGCCTGCCCGAAGCCGGCCGCGGCTCGCTCGCCTCGTGGCGCGCCCGGATCGCCGCGATGATTGGCGATTGGGCCGCCTCCATGGTGGTGGCCATCGCCATGTTCGGCACCGAGGTGATGACCGGCAGCGGCTGGAAGTCCTTCATGATCATGGCCGTCTACTTCGTGGAGGCCAGCATCCTCACTGCGCTGGCGGGCGGCTCGTTCGGTCAGCTGATCGCGCGCATTGGCGTGGTGCGGGTCAATGGGCAGCACATCGGCTGGTGGCGGGCCATCGCCCGCACGGCCATGAAGTGCCTCGTGATCCCCGCCGTTGTGGTGGGCGCCGAGCGGCGCGCGCTGAACGATCTGCTGCTGGGCACCGTCGTCATCAACCGCAAGTAGCCGCGGTCAGCGCCTGCCCCATTCCCAGGTGGGGCGGCTGAGCAGGCCTTGGTCCACCACCACCGTCTCGCCGGTGTCCTTCTCCAGTTCCACGAGCTCGAGGTCATCCTCGTCGACCGCTTCGGTCAGCGCCTCCACCAGGGCTTGGGAGTGGGTGACCACCACCACCTGCGTGTCGACGGCGGACCTGGCGATGAGCCTCCCCAACGGCGCGATGAGCGTGGGGTGGAGGCTGTTCTCCGGCTCGTTGAGCGCCATCAGCGGTGGGCGTACGGGTGCGAGCAGCGCGGCCAGCCACATGATGTAGCGCAGCGTGCCATCCGAGAGTTCCGCGGCGTGCAGCGGGCGCAGCATGCCGTGTTGGCTCAGCGTGAGGTCGAACACGCCGTCCACGGCCCGGACCTCCAGCCTGCTGCCGGGGAAGGCATCGGCGACGAACTCCTCCACGGGCTCCTTGCCGCGCTCGACGATGGTCTGAAGCGCGGCTGCCACGTCTGACCCGTCGCTCGCGAGCGCCCAGGTGCGGGTGCCGATGCGAGGTTGGCGGGCCAGCGCGTCAGCGTCTGTGCGCAAGGCGTCGTAGAAGCGCCAGGCCGCCAGATCGTCACGTAGGGCGCGCAACTCTGGGAGGTCAGCCAGCATCGACTGGTGGGAGGCCAACTGGAAGGGCATCTCCTCCCAAGGCCCGTCGTCGCGCGCCTCGACGAGGGCCCGCTTGCGGCGGGCGAACAGCGTGGAGGTGCGCATGATGGGGCCGGCCCACACGGCCTCCCGCTTGATCTCCGGATCCCGGGTGAAGGCACTGACGGTCATGGGCGACTGCTGGGGCAGGCCCAGGTCAACCAGGTAGCTGAGGGCATCTGCCCCGATGCCCAGCTTCAGGGAGACGGGGCCCTTCCAGACGGTGCCCTGCACCAGACCCTCGCGGCGGGCGCCCTTCAGCGTCTCCGGGCCAGCCCAGAGCACCGACGACAACCCGCCCTCGCGCGCGAGTGAGCCCACCGCGTCTCCCAGCGCGCAGCCCGCCAGCAGGCGCAGCGACCGGTAGAGGCTGGATTTCCCGGAGCCGTTGGGCCCCGTGACCACCGTGACCTTCCCGAGCCTGACCGCCACGTCGCGGAGCGAGCGGTAGCCGGAGACGGCGAGCGTTCTGTACATGCGAGCAGGCTAGCCAGCCCCACCGACAAGCGGCTCAGGAAGTTCGGGTCAGGTTGGCGGTGAGGTGGCGCTGGATGGGGTAGCCCACGGCCGCCATGTCGAAGCTGGTCTTCAGCGCGTCGCCCACCAGCGCGTAGCTGCGGGCGGTGGCGTCCACCTGCTTGGCCGTGGAGGTGTTCATGATCCGGCCCTCCGCGAAGATGCGGATCTCGCCGTCGGAGCTCTCCAAGCGACCCTCCAACAGCTCAGACTGCCCGGTTGGCTGGGCCAGCACGAACTCCACGCGATCTGGGGCAGGTACCCGGAGATACCCGCTCTCGACGTGCATGAGCGTGTTGTCGGCCTTCCAGGTGCGCTGGCGGTACTCGAGGAATGGCTTGCCGATGTTGGTGAAGCTGATCTCCTCGATGTAGTCGAAGCCCTTGATGCTCGGGTATTCGCCCTGTCCGGCGCCCTCCCAGATGCCGATCAATGCTTCCAGGGGCTTCAATGCGGGGTGGAGATCCATGATCCCGAGTCTAGGCCCGTCGGTGCGCCGCGGTGGCACAATCAAGGTCATGCAGACCTACCTCCCGCTCAACGACGGTTACCGGATGCCCGCGCTCGGCTTCGGCCTCTACAAGGTGCCGGCTGACCAGACCGAACAGGTGGTGCTCGAGGGCGTGGCTGCGGGCTACCTGATGGTGGACGGTGCGGAGTTCTACGCCAACGAGGCGGAGGTGGGCAAGGCGCTGCGCAGCATCGAGGTGGACCGCTCGCTGCTCACTGTGACCTCGAAGTTCTGGGGCGAGGACAGCCAGGATCGTGACGCGGTGTTGGCATCCTTCGAGGCAACCGAGAAGGCCTTGGGCACCGTCGTGGACGTCTACATGATCCACTGGCCGCGCCCGCAGCGGAACCAGTACGTCGACGTGTGGCGCACGCTCATCGAGCTGCGCGACGAGGGCCGCATCCGCTCCGTCGGTGTGTCCAACTTCACCGAGGCGCACCTCCAGCGGCTCATCGACGAGACCGGGGTGGTGCCCGTCGTCAACCAGGTGGAGTTGCATCCCTACCTGCAGCAGGAACCCCTGCGGGCGTTCCACCGCGAGCACGGCATCGTCACGCAGGCGTGGAGCCCGCTGGGCCGCGGCAACGTATTGGAGGATCCGGTGATCCGCGAGATCGCTGCCGCCCACGGGGTCACGTCCGCGCAGGTGATCATCCGCTGGCACCTGCAGCTGGGCAACTCCGTGATCCCCAAGTCGGCGCACCCCGGGCGGCTGGCGAGCAACCTGGACGTGTTCGGCTTCGAGTTGAGCGACGACGACATGGCAGCGGTGGGAGCGCTTGAGCGCGGCCAGCGCTACGGCACCTCGCCCGACGAACGCCAGTGATCAATCCGCGGCTTCGAGCCAGGCCTCTTCGAGCTCGTCGCGGCGCACCTCGGCGGCCTGAAGGTCCTCGGTGAGCTGCGCCAACTTCTCGTAGTCGCTGGCGGACGCGCTCATCGCCGCGTGCAGCTTCTCGATCTCGGCCTCAGCCTTGCCCAACTGGCTCTCGATCCGCGCCAGGTCCTTCTTGCGCTGCCGCTCGGCCGCGGCGTCGGACTTGGTGGGGGCGGGGGAGGAAGGCACCGAAGCGACCTCAGCGGCCTGGGCCCGACGGCGCCGGTCCAGGTATTCGTCGACCCCGCCCGGGAGCAGCACACAACTGCCGTCGCCGAGCAGCGCGTAGGTCACGTCCGTGACGCGCTCCAGGAAGTAGCGGTCGTGGCTCACCACGATGAGGGTGCCCGGCCACGTGTCCAGGTAGTCCTCGATGACGGTGAGCGTGTCGATGTCCAGATCGTTGGTGGGCTCGTCCAACAGCAGCACGTTGGGCTCGGTCAGCAGCAGGCGCAGGAACTGGAGGCGACGGCGCTCGCCGCCGGAGAGATCACCGATGCGCGCCACCAGTTTGTCGCCGGTGAAGCCGAACTCCTCGAGAAGCGACGAGGCCGACGCGTCGCGGCCGGTGGCCAGCTTGGTCTCCTCGCGCAGGCGCTTGACCGATGGCAGCACGCGATCCTCGTCGTCCAACTCCGCCACGGCCTGCGAGAGGTAGGCGAGCCGCAGCGTCTTTCCGCGCTTGATCTTGCCGCCGTCGGGCTCGCGCTCATCCGCGAGCAGATCCAGCAGCGTGGTCTTGCCGGCGCCGTTGACGCCCACGAGGCCGATGCGGTCACCAGGGCCGATCGACCAGGTGAGCTTGTCCAGCAGCACCCGCTCCGGCACCGCGTAATTCACGTTGATGAGGTCGAACACGTCCTTGCCCAAGCGGGTCACGGCGAACTGTTCAAGGGCCAGCTTGTCGCGCGGCGGCGGCTCGTCCGCGATGAGCACGTTGGCGGCCTCGATGCGGAACTTGGGCTTCGACGTACGGGCCGGCGCACCTCGGCGGAGCCACGCCAGCTCCTTGCGCGCCAGGTTCTTACGGCGCGCCTCGTTGGCGGCGGCCACCCGCTGACGCTCCACGCGGGCCAGCACGTACGCGGCATAGCCGCCGTCGTAGGCATCCACCACGCCGTCATGGACCTCCCAGATCCGCGTGCAGACCGCATCCAGGAACCAGCGGTCGTGGCTGACCACGAGCATGGCCAAACCGGCTTGCGTGCGGTCGCGGAGGTATTCGGCGAGGAAGGCGATGGCCTCCACGTCGAGATGGTTGGTGGGCTCGTCCAGCACCACCAGATCGTGGGGTTCCAGCAGCACCGCCACCAGCTCGACGCGGCGCCGCTCGCCGCCCGACAGTTCGGTGAGCGGGCGCTCCAGGTCGATGTCGGTCAGGAGCGCCTCCACCACGGCGCGTCGGGCCGGGTCAGCGGCCCACACGTGATCCGGCTGGCCCGCGACGATTCGGTCTCGCACCGTCTCGCCCTCGCGGTGCTCGCTAACCTGGCGCAGTACGCCGATGGAGGCGTTGGTGGCGCGGATGGCGCGCCCGGCATCCGGCTCCAACTCGCCCGTCATGATGCGCAGCAGGGTGGTCTTGCCGTCGCCGTTGCGGCCGACAACACCGATCACCTCACGGGCCGAGATGCCGCAGGAGACGTTGTCGAGCAGGGTGCGAGTCCCGAATCCGTGGGTGACGGATTCGAGGTTGACGAGATTGGCCACGGATCAGCGGCCGCGCATGGCAGCGCGGGCGCCCTTCATGGAGATGGGCCCCTTCGGGATGGGGGCCTTGGGGCGCATCGCGTCGAGCGCGCGGAGGCGCTGGCGCACCTCGCTGATCTTGGTGGGGGTCAGCACCTTCGGCATCTTCTTGATGTGGTTGGCCAGCTGATCCAGCGGGATCTGGCCTGCGCCCTTGCCCATCTGGATGGTCTTGACCTCGACGCCGTAGGCCACCTGCTCGTGCTTGCGCTTCTCACTGGTGAGAAGCGGCTTGAGGCGGCCGGCCTCGCCCTCACCGATGAGGATCAGGCCGCCGGGGCCCAGCGTGCGGTGCACCACATCCATGTTCTTGGTGACGGCGATGACGGGATCAGAGACCCACTTCTTGGGCAGCATCTGCAACGCCACCTCGCCAGAGCCAGCCTGACCCTCGTAACGGGTGTAGACGGCGCGGCGGGCGCGCCACGCGAAGATGGCCATCGCGCCCAACAGACCGGCGGAGATACCCACCAAGCCCCACATCCACCAGGGCTTCACGAGGATGCCCACCACCAGTAGCAGCGCGAACGGGACGAGGAAGCCGCCCAGCATGAGCCAAGGCAGCGCCTTGTCATGCTCGTGCGTCATCTTGTACGTCTCGACCATCTGACGCCAACGGCCCCAATCCGCGGGGTCAGTGGAGTTGCGCTTGCGCAGCTTCTCGGCGCGCATCTCGGCCTTCTGCTTGGCCTCGAAAGCCTTTGCGCGTTCGCTTCTCGCCATGACAGCCTCTCGTGTCAGTTCTTCTTGCGGGCGTCCATCGCTGTGCGATACAGCCGGCCAGCCCGGTACGACGAGCGTACGAGTGGCCCAGACAACACGCCAGAATATCCGATCTCGCGTGCCTCCTGATCCAGCTCCTCGAACTCTTCTGGTGTGACCCAGCGGTCGATGGGGTGGAGGGTGGCGTTGGGGCGCAGATACTGCGTGATGGTGATGAGCTCAGCCCCGGCGTCGTACAGATCCTGCAGCGCCTCGGAGATCTCCTCACGGGTCTCGCCCATGCCCAGGATGAGGTTCGACTTGGTGACCAGCCCGCGGTCACGCGACATGCGCAGCACCTCGAGTGAGCGGTCGTAGCGGAAGCCGGGGCGGATGCGCTTGAAGATCCGCGGCACCGTCTCCACGTTGTGGGCAAACACCTCGGGCCGCGCGTCGAACAGCTGACCCAACAGTTCCTCCTTGCCGGAGAAATCCGGTGCCAACATCTCGACGCCGACGCCCGGGTTGACCGAATGGATCTGGCGGATGGTCTCTGCGTAGAGCCAGGCGCCCTCGTCGGGCAGGTCGTCGCGGCACACGCCGGTGATGGTGGCGTAGCGCAGGCCCATCTGCTTGACCGAATGGGCCACTCGCATGGGCTCGGCCGGGTCATAGCCCTCTGGCTTTGCGGATTCGATCTGGCAGAAATCGCAGCGGCGGGTGCACTTGTCGCCACCGATGAGGAAGGTGGATTCGCGGTCTTCCCAACACTCGTAGATGTTGGGACAGGCGGCTTCCTGGCACACGGTGTGCAATTCCCCGCCCGTAACGATGTCCTGCAGATCCCGATAGTTGGGGCCCATCTTGGCGGTGGTCTTGATCCACCCGGGCTTCTTCTCGATGGGGGTCTCTGCGTTCTTCGCCTCGACTCGGAGGAGGCGGCGTCCGTCTGGCTGCACTGCTGTCACGGTCTCCACCCTAGTACCCCCGGGAAGAGGAGTCTGTAGAGTGTCGCCGTGCTGCGTTCTGATGCCGCCCGCACGGGCGTGGTGTTTCTGGTGCTGGCGGGGGTGGCCTGGGGCACTTCAGGCACTCTGGGCACGCTCCTGAGCGCTCGGGCCGACGTCGGCTTCCTACCGATCGCCGGTTACCGCATCTTCGTCGGCGGCCTGATTCTGTTCGCCGTCGGCTTGGTGACGGGGCTCAGATTTCCCCGGGAACGCTCAGGTTGGGTGCGCGTGGTGGCCATGGCTGCCTGCTCCGCCGTCTACCAGTTCGGTTTCTTCAGCGCCGTGGGCCTGCTGGGAGTCTCCATCGCCACGTTGATCACGGTGGGCTCTGCGCCCGTGATGGTGCTCGCCGTCGACCTGTTGACGGGGCGGCAGCGGCTGCGGCTGCCCTTGGCCGCGGCGCTGGTGTGCACGGCGGTGGGGTTGGCCCTGTTCATGGGGGCACCACCCGCCGGTGTCGAGTTGCGGGACGCGCTGCTGGGCGCTGGGCTTTCCCTGCTGGCTGGCGCATGTTTCGCCCTGATCAGCCTGATGGGGGCTCGGCCGGTGGCTGATTATCATGACCTGACCGGCACGAGCCTCGCGTTTCTACTGGGCGGGTCCGCTGTGTTTGCGCTGTCGTTGGCGATGGGGGAGCGGGTGCTGTTTGCGCCGTCCTTGCCCTCTGTCGCCTACGTGCTGGCTCTGGGGCTGATCCCCTCCGCCTTCGCGTACCTGGCCTACCTGCGTGGCCTGCGCTCGCAGACGTCCACGACTGGCGTGATGGTGGCGTTGTTGGAGCCCATCACCGGGTCCGTGCTGGCGCTGCTGGTGCTGCAGGAGCGGATGTCGCCCGCGGGGGTGCTGGGTGCGGTGCTGTTGCTGTCGGCCGTGTGGCTGTCCACGCGCCGGGTCAGTGACTGATCCGGCTCAGGGCCTCGCGGAGGTGGGGCTCCAGATCGTGCGCCACCCCGGCCACCGTCCACGTGCCCGGCAGTTCCTCGACGATCGAGGTCACCCCGGCATCCGAGATGCCGCACGGCACGATGTTGCCGAACCGCTCTGCGGAGCTCAGCACGTTGAGCGCGAACCCGTGCAGCGCGGTGCGACGCGTGACCCGTACCCCGATGGCGCAGATCTTGCGCTCGGGCCTGCCGCCCCCTGCTGGTAGCCAGACGCCGGTGCGGCCCTCCACGCGGCCCGAGACGATCCCGTAGCCGTCCAGGAGGGCGATGACCGCCGCCTCCATGGCGCGCACATGATCCACCACGCCCACGCCGTCGAGCAGATGCACGATGGGGTAGCCGACCAACTGCCCGGGGCCGTGGTAGGTGATCTCCCCGCCTCGATCGACTGCGACCACGGGGGTGCCGTCCTTGGGGTAATCCGTGAGCTTGGTGCGCCGGCCGGCGGTGTAGACGGGCGGATGTTCGACGAAGATCACGTGACCTGGCCGGTCATCGGAGGCGACGGCGCTGTGCACCTCGCGTTGGTAGTCCCACGTCTCCTGATAGTCGCTCAGGACGGGCGCCTCGCCCAGGCCGCGGTACTCGAACGTCAACACGCTGGCGATCCTACGCCAGCAGCGAAGCCGCCCAGGTGAACACCGGGGCCAGCAGTAGCGCGGGCAGGAGGTCGCCCACCGGAATCTGCTTGACGCCCATCAGCCGGATGCCCAAACCAATGAGGATGACGCCGCCAGCGGCGCTCAGTGCGTCCACCTGGCCCACGCTCAGGAAGTCGCCAGCCAGGAACCCCAGGAGTGTTAGGGAGCCTTGGAGGAGTCCCACCATGGCCGCGGAGGCGAGCACGCCCCACCCCAGCGTCGAGGCGAACGCCATGGCAGCAAAGCCGTCCAGGGTCGCCTTGACGAGCAGCTGGTCTGCACCCCGCCCCAGCCCGTCCGAAATGGAGCCGAGGATGGTGAGCGGGCCCACGCAGAAAACGAGGGTGGCAACCACGAGGCCGTCGACGAAGCGGTTCTCGTCTCCTGCCCCCTTGAACTTGGAGCGGATCCAGGAGGCGCCCTGCTCCAAGCGGTCCTCAACGCGTAGCCAGGAGCCCAGCACTGTGCCCACCAGCAGGGAGGCGAGCACCACGATCATGGCGGCGCTGCCGACCTCCGAGGCGAGGGCGTCGCTGTTCATGGCCACGACGGAGAAGCCGCCCAACACCATGGTGAAGAGGCCCAAGACGGTGGTGACGGTGTCCTTGATGCGTTCCGGGATGCGGTTGCCCAGCGCCAGGCCGATCAGCGAACCGACGACCACAGTGGCGACGTTGACGACAGTCCCGATCCCGATGAACACCTGCGTTATCCAAGCAGACGCAAAGACCCCCGGCCAAAGCCGGGGGTCTTTGTCTCAGGGCTGAACAGGAATCCGTCAGATGCCGAACTCGCCGCCGAAGTCGCCGTCCTCCAGGCGCTCCTTCACTGCGGAGAGGAAGCGGGCTGCAACCGCGCCGTCGATGAGGCGGTGATCGTAGCTGAGCGACAGGTACATCATGTGGCGGATCGCGATCGACTCAGTGCCGAAGCGGTCCTCCACGACGACGGGGCGCTTCACGAGCGCGCCGGTGCCGAGGATGGCGACCTCAGGCTGGTTGACGATGGGCGTATCGAACAGGGTGCCGGCCGAGCCGTAGTTCGTGATGGTGAAGGAACCACCGCTGAGCTCATCCGGGCCCACCTTGCTGTCACGCGTGCGGGCAGCGAGGTCGGCGATCTTCTTGGCCAGGCCGGTGAGGTTGAGGTCACCAGCGTTCTTGATGACCGGGACCAGCAGGCCGCGCTCGGTGTCCACCGCGATGCCGACGTGTTCGCCGTCCGCGTAGGTCATGGTGCCGGCCTCGGTGTCGATGGTGGCGTTGACGACGGGGAACTGCTTGAGCGCCTCCGTGGCCGCCATGACGATGAACGGCAGGTAGGACAGCGAGGCGCCTTCGCGGCGCTTGAAATCGTCCTTGACCTGGTTGCGGATGTGGCTGATGGCGGTGAGGTCCACCTCGACCGTGGCGGTGAGCTGCGCCGAGTTCTGCAGCGAGGACACCATGCGAGACGCGATGACCTTGCGCAGACGCGAGAGCTTCTCCGTCGTGCCGCGGACCTGGGATGCGGCGACCGGGGCTGCCTTGGCTGCCGGAGCAGCGGGAGCGGCAGCGGCGGGGGCCGGAGCAGCGGCTGGTGCCTGCTTGGCGGCCTCGGCGGCGTCGATGACGTCCTGCTTGCGGATGCGGCCACCCACGCCGGTGCCCTTCACCGACGACAGGTCGACGTTGTGTTCCTTGGCAAGCTTGCGCACCAGGGGGGTCACGTACGTGCCGTCGCCCGAAGCCTCGGCGGCGCGGCGTGCCACGGCGGCCTCGACGGCGGCGGAGTGCTCGGCCTTGGGGGCCTCCTGAGCGGCGGGGGCAGGAGCGGCCTTGGGCTCTTCCTTGACCGGCTCGGGCTCGGGCTCGG
>JAUNUF010000061.1 GCA_030538315.1 Propionibacteriaceae bacterium
GGCTTCTCGCGTCTGAGCGCAGGCCTCGGACACACCTCGCAGGGGAAAGGGCGACGTCGCAGGGCTTCCGGTCACCGAACGCCCTTCGACGTGACCCAAATCCCTGCGAGGGTGTGGGGGTAGGGGAGAAAGCCCGGCGACGTGGATCCAAGGGCTGCGAGGAAGGCTGAAGCCCTGCGACGTCGTGCTGAGGGCTGCGACGAGCCCTCAAGCCCTGCGACGTTGAGTCAAGCCCTGCGACGATGCTCAGGCAAGGGATGCGTCGGCAGCTTCGACGGGCGACACCTCAGGTCGCAGCCGCAACATCACCGGCTGCCTCAACGCGCCGCTCGGCGAAACGTTCAGGTACCGCACCTGCACGCACAGCATCGGCTCCACCCAGCGGGTGCGCCGCGCCTCCGGCCCCACCGGAGCGGGGTCGAACGGGACCGTGGGGCGCTCGGTGGTGCGCAGCACCTCCAACAAGGTGTCCTTCTCGGCATGGCTCAGCCCAGAACCCACCCTCCCCAGCGGGTACAGCACGGGGTCAACCTCGAAGGTCGCCTCGTCAGCCGGATGGCCGATCCACACGGAGCCCAAGCGATTCTCGTCGCCCGTCTCGGGCACCCACCCGCCGATCACCCCCACCAGCTCGGTGCGATGCGGCGTCTTCACCCAGTCCGTGCTGCGCGCTCCGGGCACATAAACCGACCCCGCGCGCTTGCTCATCACACCCTCCAACCCCGCCTCGCGGGTGAACACGGCGAGGGCTTCGCCGTCGTCATGCTGCTCGGACACTTGCCAGCGGGGGCGGTCCAGATCCAGGGCGGAGAGCCGACGGCGGCGCTCCTCCAGCGGCAGCCGCGTGAGGTCGTCTCCGCCCGCCCTCAGCAGGTCGAACGCGACGAAGGTGACGGGCCGCTCCACCGCCTGACGGGCTGCGCGCGCCGGATTTCGCACGTGCATGCGGTGCGCGATGGCCTGGAATGACGGCAGCCCGGCGCTGTCGAGAGCGATGAGTTCACCGTCGATCAGCAACCCATCAGGCAGCCCCTCCGCGCCGGCCACCACCTCCGGGTAGGCAGCGGTGATCTGTCCCTCCGTGCGGTTGTACAGCACCAGCCGCCCGCTGCGCGTCTCCGCGAGAGCGCGCACGCCGTCCCACTTGATCTCGTGCAGCCAGCCGGGCCCGCTGGGGGGCATGCCCGGCGTGGCGGTAGGGGTGGCCAACATGGGGCGCATGTCAGCCCTGCCAGGCGACCTGATGCTCCGCCAGGATCGCCCTGTCCTCCTCCGACGGCGGCCGCACCACCAAGCGCGGCGGGAAGGTGCCGTCCTGCAGGGAGAACAGGTGCGGGCAGGCGACCAGCGCGTCGTTCAGGTACACGCCCAGCGGCACGTCGTCCTCCTCGCGGAAGAAGACCACCAGATCCGTGCGCGGGATGCTGGTCAGGTCGTCGGAGGTGACGGACAGGGTTTCCCAGCGGCTCTCGCGCTCGATCTGCAGCAGGGTGGAGGCGAACGGACCCCCCTCCGCTTGCAGGCGTTCGCGTTGGCGCCCGTGCTGATCGGCGTGCACGTCTGCCCGGAGCTTCGTCAGCCGCTTCTCGACGGCGAACCCTTCCGGTGGCAGCCACTCGCGCCACGCGTTGTCGGCTTGCACGTGCGGGAGGGGGCACACCTCCTTGTGGGAGCCGCGCACGGATTCCAGCACGTCGAGGAAATCCGGCCAGTGGGGCGTGTTGGTGTCGATGAGGAACAGGTCTTCCCGGGTGGCGGGCACGGCCGCCCATTCGGTGCCCGTGGTCTGCTGCATCTGGGCGAGAGCAGCCTGCATGGTCTGGAGATCTGCGAACCAGGCGCAGTCGTTGCCCTCGGTGGCGTGCACCACGAGGATGGAGTTGTCCTCCACGATGGGCGCCAGGCCGAACTGTTCGGTGATGTCGCGCAGGCGGAGCACGGCCTTGGCGGCGCGCGTGACGGATTCCTCTGGGGTGTCTGCCTGGAGCTTGGTGCGGCCCACGGGGATCACTGCGGTGGGCAGATCGATGGCGAGGCCCACGCCAATGTAGTCCGTGAGCGGGAACGTCATCGCGGCGGAGCTCTCGCCCTGATCGAAGTAATCCGCGCTGCGCACCAGGGGGATCGCCTCGTCCGGGTTCACTTCCTCGTCGAGATGGGTCTGCACCGTGATCAGCAGCTTGTCGAGCGAGGCGTGGAAGCGCAGGAGCGCGTCTTCCGCCGATTCGCCGGGTTCCGGCGTTGCCAGCTGCGGGTTGCAGTTGACCTCCTCGCCGGTGATGAGCGTCAGCGCGATCATCCCAGGATGCTCGGTGCTTGGCTCAGCGTCCTGGACCAGCGGGTGGGCGAGGGCGGCGGCGACGGCGTCGTCGAGGAACATGTACCAGACCCTACCCGCGCGAGCCGATCTTCCTGAGTGTCAGCTCGGTGAACAGCTGGGCACCATCGGCGAGCACGCCGTCGTCGAACTGCGCGTAGGCGGAGTGGTTGAAGGGCGCGGTGAGCGGGTCGAGCTCCGGCGGGCAGGCGGACAGGCCGATGAAGCAGCCGGGCGCGGCTTGCAGCAGGCGGGAGAAGTCCTCCGCGCCTGCGAGGGGCTTGCTCCACCGTGAGTGGCGCTCCTCGCCGAACAGGTCTGCGACCACCCCGGCCACGACGTCGGCCTCATCGTCATCGTTGATGGTGACGGGGTACTGCTCCCAGAGCTCGAACTCGCCCTTGACCCCGTGCGCGGAAGCGATGCCGTCGACCACCTGCGGGATGGTTTCGATGAGCTTGGCGCGCACGTCGGTGTCGAAGGTGCGCAGGGTCGCCTCGAGCTTGCCCTCCTCCGGGATGACGTTGGCGATGGTTCCCGCCTGCAGCAGGCCAACCGTCACGACGACGGGGTTCTGGATGTCGAACCGCCTTGTCACCATGGTGTTCAGCGCCGTGGTGATCTCCGCGAGGGCGGGCACGGGATCAGCGGCCATGTGCGGGGTGGAGCCGTGGCCGCCGCGGCCCGTCACCGTGACGCGCGCAACGTCGGAGCTGGCCATGACTGTGCCGGGCTTCGTGCTGAACATGCCGTGGGGGTCGAGCGCAGACCAGACGTGGATGGCGTAGACCCAATCGGGCCGAGACCCCGCGACGTCGAGCAGGCCCTCCTCCAACATGTAGCGGGCGCCGTCCATGCCCTCCTCGCCGGGCTGGAACATGAAGATGACGTCGCCGGCCAGGTCGTCCTTGCGGGCTGCCAGTGCGTGCGCGGCGCCCACGAGCATGGAGACGTGGAGGTCGTGGCCGCAGGCGTGCATGTTGCCGTTCGTGGAGGCGTAATCCAGCCCGGTGCGCTCCTCGACGGGCAGCGCGTCCATGTCGGCCCGCAGGAGCACGACGGGGCGCTTGCCCTCCGTCTGCTTCCCTCCGCGGAGCACGCCCACGATGCTGGTGACGCTCTCGCCGAGCGTGATCTCCAGGGGGAGGCCCTCCAGCGCCTGCAGGAGTCGGGCCTGCGTCCGAGGGAGCTGCAGCCCCACTTCGGGGATTTGGTGGAGTTCGCGGCGGAGGGCAACCAGATCGATCATGAGTCCATTCTTACCAGCGACGGAGTGCTGCGGGGTTGGGGGAGAGCCCCCAAATCTAGATTCGGGGGTGCTGACGGGGCTGAATCTAGATTTGACGGCGACGTCGGTCAGCCGCTGTACGCCGAGGCTGTTCGGGCTTGCGCTGGGCGAGGCAGCAAACACGGCAGCAGTGCGGTGATTGGCGCTGTTTGGTGGGTTGCAGCAAGTCTCCGGGGTTTGAGCCCTGGGGCGAGCGCCAGGATGCTGTCAAACTTCACACTTGGATTCCACAGCACATCTGAGTGTGAAGTTTGGCAGCGAGCACGCCACCAAAGTTCACAGCGAGATGCGCCGCAGGATCTGACTGTGAAATGTGATGGCGTCGCCGTCGGGCACTCGCTCTAGATGTCGCGCCTTTGGCTCAGCCGATGAAGAACTCCTTCGTCCCCTCGAACATCATCTGGACGGCCAGGATCACCAACAACATGCCCATCAGACGCTCCATGGCGATCAGCGTCTTGTCGCCGACGACGCGGCGCAGGAAGCCCGACATGTACAGGATCACAGCGGTGGCCAACCACGCCAACGCGAGGGCCCCCAGATACTCCGCCCACTTCTCCGGGTTCTGCGAGATCAGCACCACCTCGATGGCCAGCAACGACGGGCCTGCAACGTAGGGCACGGCCAGCGGGACGATGAACGGCTCGTCGTCGGTGTGCGGCTCGCGCAGGTTCCGCTCCGGAGTGGGGAACACCATCCGGATGGCGATCAGCAGCAGGATCACCCCGCCGGCGGCCTCAAGGGCCGAGTTCTCGATGCTCAGGATCTGCATCATTCCCTGCCCGGCGAACAGGAACGCCACCATCACCACCAAGGCGATCAGCAGCTCGCGCAGGATCACCCACTGCCGGCGCTCCTCGGGGGTGTTGCGCAGCGCGGTGAGGAACAGCGGAACGTTGCCCAACGGGTCCATGACGAGGAAGAACATCAATGCGGCAGACAGCACGTGGGGCTAACTCCTTCTGGGACAACTCCGGAAACGACGGTGGGCCCATCGTCGCTCACCAGCCCCGCGTTGTCGATCCATCGGTTGGCCCGCCCTTGGACGCACAGGAAAAATCTCAGAAAAACATATCGAGAAACGTTGTGCTGCCAACCCGGCGATCTGTTCAGCGTCGCCCAGCCGTGAGCTGGCTTTGGTCAGGCGTTGAACGCGAAGGCGGCCACGGCGTCGAGGCGCGGGAACGGCACCGCGACGTCCGCGGCCGCAGCGGTCACGGGCTTGGCGCAGTAGGCAACTGAGAGGCCGGCGGCGTCGAACATGTCGAGGTCGTTTGCGCCATCGCCGACGGCGACCGTCAGCCCCGTGTCGATCTTGTGCTCATGCGCAAACCGCAGCAGGTCTCGCGCCTTCTGCTGCCTGTCCACCACATCCCCGACGACGCGGCCGGTCAGGCGTTCCACCCCACCGCTGGTGTCGGTTTCGAGCTGGTTGGCGTTGAAGAAGTCCAGGCCCAACATCTTCGCCAAGGGCCCGACGAGCTGCGTGAAGCCACCGCTGGTCACACCTACCTTGGCGCCCGCAGCGCGGGCCGCGCGGATCAGGCTCTCGGCGCCGGGGGAGAGCGTCATGCGGGGGCCAACCTCTGAAAACACGGAAACCGGCAGGCCAGCCAACGTGGCGACCCGCTCGCGCAGCGACTCCTCGAAATCCAACTCCCCGCGCATGGCCCGTTCCGTGATCTCGGCCACCTGCTCGCCGGAGCCGGCGTGCTCGGCCAACAGATCCACCGCTTCCGTGGTGGTGAGGGTGGAATCCACGTCCATCAGCAGCAGGCGAGCGGGCTGGGCGGCCAGCGGCCTGGCGAGCACCCCCACTGCGACGTTGCCCGCCACAGCCCTCAGCGCTTGGCGGAGGGCGGGCGGGTCGTCGTGGCGCGTGTAGACGTTGATGCGCTGGCCGTAGGCCGTCTCGTCCACCGTCTTCGAGATGGCCGGCGGGATGCAGGCCAGAAGCGAATCAGGAACGGGGCCCGTGGCCGCCAGCGTCACGCGGATGTCCATGCGGACACCCTAACCGTCACGGAGGCGAGGCTGTCACTGAGGCGCGGCGGTGGGCGTGACCGGCACGGTGAGTTCCTTGCCGCCACGCAGCACCGTGAGGTTCATCACCTCGCCCACGCGGCCGGCGCGCACCAGCGCCACCAGCGACTCAGTGGAGGTGACGGGCTGCCCGTCCACCGCGGTGACCTGATCTCCCACCTGCATGCCGGCCGCCTCGGCGGGGGAGCCGGGCACCACTTCCACCACCTCGGCGCCCATGGGGCCAAAGGTCTGGATGTCGCTGGCGCTCACGCCAAGCTGCGGGTGCTGCGCGGTGCCCGTCGCGATGAGTTGCTCGACGACGTAGCTCACCTGATCTGACCCGATGGCGAAACCGATGCCGATGTTGCCAGCCTGGTCCTGCCCCGCCGTCGGGAGGGAGGCGATGGAGGAGGTGATGCCGATGAGTTCGCCGGAGGCGTTGACCAGCGCGCCGCCCGAGTTGCCGGGGTTGATGGCGGCGTTGGTTTGGATGGCGGCGGTGACCACGCGGTTGTCGCGGGTGCTGCTCATGTTCTGGTTGGTGACCGCCCGGGTGGTGACGGGCCGGTTCAGCGCGGAGACGATGCCGGTGGTAACGGTATCCGCCAGGCCCAGCGGGTTGCCGATGGCCATGACGGGGTCGCCCACCTTCACAGCCTTGGAATCCCCGTAGCCCATGACGGCCAGATCCGACGGCGGGTTGGTCAGCTTGATCACCGCGAGGTCCGTCGAGGGGTCGAAGCCCACGGCTTCCGCCTGGTAGGCGGTGGTGCCGAGCAGCACGGCGACCTGCGCGCCCTGGCCCGCACTGGCCACCACGTGGTTGTTGGTGACGATGTGACCGGCGCCGTCGATCACCACGCCGGAGCCCTGGCTGCCCGAACCGGCGCCGCCGGAGACCTGGATGGCGACCACGGCCTTCGAGGCGACCTCAGCCACCGCGCTCCAGTTGGGGTTGGTGGGATCTGCCTGCACGACGGTGGTCTGCTGCCCGCCCGCCGGGGCCTCGGTGGTCTCCGTGGTGGCGCTGGGGGAGGTGCTGGGCGAGGCGGAGGAACCGATGGCGGGGGTGGTGCCGTTGGTGGGTGCGAGGTAGCGGGAGGCGACGAAGCCGGAGCCGCCGCCGATGCCCGCGGCGAGGGTTGCGATGGCGAGCACTCCCGCAACCCCGACCCCCCGTCGGGCCTTCGTGCGAGTCGGGCCGGGCTGCGGCTGGCTGGGCGGCTGATAGGGCGGGTACTGCGTGGGCCGCGGGGGAGGGGCGGAGCTCTGGAATGAAGGGCCGTACTGGCCGGGGCCCTGATATCCAGAGTTCTGGAAGCTGGGGCCGGGTGGCTGGAACTGCGGCATGGGGGTGGTCTGTTCGTTGCTCATGGTGACTCCTCTGGGTGCGCCATCAGCTAACTCCGCCAGTCTATGAGGTTCCTGTGAGCCTGCTGAGTGATGCCTACGGGATCAGCGGGCGGTGGTGAGGACGACGGTGTACTGGCGATCCTGCGCCACCACCCTCGTCGGGCCCAACGCTTCGTTCAACGCGCGTCGGTACGGCAGGTGCGAGTTGTACACGCACCACAACTGGCCGCCGGGGCGCAGCACGCGGGCGGCGTCCTCGAACATGGTGAGCGTGTCCGTCGAATCCTTCGCCACGCCCTGATGGAACGGCGGGTTGGTGATGATGGCGTCCACGCAGTCGTCCTCGTAGCCGGCCAGGCCGTCGCCCCATGTTGCATCCACGTCGAACTCGTTGACCTCAGCGGCGACGGCGGTAGCGGCCACGGCAGACCAGCTCACGTCTCGCGCCAACACGTTGTCGAAGCCCTCCTTGGCCAACCACATCGACACCGAGCCGTTGCCGCAGCCGAAATCCAGCACATCCACGGCCTCGAGCGGGTCGGCGTCGCCACCACCGGCGAGCGCCATCAGCAGCAACCTCGTGCCGGGGTCGATCTTCGTGCCGCCAAAGGTGCCGCCGTACGCGGCCACGGCGAACCCCAGATCCTCGTGCTGGCGCACCTTGGGCCAATCCGATTCCAGGCCCTGCGGGCCCCACGCGCGCAGCACGCGCGACTTCGAGCGGCCCAACGATGCCGCAACGGCGGCGAAGTGCTTGGCCAACACCTCGTTCATCGAGCGGTTCATGTGCCGCACGCGCGCGCCACCCAGGTACGTCACGTCCTGCGCGCCCTGCACGACGGCGGCGTGCTGATCCAGCGCGGCCAGCGACTTCGGGAGGCGGGCGAGCGCGAGATCCACGCCACCAAGGTCATCCGGGCTGGCCACGAGCAGCTCCGGCGGCACGGCCATGGCGTCGCGCCAGTCGTCGCAGAACACCCGCACATCCGAGGTGATGGTGAGCGCATCGGCAACCAGAGCGGGCGCATCCAGCACCGCCACGGCGGCGGCCTCCTTGGGGGCCTCGTCCCAGATCAAGTCGTCAACGGCGTCTCTCATGAGGTCCACCCTAGATGCCTAGGATGGGGCGCGTGATCCTTCATCTGGTCCGGCACGGGCAATCCGTCTGGAATCTCGAGCGCAGGCTGCAGGGCCAGACTCTCCACGTGCCACTCACCGACGAGGGGCTCACCCAAGCCCGCCGCGTTGCCGCTGAACTGGCCGGCCGCCGGATCACCACCATCTGGTCATCGGATCAGGTGCGCGCCCGGCAGACGGCGGACGAGATCGCAGCGGTGGCCGGGATTCCCGTGCAGGAGAGCGTGGCGCTCAGGGAGCAGGGTCTCGGCAGCCTTGAGGGGGTCAGCTACGACGACCTCCACGAACAGCCCGTGCCCGAAGGCCAACACATCTCCGAGGTGCGCTGGGGAGGCGGCGAATCCGTGGCGGACGTGCACGCGCGCCTCATCGAGTTCGTGGCCCAGTTGCCGGATGCGGGTTCTGACGATGAGGTGGTGGTCGTCTCGCACGGCGACACCCTGCGCATCCTGCTGGCCGTGCTGGCGGGCCGCGGACACCGGGAGGTGGAGTGGCTGGAGTTCGGCAACGGCGAGCACCGCACCGTCGAAGTGGCGCGGTAGGTTCAGACCCGTGATCTCCAGAGCACTAGGGCTGGCCCTCGGCGTGGCCGCAGACAGGATCTTCGGCGACCCGAAAAAGCACCACCCTGTGGCCTGGTTCGGCGCCTTCGCGGCGCGTCTCGAAGCTCCTCTCTACAGCGACGGCGTGCCCGCCGGAGCCGCCTACACTGCGGCCACCGTGGCCCCGGTGGTGGGGTTGGGCGTGGCGGCTGAGCGCCTGACCAGGCGCAATCCCGTGCTCCACACGCTCGCCACGGCGCTGGCCACCTGGGCCGTGCTCGGCGCCCGCAGCCTCGCCGCTGAAGGCGACACCATGGCCGATCGCCTCGAAGTGGGCAACCTCGAGCAGGCCCGCGAGCAACTGCCCAACCTGTGCGGCCGGGATGCATCCCAGCTCGACGCGCCGGAACTGGCCCGGGCCACCGTCGAATCCATGGCGGAAAACACCGCGGACGCGGCCGTGGCGTCGCTGTTCTGGGGCGCCATCGCGGGAATCCCGGGGCTGTTGGGGCACCGCGCCGTCAACACCCTCGACGCCATGGTGGGGCGACGCAACGCCCGCTACGGCCGCTTCGGCACGGCCTCCGCGCGTCTGGACGACGCGCTCGACTACCTTCCCGCGCGGCTCACCGGCGCGCTGGCCTCAGCGTTGGCGCCGACGGTGGGTGGCTCCGCCAGGCGAGCCTGGGCCATCACGCTGCGCGATGCCGAGAACCACCCCTCGCCCAACGGCGGCTGGTGCGAGGCCGCCTGGGCCGGCGCGCTGAACGTGCAGCTGGGTGGGCGCAACGCATACGCCTCACGGGTGGAGGAGCGCGGCCTGCTGGGCGACGGCCCTCGGCCGGGCGCGCCGGAGGTGCGCAGGGCGGCTGAGTTGGTGCGCGTGGTGACGGGAGCGGCTGGCGCGCTGGCCGCCGCTGCCGCGCTGTTGAAGCGGAGGAAGAAGTGAGTTTCCTGGTGGCCGGCACGTCCTCGGATGCAGGCAAGTCGCTCATCACCGCTGGCCTGTGCCGGGTGGCCAGGCGGCGCGGCATCAACGTGGTGCCCTTCAAGGCGCAGAACATGAGCAACAACTCCATGGTGGTGGCCGACGGCGAGATTGGCCGGGCGCAATACCTGCAGGCCATCGCGGCGGGGGTGACGCCGTCGAGCGTGCTCAACCCGGTGCTGCTGAAGCCCGGCAGCGACCGCCGCGCCCACGTGATCCTGCGCGGCCAGCCCGCGGGGGAATTGCGGGCCGGGGAGTACGCCACGGGCCGGCGGCATCTGGCCGAGGCCGCGTTCGAGGCCTACCGGGAGTTGGCTGCTCAATATGACCTGGTGATCTGCGAGGGGGCTGGATCGCCTGCGGAGATCAACCTGCGTGAGGGCGACTACACCAACATGGGCCTGGCGCGGCAGTTCGGGTTGCCCGTGGTGCTGGTGGGCGACATCGACCGCGGCGGCGTGCTGGCCTCCATCTACGGCACGTGGGGGTTGCTGGAGGGTGAGGATCGCGGGCTGCTGGCCGGCTACCTGATCAACAAGTTCCGCGGAGACCAGGCCGTGCTCGACCCGGGGCTGGAGGAGATCTCGCGCCGCACCGGCCTCAGCAACTTCGGTGTGCTGCCGTGGCTGCCGGGCATGTGGGTCGACGGCGAGGATGCCCTCGAGGTGGCGCGTTGGCGGGGTGAGGATCTGGGCGGTGGGGGATCGACGGAGGGTGCGCTCACCGTCGCCGTGGTGCGGATGCCGCGGATCTCCAACGCCACGGATGTGGATGCCCTGGCCGCGGAGCCGGGCGTGCGCGTGACGGTCACGACGGATCCGGAGGATGTGGCGGCGGCTGATCTGGCGGTGCTGCCGGGGTCGCGGGCAACGCTGACCGATCTCGCGTGGCTGCGCAGCACGGGGATCGCCGCGGCGGTGGTGGCGCGGGCGCAGGCGGGCAGGCCGGTGCTGGGCATTTGCGGTGGCTTCCAGATGCTGGGCCGCACCGTCGTCGATCCGGTGGAGAGTGGCTCGCCCGAACCCGTGGATGGCCTGGGGTTGTTGCCCGTGAGTGTCGAATTCAGCCCTGACAAGGTGTTGGGGCGGCCGCAGGGTGAGTGGAGGGGCGTTCCCGTGGAGGGCTACGAGATCCACCATGGCCGCCCGACGTTACTCGATGGGGGCGACGAGGGGTTCCTGGGCGGCGTCCGGGTGGGGCAGACCTGGGGCACCATGTGGCACGGGGCGCTGGAATCGGACGAATTCCGCCGCTCGTGGCTGGCCGAGATCGCCAAGGCCGCGGGCCGTGAGTGGGTGCCGTCGGAAGCCCCCGGCTTCGCCGCGCGCCGCGAGATGATGCTCGACTCCGTGGCAGATGCCCTCGAAGAGCATGCTGACGTCACGGCGTTGCTCGGCCTCTGCAAGGATGGGGGCACGCGCAGCTAGCGAGGAACCCGGTGCAAATCCGGGGCGGTCCCGCCACTGTGAGCCTCCGGGCGAGTCAGGAACTCCACCTGCGCGGCCACTTGTCCGGGCGAGCGACCCCTAGGAGGCCACGGTGCAAACCGTCCCACCCCCAGCCATCAGACGCCTCATCGGCGTTGGAGTAGGGCCGGGAGATCCCACTCTCACCACCATCAAGGCGGCTCGCGCGCTGGCTGAGGCCACCGTCGTGCTGGTGCCAGCCACAGAGGCCTCGGGCGATGGCCCGGGGCGCGCGGAGCTGATCGTCGCGGAGGTCGCGCCTGGGGCGCGGATCCGGCGGATCCCGTTCTCCATGGCAGATCGCCGAGGCATCTCGGAGAAGCGCAAGGAGGCGTGGCTCACGTCGGCCGCGGCCGCCGTCGAGGAGTTCGACGGCGGGGCCACCGTGGTCGCCTTCGCCACCGTCGGTGATCCCTCCGTGTACTCCACGTTCTCCTACCTCGCCGCGCACGTCGTCGCGCAGCGGCCGGGCACCGAGGTGGAGGTCATTCCAGGCATCACCGCCATGCAGGCGCTCGCCGCCGAATCCCGCACACCGCTCGTGGAGGGGCAGGAGGTGCTGGCGTTGGTGCCTGTCACCGCAGGTTTGGACCGGTTGCGGGAGCTGTTGGGGGCCGCCGACACGGTGGTCGCCTACAAGGGCGGCCGCCGCCTGCCAGAGGTGGTGGGCGCGTTGCGCGAGGCGGATCGCGATGCGGTGCTGGGCGTGAACGTCTCGCTGGAGAGCCAACGCCTCGTGGCATTGGCGGAGCTGGCCGATGACGAGGCGGCCCCGTATTTCTCCACCGTGCTGAGCGCACCCCGTCGCACCACGGCAGGGGGCGCGCTGTGAGCGGCAAGGTCATCTTCGTGGGCGCTGGCCCCGGCGCCGCGGATCTCATCACGCTGCGCGGGGCACGGGCCATCGCAGAGGCGGACATCGTGATCTGGGCCTCGTCGCTGGTGCATCCCGGGATCGTGGCGGGCGTCAAGGAGGGCGCAGAGGTGGTGGATTCCGCCTCCGCTTCCCTCGAAGACATCGCACCGCTGTACGAGCGGGCCCGCGACGAGGGGCTCACCGTCGCGCGCGTCCACACGGGCGATCCCGCCATCTACGGCGCCACCGCCGAGCAGCGCGACCTCATCCGGGAGCTGGGCCTCGAGTTCGAATCCATCCCCGGCGTCTCCGCGTTCTCGGCGGCGGCGGCGCGGATGGAGGTGGAGATCACCCGGCCGGAGGTGTCGCAGAGCCTGATCCTGACCCGGTTGGAGGGCGGCCGCACGCCCATGCCGCCGCGCGAGACAGCGCGCGGCTTCGCGGCCCACGGCACCACCATGGCGCTGTACCTCTCCGCCGCCCGCAACAAGGTGCTGCAGGAGGAACTGCTGGCCGGCGGCTACCCGCCCGAGACGCCCTGCATCATCGGCTACCAGGTGAGCTGGCCGGACGAGCTGATGCTGCGCTGCCGCCTCGACGAACTCAGCGCCACCATGCGTGAACACAAGCTGTGGAAGCACACCGTCGTGCTCGTGGGCCCTGCGCTCGCAGAAGGCCCGCTCACCACCCGCTCCCATCTCTACCACCCCGGGTTCCGGCACGAATATCGCGCGGCTGATCCCGAAGCGCAGACGGATCTGCGCACCCACGGCACGCGCGGCGTCACGGAGGAATCATGATCCACGTCCACGGCTACCTGGGCCAGTTGGCCCCCGAAACAGTTGACCTTGCCGAGCGGGCCACCCTGGTGGTGGGGGGTCGGCGCCACCTTGATGCCCTTGGGGTTGAGGAGGATCGCCGCGTGGTGCTCGGCGGCATCACGCCCGCCGTCGCGCGGCTGAAGGAGTTGTCCGACGGCGAGACGGCGCTGGTGATCGCCAGCGGTGATCCCGGGTTCCACGGCATCGTGCGCCGCCTGCGCGCCGAGGGCTTCGAGCTGAAGGTGCGCCCCGCGGTGAGCTCGGTCGCTGCGGCCTTCGCCGCCGTCGCCCTTCCGTGGGACGACGCCGTGGTGGTCTCGGCTCACGGCAAGCCTGTCGACGACGCGGTGGCCGCCGCGCGTCGACACCCGAAGGTCGCGGTGCTGACAGGGCCGGGCACCGGCATCCGTGAGATCGCTGCTGCTCTTGCACCGGAGGAGCGCCAGTTCGTCGTGGCCGAGCGCCTCGGCGAGCCGGACGAGCGCGTCCGTTGGTTCACGCAGGCGGAGGCGTTGGTGGCAGAGGTGACGGAGCCCAACGTCGTGTTGATCCTTGGCGGCCCTTCGTCGGATCGCGATCCTCGTGCCTCGGATGCGATCCGCTCAGGGACCACTGCAGCGGGTTCAGGGACCAGCGCATCGACTTCAGGGATGGTGATCGGGCAGGTCACCAACTCGGAGGCGGCCCGGCGCCACGCCGACGCCATCGACGAGGTGGTCACGCAGCACTATTCCCGGCTCGGCGAGAGCGTCACGATGCTGCGCTTCGACGGGCCCGCGAAGACGGGGCTGGTGGACGCGTGGGCGGAGTGTGGTCTGATCATCAGCCACCTGGCGCTCGGGGCCACGACGCGGATCATCGCGCCATGGCTGGCCAGCAAAACCACTGATCCGGGGGTCGTGGTGGTGGATGAGGCGGGTCGGTTCGCCGTGCCCGTCGTTGGCGGCCATGCTGGCGGAGCCAACGACCTCGCCCGGCTGATCTCCGAGGCCACCGGAGCCACGCCGGTGCTCACCACCGCCACGGACGCGCTGAACATCCCCGCCCTCGACACCCTGGGCTGGGCGTACAGCGGCGACGTCGCGGGGGTCACGCGCGCCATGCTCGACGGCGAACCGGTGCTGGTTGAGAAGGCCCAGCCGTGGCCGTTGCCGCCGCTGCCAGCCAACGTCTCCGTGGACGCTGAAGGCGCCGAAGCCCGCATCGTCGTCACGGACCACGCGAGGAGGGTTTCGACACGGGCCGGCGACTCCGTCGCTGGGCCCGGCTCAACCAGCGTCGTGACGCTCCACCCGAAGAGTCTCGTGGTGGGCATGGGTTGCAACAAGGGCACCGACGCGGCGCACCTGCGCGAACTCCTGGAACGGACCCTTGATGAGCACAACCTCGCTGTCGAGTCCGTTTCTGCCATCACCACCGTCGACGCCAAGGCCGGCGAGCTCGGGCTCATCCAGCTCGCGCACCAACTAGGAGTGAAGCTCATCGACTACCCGGCCGAGGAGCTCGCCCAGTTTGAGGTGCCCACGCCCAGCCAGTACGCCCTCGAACACGTGGGCACGCCGTCGGTTTCTGAGGCATCCGTCATGGCCCGCGGCGCGGAACTGATCGTGCCGAAGCAGAAGACGCAGGATGCCACGTGCGCGGTGGGGCGCATCCCGGCACGGGGTCGGCTCAGCGTGGTGGGCCTCGGCCCGGGCACGCGGGATCTGCTCACGCCCCGCGCGAAGGAACGCCTCCAGCAGGCCACCTACATCGTGGGCTACGCGCCGTACGTGAAGCAGATCCGAGATCTGATCCGCCCCGGTGCCCGCATCATGGCCACCAAGATGGGCACGGAGGAGGCGCGCACCGCCTCGGCAATCGACGCGGCCCGGGCGGGCGAAAATGTCGCCCTGGTGTGCGGCGGAGACCCCGCCATCTACGCCATGGCCAGCCCCACCTTGGAGCAGGGCACCGACGGCGTGGACATCGACATCGTGCCGGGCGTGACCGCCTCGCTCGCCGTCTCGGCCATCCTCGGCGCCCCGCTGGGCCATGATCACGCCACCATCTCGCTCTCGGATCTCCACACCCCGTGGGAGTCCATCGAGCGACGGCTGCACGGGGCCGCCGTCGGCGATTTCGTCACGGTTCTCTACAACCCGCGCTCCCGCAAGCGGCTGATGCACCTGCCGCGCGCGCTGGAAATCCTGGGTGAGCACCGCCCGCCGTCGACCCCCGTGGCCGTGGTGCAGCAGGCCGAGCGCCCCCGCCAGAAGGTGATCATGAGCACGCTTGCCGAGTTCCAGCCTGAGTGGGTGGACATGAATTCCCTCGTGGTGGTGGGCTCCACCGCCACGAAGTACGTCACGAGCGGGGGAGGGCGACGGTTGATCGTCACCCCGCGTGACTACACCTGGATGCCGTTGGTTGAGGAGGACAACGCATGAGCACCCCACTGTTGATCGCCGCTCACGGCACTCGGGTCAAGGATGGCGAGGACGCCTGTTTCGAGCTGGCCCGGCTGGTGCAGGAGCGCCTGCCTGAGGTGCCCGTCTCCGTTGGCTTCGTCGAGTTGAGTCACCCGCCCATCCCGGAGGCGCTCACCCAGGCGTTGCTGGCTCACGGGGACCGCGCCGTCGTGGTGCCGCTGATGTTGGGCACTGGTGGGCATGTGCGCGCCGACATTCCGGAGTTCATCGACGAGGCCCGCGCGGCGGTGCCGGGGGCCCACGTGGATTACGCCGCGCATCTGGGCCCGCACCCGCGGCTGCTTGAGGCCGTCGAGGCCCGGCTCCATGCAGCTCGCGGGGAGTGGACGGAGGCTGAGACCACCGTCGTGTTCATCGGGCGCGGGGCCTTGGTGCCTGATGCCAACGCTGATCACGTGCGGCTGGGCCGGATGCTGTTCGAGCGCGGCGAGTGGGCGGATGTGGAGACTGGTTTCATCCAGGTGACCCGCCCGTCGCTTCCCGAGGCGTTGGACAAGGCCTACGCGCAGGGTGCGCGGCGGATCGTGGTGATGGGCCACTGGTTGTTCCCTGGCCGGCTGCGCACGTGGACGTTTGAGCAGGCGGAGCAGTGGGCCGCCAACCATCCCGACGCGGAGGTGCGCGTGGCCGAGGTGATCGGGGCGTGCGACGAGTTGGCCGATGTGGTGGTGGAGCGCTACTTGGAGATGCTGCCGGAGGCGCCGCCGATGGGGTCGCCGACGTATCTGGCTGGGCTGTTGCTGCGGGGGCGTGACGTGCTGGTGATCGGCGGCGGGAAGGTCTCCGAGCGGCGCGTGCCACGGCTGCTGGAGGCGGGTGCGCGGGTGCGATTGGTCTCGCCTGAGCTCACGCCGTCGTTGCGGGCGCTGGCGGAGGAGGGTCGCTTCGAGTGGGTGCCGCGCGCGTTCCTTGATTCGGATCTGGGGGATGCCTGGTACGTGCTGGCAGCCACCAATGACCCGGCCGCGAACCGCTCCGCCTCAGAGATCGCGGAGTTGCATCAGCGCTTCTGCGTGCGGGCCGACGACGCGGCTTCCGGCAGTGCGTGGACGCCGGCCACGGCTGACGCCCACGGCCTGACCGTTGCGGTGATCGGCAACCGGGATCCGCGCTTGTCGCGAGCTGTCCGTGACGCGGTGATCGCCACGGTCGCCGGTTCCTGAGCTGAGGGGAGCTGGC
>JAUNUF010000062.1 GCA_030538315.1 Propionibacteriaceae bacterium
CGGCCAAGCTTTTTCGCTTGGCCGGCCCTTCGTCGTCACTGGATGCTCGTCCCTCGCATCTGTGACGCTCAGGGACCAGCGCCGCGCTCAGCGGCCAGCTTCAGGAGGCGATGCTGATGGCGGCGTGACAGACGCGCGGCCCCACCTGCAGGTTGCTGATGGTGATGGGGGAGCCGACTGTCATGCCGTCCAGCAGGCCCTGATGCATCGCGCACACCAGCGGCAGTTGGTCGTCGGAGATCTCGTCGCGGAACGGGCAGCGGGTGAAGGTGAGGGTGGCACCGTCGTCCTGCACGCCGAAGCCACGCATCGCCATCTCCGCCTTGATCACGTCGACGGTGGGCTCAGCTGTCGCCCGTGTCCGGCTGCCCCAGCGCTGGCCGGCGCGGCGGGCCCTGGCCGCGCCGTCGTCCTCGCTGGCAACGAATTCATCGAGCAGCACCTTGGTGAGCTCCAAGAGGTGCGCGTTGCTGATGGTGGGCGCCTCGCTGGTGGCCGCGTAGAGCAGCGGGGGGCGGCCGGTGCGGCCGCTGGGCTCCGTGGAACGCTCGGCGTAGCCGGCTTCCACCAGAGCGTCGAGGTGGAACCTCGCGGAGTTCTTGTGCAGCTCCAATTCATCGGCCACGGCGCCCACCGTCACGGGGTCACTGGTCGATTGAAGGAGCGACAATACGCGGGTGCGAGTTGGCCCAAGTCCATGCATTTATACATTTAAACACAGTGCAGCCCGGCTTTAAAACGAGGGGTTGGGTAAATGGCGGTAGGCTGCCACCCATGCTGATGGACGGATACGGACGCACCGCGCGTGACCTGCGCGTGTCGCTGACTGACCGTTGCAACCTGCGCTGCACCTACTGCATGCCGGCTGAGGGGCTGGTCTGGCAGCCGGTTGAGGAGACGCTCACCGATGACGAGATGGCGCGCGTCATCCGCATCGCCGTCGAGCGGCTCGGCATCACCAAGATCCGCTTCACCGGGGGAGAGCCGCTGCTGCGCGGCGGCCTCGAGGGGATCGTCGCGGCTGCCGCGGCGCTCACCCCTCGGCCGGAGTTGGCGCTCACCACCAACGGGCTGGGGCTGGACAAGCGAGTTGAGGCGCTGGCGGCCGCAGGGCTGGACAGGGTCAACGTGTCGCTTGATTCGCTGGATCCACAGCGCTACGCCCAACTCGCCCGCCGCGACAGGCTGGCCGATGTCCTCACGGGCATCGAGGCGGCTGATCGGGTTGGGCTGCGGCCGGTCAAGGTCAACTCCGTGATCATGCGCGGCATCAACGAGATCGATATCGTGCCGCTGGCGCGGTTCTGCCTGGAGCGCGGGTACGAGCTGCGCTTCATCGAGCAGATGCCGCTGGGCCCCAAGGGGGAGTGGGACCGCGACGGGATGGTCACCGCCGTCGAGATCCTTGGCGCGCTGCGGGAGCGCTTCAAGCTTTCTCCCGCGGAGGAGGCCCGCGGGGCCGCGCCCGCCCAACTGTGGGACGTGGCAGCAGATGACGCGCAACCTGGCGGGCGCATCGGCGTCATCGCCTCGGTCACCCACCCCTTCTGCGGAGATTGCGACCGCACCCGCATCACGGCGGACGGCCAGGTGCGCACCTGCCTCTTTTCGCGCACGGAGACGGACATCCGATCCATCCTGCGCGGTGGCGGGACGGACGACGACGTGGTGGCCGCCTGGACGGGAGCCCATCGCGGCAAGCCCCGGGCCCATGGCATTGATGAGGACGGTTTCGTCCAACCCGAACGCACGATGAGCGCCATCGGCGGCTGACAACTGAAGGAGCAACAGTGGAAGTACGGTTCTTTGCGGGCGCGGCCGAGGCGGCCGGCGTCGACTCGCTGGAGATCGACGCCTCCGGCCGAACGGCGGACGAGGTTGTGGCGGAGCTGAGTGGGGGCAATGAGCGGCTGGCCAAGGTGCTGGGCGTCAGCGCCCTCCTGGCAGATGGCACGCGCATCAACGACCGCTCCGCGGATCTCTCCGGGGTGGCCGCGCTCGACGTCCTGCCCCCCTTCGCCGGAGGCTAGCCGTGCGCGCGGCGATCGTGTTGGGCGGCGGTCGAAGTTCGCGCATGGGCAGGGACAAGCTGGCGCTGGAACGCGACGGCGAGACCCTGTTGGCCCAGACGTGCAGCGCCGCGGCGCGGTTCGCTGAGCGAGTGATCGTCGCTGGGCCTATGCGCCCTCACCTGGACGTCGAGTTCGTGCCGGAGGATCCGCCGTTCGGAGGCCCTGTCGCCGGGATCGCCGCCGCCGTGGCTGCGCTGGTTGAGGGGGTTTCCCTGGTTGAGCCGAGCGCCTCCGAGGAACGAGGAGCGGCGCTCGTGTCGAAACCCGGTGACGTGCTCATCCTGGCCGGCGATCTCGCCAACGCCGAGGCCGTCGTCGACCTCCTCGCCCATGCCGAGATGGGCCCCGACGGCGTGGTGCTGCAGGATGACGAAGGCTGGCCGCAGTACCTCGCGGGGCGCTATCGGTTGAGCGCCATCGAACGAGCAGCGCGCGACGCCAGCTCGGTGCGGGACATCTCGGTGCGCCGCTTCCTCAGGGGGCTGGATGTCAACCTGGTGCCAGCGCCAGCCTCGGTGACGGCGGATGTGGACACCCCGGAACAGGCCGCAGCCTGGGGATATTGACAAGATTGTTGTTCATTTACGACCAGTTGTAGGAGATATTCCCCATTTGGTCAGACGAAGACCCCATTTCGGTGCACACTATGGGCCATGAGCACCGATTCCGCGCGCCTGGATGGCCCTGCCTCTGATGCCCTGCTGAAACTAGGACGGTTCTTCACGGAGTGGGAAACCACCGACGATGACCGCGCCGTGTTCCGGGAAGGGGGGCGAGCAGGCGACGTCTTCTACCGCGACCGCTGGAGCCACGACAAGGTGGTCCGCTCCACGCACGGCGTGAACTGCACCGGCTCCTGTTCCTGGAAGGTGTACGTCAAGGACGGCATCATCACCTGGGAGGCCCAGCAGACGGATTACCCCTCCGCTGGCCCTGACCGCCCCGAGTATGAGCCACGCGGCTGCCCCCGCGGCGCCTCGTTCTCGTGGTACACCTACTCGCCCACGCGCGTCCGTTTCCCGTACGCCCGGGGCGTGCTGGTCGAGATGTATCGCGAGGCCAAGCAGCGCCTCGGTGATCCGGTGGAGGCGTTCCGTGAAATCTCCACGGATCCGGTCAAGCGCCGCACGTACCAGCAGGCCCGCGGCAAGGGCGGGCTCGTGCGCATCACCTGGGAAGAAGCCCTGGAGATCGCGGCGGCCAGCTATGTCAACACCATCAAGCACTACGGCCCTGACCGCTGCGTCTCGTTCTCGCCCATCCCGGCGATGAGCCAGGTCAGCCACGCCATCGGCACCCGCTTCACGCACCTCATCGGTGGCGCGATGACCAGCTTCTACGACTGGTACGCGGATCTCCCCGTCGCCTCCCCGCAGGTGTTCGGCGACCAGACGGACGTGCCCGAATCGGGCGACTGGTGGGACGCCACCTACCTCATGATGTGGGGCTCCAACGTTCCCGTCACCCGCACCCCGGATGCCCACTGGATGGCCGAGGTCCGCTACCGCGGCACCAAGGTCGTCGCCGTCGCGCCGGACTATGCAGACAACGTCAAGTTCGCCGATGAGTGGATCCCCGCGCAGGCCGGCACGGATGCCGCGCTCGCCATGGCCATGGGCCACGTGATCCTCAAGGAGAACTTTGTCGACAAGCAGGTGCCCTACTTCCAGGATTACGTGAAGCAGTACACGGATCTGGGCATGCTCATCACGCTCGTCGAACATCCCAATGGCCACGGCCTCACCGCGGGCAAGTTCCTCACCGCGGCTGATCTGCCGGAGCACGCCAACAAGACGGACGCCGCCTTCAAGACGGTCATGTGGGACAAGGCCACCGGCCAGCCCGCGGTGCCCAACGGCTCCATGGGCTTCCGCTACAACGAAGAGGGCGCCGGCCAGTGGAACCTGGAGCTCGGCGACATCGACCCGGCCATGACGCTCATCGACGACGCCACCGCTCAGGGCGTCGAGGTGGCGCTGCCGGTGTTCGAGGATCCGAAGGGCGTGGGCTCCGTCATCAAGCGCGGCGTGCCTGCCCGCAAGGTGGGTGACCACCTCGTCACCACCGTCTTCGACCTCATGCTCGCGCAGTACGGCGTGGGCCGCGACGGCCTCCCCGGCAGGTGGGCCAAGGGATACGACGACATCGATTCGCCGTACACGCCCGCATGGCAGGCGGAGATCACCTCCGTGCCCGCCGAGGCGTGCATCCGCACCGCCCGCGAGTTCGCGCAGAACTCGGAGGAATCCGAGGGCCGCACGATGATCATCATCGGCGCCGGCATCTGCCACTGGTTCCACGCGGACACCACGTACCGCTCGATCATGGCGCTGCTCATGCTCACCGGCTGCATCGGCAAGAACGGCGGCGGCTGGGCGCACTACGTGGGCCAGGAGAAGTGCCGCCCCATGACGGGCTGGTTCAACATGGCCAACGCCACAGATTGGTCTCGCCCGCCGCGCACCATGATCGGCACCGCGTACTGGTACATGCACACGGATCAGTGGCGTACCGATGGCTTCTCTGCAGACCGCATCAAGTCTCCGCTCTCGACCGGCAGCCTCGACGGCGTGCACACTGCAGACGCCGTCGCGCTGTCGCACCGCTTGGGCTGGATGCCGTTCTACCCGCAGTTCGACAAGAACCCGCTCGACCTTGCCGACGAGGCCGAGGCCGCCGTCGCGGCTGGCGAGTACGCCACCGCTGGCGAGTACGTGGCGGCGAAGCTGAAGTCCGGCGAGTTGAAGAGCTCGGTGGAGGTCATCGACGCACCCGAGAACTGGCCGCGCACCATGATCCTGTGGCGCTCCAACCTGTTCGGTTCGTCTGCCAAGGGCAACGAGTACTTCCTCAAACACCTTCTCGGCACGCACAACAACGTGATGGAGAACCAGCACGGCGCCGACATCCGGCCCGAGGTGGTCCAGTGGCGCGACGAGGCGCCCGAGGGCAAGTTGGACCTGCTGATCACGGCAGATTTCCGCATGACCAGCTCCACGCTGCTCTCCGACATCGTGCTCCCCGCCGCCACCTGGTACGAGAAGTACGACCTCTCCAGCACGGACATGCACCCCTATGTGCACGCCTTCACCCCGGCGATCGACCCGCCGTGGGAGACGAAGAGTGATTTCGACGTGTTCGCGGATCTGGCCACCAAGCTCTCCGAGCTGGCCAAGGGTCGCCTCGACACGCGCAAGGATCTCGTCGCCGTCGCAATGCAGCACGACACCGCGGGTCAGCTCGCTCAGCCCGGTGGAAAGGTGCCGGATTGGCGCGGCACTGACCTGCCCGCGGTGCCCGGCAAGAACCTGCCGGTCATGCAGGTGGTGGAGCGGGATTACACCGCGATCGCAGACAAGCTGCTCACCGTCGGCCCCCTGGCAGACAAGCTGGGCTTCACCGTCAAGAACATCACCTATGACGTCAAGCATCAGGTGGAGACCCTCGGCCAGCTGCACGGCGTCTACCCGTCCGGCCCGGCCGCCGGCCGCCCGGCCATCGACACGGATCAGCGCCTGGCGGAAGCCATCCTGATCTTCTCGGGCACCACCAACGGCGAGTTGGCCACGCAGGGCTTCCGCACGCTGGAGAAGATGACCGGCCGCAAGCTGGCAGATCTCTCCGAGGGCCTGGAGGAACGGCGCATCACCTTCGTCCAGACGCAGCAGGCGCCGCAGCCCGTCATCACCTCGCCGGAGTGGTCCGGTTCGGAAACGGGCGGCCGTCGATATGCCGCGTTCACCATCAACGTCGAGCGGCTCAAGCCATGGCACACCCTCTCGGGCCGCATGCACTTCTTCCTCGACCATGACTGGATGACGGATGCTGGCGAGCAGTTGCCGACGTTCCGCCCGCCGCTGGACATGACCGCCGCCTACGGCGAGCCGGAGATCGGCCCCACGGGCGAGAAGGCCATCACGGTGCGGTACCTGACGGTGCACAACAAGTGGTCCATCCACTCCGAGTACCAGGACAACCTGTTCATGTTGAGTCTGGGTAGAGGTGGTCCGCAAGCCTGGTTGAGTGTGGCCGATGCGGCCTCGATCGGGGTGAAGGACAACGACTGGATCGAGCTCACCAACGCCAACGGCGTGTTCGTGGCCCGCGCCGTCGTCACCCCGAAGCTGCCGGATGGCATCGCCTACGTGCAGCACGCGCAGGAGCGCACCATCGACGTGCCCAAGTCCGAGGCCACCGGCAGGCGCGGCGGCATCCACAACTCGGTCACCCGCATTCTCCTGAAGGCCACCCACCTCATCGGTGGCTACGCCCATCAGGCCTACGCATTCAATTACATCGGCCCCACCGGCGTGCAGCGCGACATCGTGTCCACCATCCGCCGCCGTTCGCAGGAGGTGCAGTACTGATGGCAAAGCAGCGTCGAGTCATGGCCCAGGTCGCCATGGTGATGAACCTGGACAAGTGCATCGGTTGTCACACGTGTTCGGTCACATGCAAGCAGGCGTGGACCAACCGCGCCGGTACTGAATACGTGTGGTTCAACAACGTCGAGACCCGCCCGGGCCTCGGCTACCCGCGCCAGTACGAGGATCAGGACAAGTGGCAGGGCGGCTGGGTCCGCACCAAGTCTGGGCGCCTCAAGCTGCGCTCCGGCGGCCGCTTCAAGAAGCTGCTGAGCATCTTCGCCTCGCCCGTCCAGCCAGAGCTTGAGGATTACTACGAGCCCTGGACCTACGACTACGAGAACCTCATCCAGGCCCCCCTCGGCGACGACTTCCCCGTGGCCCGGCCCAAGTCCCTCATCACGGGCGACAACATGGCCATCAAGGGCTCCGCCAACTGGGACGATTCCCTGGGCGGCATCCACGAGACCATCGCGGATGACCCCATCGCGAAGAAGCTGCGCGAAGAGGCCAACATCCAGATCAAGGCCGAGTACGAGAAGACCTTCATGTTCTTCGTGCCGCGTATCTGCGAACACTGCCTGAACCCCTCCTGCATGGCCTCCTGCCCCTCCGGCGCCATCTACAAGCGCTCCGAGGACGGCATCGTGCTGGTGGATCAGGACAAGTGCCGCGGCTGGCGCCACTGCATCACCGGCTGCCCGTACAAGAAGATCTACTTCAACCACCGCTCTGGCAAGGCCGAGAAGTGCACCATGTGCTACCCCCGCCTCGAGGTGGGCCTCCCCACGGTGTGCTCCGAGACCTGCGTGGGGCGGCTGCGTTACATCGGCATCATCCTGTATGACCCCGACATGGTCACCAAGGCTGCTTTGGTGGATGACAAGGATCTCTACGAGGCCCAGCTGGATCTCATGTTGGATCCCACGGATCCGCAGGTCATCGCGGATGCGAAGGCCAACGGCATCCCGACGGACTGGCTTGAGGCCGCGCAGAAGTCTCCGGTCTACGCCCTGATCAAGCACTTCAAGGTGGCGCTGCCGCTGCATCCGGAATACCGCACCATGCCCATGGTCTGGTACGTGCCGCCGCTGTCTCCCGTGGTTGATCTCCTCAAGGAACAGGGCCACGATTCGGAGGCCGGTGGCAACCTGTTCGGCGCCATCGACACCCTGCGGATCCCCGTGGAGTACCTGGCCGAACTGTTCACCGCTGGCGACGCGGATGTGGTCACCCTGGTGCTGCAGAAGCTCGCCGCCATGCGCGCCTACATGCGTGATGTCACGCTGGGCCGCGAGCGGCAGCCGGAGCTGGCCCACGCCGTCGGGATGGAGCCCGGGGCGCTGGAGCAGATGTACCGCCTGTTGGCCATCGCCAAGTACGACGAGCGCTACGTCATCCCGAAGGCGCACCGTGAACAGGCCCACAACCTCGAGGAAATGGGCTGCTCGCTCGACTTCGAGGGCGGCCCGGGAGCCGGGGGAGAGGGGCCGTTCGGTTCGTCGTCCGGCCGCCCAGTGCCGGTGGCCATCGAGAGCTTCGCCTCGGCGAAGGCCCGCGCCACAGATCCGTCGGGTGCATGATGCGCGAGGTCATCTTCCAGGCCGCAGGGCTGCTGCTCACCTACCCGGATGAGCAGTTGCTCGAGCGGCTGGATCTCATCGAGGAGGCGCTGGCGCAGAGCCCCGCCGCCGCAGATTTCGCGCCCACCATCGCGCACCTGCGCTCCTTGCCCATCATGGAGCTGCAGTCCTGGCACGTGCAGGAGTTCGACCTGTCCCGGCGCCACGCGCTCCACCTCACGTACTGGACCGACGGCGACACCCGCCGCCGCGGTGAGGTGCTGGCCGCCATCAAGCAGACCTACCGGGATTCCGGGCTGCTGGTGGATCTGGACGGCGAGCTGCCGGATTTCCTGCCCATGGTGTTGGAGTTCGCCGCCGTCGGCCACCCAGAGCTGGGGCTCGGCCTGCTCAACCGCTACCGCGCCTCCCTCGAACTGCTGCGCATCGGATTGGCCGAGGACAAACTGCCCCAGGAGGGCATCGTCCGGGCGGTCTGCAACGAGCTGGGCGGCCCGTCGCCCCAGACCCGCGCTGAGGTGCAGCAGTTGCTCGCCGGCCCGCCGCAGGAGACGGTCGGCCTCGACGCCACGTTCCTTCCCTACCCGCAACTACAAGGAAGTTCACGATGAGTATCTTGCTTTGGGGCATCCTCCCCTACGTGATGGTGATCGTCCTCATCGGCGGGCTGATCTGGCGCTACAAGTACGACCAGTTCGGGTGGACCACCCGCTCCTCGCAGTTGTACGAATCCAAGCTGCTGAAGATCGCCTCCCCGCTGTTCCACTTCGCGCTGCTCGCGGTGCTGATGGGCCACCTGATGGGTCTGGTCATCCCCAAGTCCTTCACGGATTGGGTGGGCATCAGCCAGCACAACTACCACATGGTCGCCCTCGTGGGTGGCGGGCTGGCAGGCCTGGCTCTGTGCATCGCACTCGTCATGCTGATCTGGCGGCGCCGCACCACCGGCTCGGTGTTCAGCGCCACCACCGTCAACGACAAGGTGATGTACGTGGTGCTGGCGGGCGTCGTCGGCATGGGCATGGTGGCCACCCTCACCGGCGGCACCTATCCCACCGGCGAGGAACACAACTACCGCGAGACGGTCTCCATCTGGTTCCGCTCCCTGTTCGTGTTCCAGCCCAAGGTGGCCGCGATGGGGGCAGCCACGTGGCAGTTCCAGGTGCACGTGCTGATCGGCATGCTGCTGTTCATCATCACGCCGTTCACCCGCCTGGTGCACGCCTTCACCGCGCCGTTCCACTACCTGTTCCGGCCCTACATCGTGTACCGCTCGCGCGCAGCCCTGCCGCAACGCACCCAGACGCGCCGCGGCCGAGGCTGGGACCCCATCGGTACCCCCGACAACCAGAAGGTTCGCCGCTGAGGCGTGACTGAGTCACACGTTTCTTCCCCCACTAGAGAGGTCCTCACTTGAGCAAGCTCATTGAGGTGGCGCCCATCCACGAGACTGGAAAGGGCGCCGGCCGCGTACTGACGATGTCGACCATCGCCTTCACGCTGATGTTCGCCGTCTGGCTGATGTTCGGCATTCTTGGCGTGCGGATCCAGGAGGAGTTCAAGCTCTCGGATGAGCAGCTCTCCTGGATCTCCGCGCTGGCCGTGCTGAACGGCTCCATGTGGCGCCTGCCGGCCGGCATCATCACGGACCGCATCGGCGGCCGCAAGGTGACGTTGTTCCTGCTGTTCGCCACGGCCATCCCGGCCTACCTGGTCTCCACCGCCCAGAACTACTACATGCTGCTGGTGCTGGCCTTCCTCGTGGGCTTCGCCGGCAACCTGTTCTCGGTGGGCACCGCTTGGAACTCCGCCTGGTACTCGAAGGACAGGCAGGGCCTGGCCCTCGGCGTGTTCGGTGCCGGCAACGTGGGCGCTTCGGTCACCAAGTTCATCGGCCCCGCCCTCATCGTGGCGACGGCGGGCTCCACCTACGCGCTGGGCGTCCAGGGCGGGTGGCGCCTCATCCCCGTCATCTACGCGGTGCTGTTGGTCATCGTCGGTGTGGCCACCTGGTTGATCGTGCCGCGGGTGGACCGAGCGCCCGGCAGCGCCAAGCCCCTCTCGGAGATGCTGAAGCCGCTGAAGGACGTCCGGGTATGGCGCTTCAGTCTCTACTACGTGGCCGTCTTCGGTGCCTACGTGGCGCTCTCGGCCTGGCTGCCGAAGTACTACGTGGACAACTTCGGCATTGACCTCGCCCTGGCCGGCCTCCTGACGGCCACCTTCATCTTCCCCGCCTCGTTGCTGCGCCCCGTCGGCGGCTGGATGAGCGACCGCTGGGGTGCCCGCAAGGTGATGTACTTCACCTTTGCGCTGATGCTCGTCACCAGCGGCATCCTGATGATGCCCAACGGCCACATCACCATCGTGCATCCCGATGGTGCGGAAACCCAGCATCTCCACTACGGCATCCAACTGCCGTGGTTCGTGGTGCTGGTGTTCCTGCTGGGCTGCGCCATGGGCTTCGGCAAGGCCGCCGTCTTCAAGCACATCCCTGAATACTTCCCAGACAACGTGGGCTCCGTCGGCGGCCTCGTCGGCATGCTCGGCGGCCTCGGCGGCTTCATCCTGCCGCCCCTGTTCGCCTACTCGAAGACCTGGTCGGGGTTCCCCAGCTCCACCTTCTTCGTCATCTTCATCCTCACCGTCATCTGCGCGGTGTGGATGCACGTCACCATCGTGCGCATGCTGCACCGGGAAGAGGACCCGAAGCATGCGCAGACCCTCGAACGGCCCGTCAAGGAGGACCAGTCATGAGCACAAAGCTGGAAACACAGGGTGATTGGCTCGTCGCATGGGATCCCGAAGACGAGTCGAAGTGGGACAAGAAGCTCGCGTGGAACACGCTCGCAGTCACCACATTCTCGCTGACGCTCTGCTTCGTCGCGTGGTTCCTGCCCAGCGCCATCATCCCCAAGCTCAACGCTCTGGGCTTCACGTTCACCAAGTCCCAGCTGTACTGGATGGCTTCGATGCCGGGCCTCTCGGCTGGCTTCCTGCGGCTGGTGTGGATGGTGCTGCCGCCCAAGATCGGCACCCGCAAGATGGTGACGCTCACCACCCTGCTGCTGATCCTGCCCGTGCTGGGCTGGGGCTTTGAGGTCACCAACCCGGACGTGCCCTACTGGCGCCTGATGGGCCTGGCCTTCCTCGCCGGCATCGGCGGCGGAGCCTTCTCCGGCTTCATGCCGTCGACGTCGTTCTTCTTCCCCAAGCGCATGCAAGGTACGGCGCTGGGCCTTCAGGCCGGCATCGGCAACTTCGGCGTCTCGCTGGTGCAGCTGCTGACCCCGTGGCTGATCGGCTTCGGCATGTTCGGCTTCCTGGGCTCGCAGCAGATGGCCACGGCCGGCCAGAATCCGGTGACGGTCTGGTACCAGAACTCCGCTCTGGTCTACATCCCGTTCATCATCGCCGGCGCCATCTGGGCCTACATCATCCTCAAGTCCGTGCCCATCAAGGCCACGATCAGGCAGCAGTTCGACATCTTCGGCAACCAGGACACCTGGTGGATGACGCTGCTCTACATCATGACGTTCGGCACCTTCTCCGGCCTGTCTGCCCAGTTCGGCCTGCTCATGGCCAATCTCTATGGCTCCGGAAACGCCCAGATCGTCGAGGGCGTGGGCGAGAGCGCACGGGTGCTGGTTGAGGGCTACAACGTGCCAGATCCGGTGAAGTTCGTCTTCCTCGGCCCTCTCGTGGGTGCCGGCGCACGCGTGCTGTTCTCGCCGCTGACAGACCGAATGGGCGGCGCCATCTGGACGCTGATCTCCGGCATCGGCATCCTCGCCTCCATCATCGTGACCATCCCGTCGCTGACCCCGGATTACTCGAGTGCTGAATCGCTGCAGGGCGGCTTCAACCTGTTCCTCTGGGGCATGCTGGCGATCTTCCTGTTCTCCGGCATCGGCAACGCCTCCACGTTCAAGCAGATGCCGATGATCTTCGAGAAGCGTCAGGCTGGCGGCGTCATTGGCTGGACCGCGGCCATTGCGGCCTTCGGCCCGTTCCTGTTCGGCGTTGGCCTCACTCTCATGCCGTCGACTGTGTTCTACATCATCGGTGCCGTGTTCGCCGTCATGTGCATCGCCATCACTTGGTGGCGCTACGCGCGGCCGGGCGCTCCCAAGCCGAGCTGATCTAGGCTGGCTGGGTGATACGCATTGTGGGTGTGACGTCGGAAGACGTCGACACGGACGCGCTGCTCGCCTCGGTCCAGGATGACCGGGCGGGCGCCGTCGTCAGTTTCGCTGGGGTGGTGCGCAACCATGACCACGGCAAGGCAGTGACGGGCATCGAGTACGTCGGCCATCCGTCGGCCGATGATGTGATGCGCGAGGTGGCCGAGGAGTTCGTGGGCCGCGACGGCGTGCATGCGCTGGCTGCGCAGCACCGCGTGGGCTACCTCGGCATTGGCGGCGTGGCACTGTTCGTGGCCGTGGCCGCCTCGCACCGCGTGCAGGCGTTCACGTGCGCCTCGGAATTCGTCGACACGGTCAAGGAACGCCTTCCCATCTGGAAGAAGCAGTTCCTGCTGGACGGCACGCACGAGTGGTCTGAATGCCCGTGACGGACGGGTTGCCCGCGCTCACCGACGAGCAGCGGGAGCGCTACGTGCGCAACATCGACGTCGTGGGCATGGGCGTGGAAGGGCAGCAGAAGCTGCTGGCCTCCCGCGTCCTCGTGATCGGAGCCGGTGGGCTCGGCTCGCCGGTGCTGACCTACCTGGCGGCAGCCGGGGTGGGGCACATCGACGTGGTGGATGGCGACGCCGTCGAATTGAAGAACATGCAGCGCCAGGTGCTGCACACGCAGTTGGGCCGCAACAAGGCCGAATCCGCGGCGGACCGCATGAGGGCCTTGAATCCCGATGTTCAGGTGGGGGTGTTTCCCGAATACCTCACCCACGAGCGGGCCGTGGAGATGTTCCCGGGCTATGACCTTGTGATGGATTGCTGCGACACCTTCGGGGCCAAGTTCCTGATCTCGGATGCGGCGGAGGCCGTGAGCGCTCCGCTGGTGTGGGCGACGGCGGTGGGCATGCAGGGGCAGTGCTCCGTGTTCGGGGTGCCGGATGCGCACGGAGACCGGCTGTACCTGCGCGACCTCATTCCGGAGGAGCCAGCGACGGGGGACTATCCGTTGGCGGTGGAGATTGGCGTGCTGGGGGCCATGGTGGGCCAGATTGGTGCGCTGCAGGCCACCGAGGCCATCAAGCTGCTGGCCGGGTTCGGCGAGCCGTTGGTGGGGCGCGTGATGGTGCTGGAGGCAGCTCGCGGGCGGTGGTCTGTGCTGCCGCTGCGGAAGTCGCGGGCCCTGTAACTCCTGCTGAAGGGATGCGCATGCTGAGCGTTGAGGAATACCTGGAGCGGGTCGTTGGGCTGGCTCGAACGCTTCCTGCCGAGGAGGTGGCGATCGACGCGGGGGCGGGTCGCGTCTTGGCTGAGGATCTGCCGGCGAGGTTCGCGGTGCCGCCCTTCGACAACTCGGCGATGGATGGTTTCGCGGTGCGCGCCGCCGGCTTGTCGGAGGGCGTGCGCCTGCGGGTGGTGGGGGACGTGCCCGCGGGTGCGTCGTCGGCCTCTGAAGTGGGCGTGGGGGAGTGCGTGCGGATCATGACCGGCGCGCCCATGCCGCCTGGCGGGGATTCCGTGGTGCCGGTGGAACTGACGGACCAGCCGATGGGCGATGCGCCGCTGCCGGAGTGGGTGACCGTGCGTGAGGTGGTGACTGAAGGCAAGCATGTGCGCCGCCGGGGCGAGGACGTTGCGGTGGGTGACGTGGTGCTGAGTGCCGGTACGGTGTGGAGCCCCGAGGCGGCGGCGGCCGCGTCGTCGATTGGTTACTCGACGGTGCGGTTGCGCAGGCGCCCGAGGGTCGCGGTGCTGGCCACGGGGGACGAGCTGGTGTCGCCGGGGGAGGAGTTGGGCTTCGGGCAGATCCCGGATTCGAACTCCTATCTGCTGGCTGGCTTGGTGGCGCGCTTCGGCGGCGAGGTGGTGCTGCGTCGAGCTGTGGGGGACGACCCAGCGGAGTTCCGGGCGGTGCTGGATGAGGCGATGGGCGCAGACGTGGTGGTGACCACCGGCGGCGTCTCCGTCGGCGCCTTCGAGGTGGTGCGCCAGGTGGTGGAGGGCCAGATCGAGTTCGTGAAGGTGGCGATGCAGCCGGGCAAGCCGCAGGCTTCCGGGAAGCTGCGTTCTGCTGAGGGCCGCGAGGTCGCCTTTGTGGGGCTGCCGGGCAATCCGGTGAGCGTCTGGGTGTCGGCTTGGCTCTTCCTCCGCCCTCTGCTCGCCGCCTACTCCGGTGTTGGGGGAGAGGCCCCAAATCTGGATTTGGGGCCTGTCCGGATGCATGGCGAGAGCCTGATCCTGCCGGTCCGGCAGGGGTGGAAGAAGCCGGTGGGGCGTCGGCAGTACATTCCGGTGCGGTTGGTCGACGGCGGGGTCGCCCCGTCGCACGCGCTGGGGTCTGGCTCGCACCTCATCGCCTCGCTTCATTTGGCAGACGGCTTGGCCGTGGTTCCGGCGGAGTCGGATGGGCCGGGCGACACCGTCGAGGTGCTGCTGACCCGTTAGGTTGGGGCCATGGAGTTCACGCATCTCGACGCTCAGGGCCAGGCCCGCATGGTGGATGTCACCGCGAAGAATCCGACGGTGCGGTCAGCCACCGCCGTGGCCACTGTCCGGACCTCTCCCGAGGTGATGGAGGCGCTCCGGTCCGGAACCGTGCCCAAGGGTGATGTGCTGGCGGTCGCGCGGATCGCCGGGATTGCGGCGGCGAAGAAGACCCCTAAACTGCTGCCGCTGGCCCACGTCATTGGGGTGCACGGCTGCGTGGTGGACCTGGAGATCACCGACGGCGGCGTGGACATCGCGGCCACCGTCCGCACCGCAGACCGCACAGGGGTGGAGATGGAGGCGTTGACGGCGGTCACGGTGGCGGCGCTCGCCATCGTGGACATGGTCAAGGGCGTGGACCGCTCCGCAGAGATCGTGTCCGCCAAGATCACCGCCAAGAGCGGCGGCCGCTCAGGCGATTGGACGCGCTCAGACCAGTGACGTACGCCCGGGCAGCGGGAAGCCGGGCAAATTCACCCGCCATTTCACCCGCATCCCCCCCGAGGGTACATTTCTGTATTCGTTAGGCTTGTCATACGGGGGTGAAGCGTTGCTCGCCCCATGGATTTCAGCTCATGAAGGAGCCTTCCGGGGGTATGGACAGCACCACTTCAGCAATTTCCCGCCGCACTGTTGCCAAGGGCGCCCTGTGGGCCGCTCCAGCGGTGGCGGTGGCGGGCACAGCTCCGGCATTCGCCTCGTCTCCCACCGGGGGAATGTCCTCTGGCGGCCTTTGTAGAATCGAGAAGTCAGGCCGGACTGTCAACACGCAGCAACGCCTCTACTACCTCAACGTCGGCCCCCGGGCTGACACAGACGAGGTGTGGAAAGCGGGCCAGACGTGGTCTTACACCATTGAAGTCAAGGTGAGCTCTTCAGGGCTGATCATCCCGAACATCAGCAACATCCAGACCAATACTTTTGGCAGTTTCTCGTCGGTGACAGCTTCTTCGCAGGTGGGCGATACGCGCAAGTTCACCTTCACATGGACCTCCAACAGCGCCGCCACCGGCAATCCCATCTGTGTGGGTATTGGCTGGACGGGTGTGTCCCTGGATCCCAAGGCAGATATCAGAGTGACGTCCACGGCACCCAGCGGGGCCACCATGACGGTGTTGGACCCGGGCTATCAGGAGAACGGCCCCTATAACTGTGACCCCAAGATCAACTCTGGCACCGTGTGCTGCAACGTTTCTGGATTCGCAGGACTTGAGTCTTTCCCCTGCCAGCCCTACTTGCCGTGACCAATTCAGAAAGGAATGTCATGCCATCAATCAAGCGCCCCCTCTCAATTGCGGGAATAGCAGCAGTCGCCCTCTCTCTGGCGGCTGTGCCCGTACAGGCTGCTTCGCCTTCGGACTCTACGGCCGCCAACGGCGTGTGCTTCGTCTCGGTTCGCAACTCCACCGCGAACAGCGTGATCAAGAACATCAGCGTCGCAGTTGGCCCGGATGCCCCGGGTCAGGTGGCCCCGGCCGGGAGCACTTGGAAGTACAGCGTGCAGGTCGTGGCTCGCAAGGGTGAAGCCATCAATGTTCCCACCACGTCGTACTCCAGCTACGGCACGTGGTCCGCTCCGCGGATCACTGGCAAGGCACCAAGCGGTGTCTCGACTCTGGGTGACATCTACACTGTGGAAGCCACCTTTACCAGCAAGGTGGCGATGAACCAGAGCCATTGCGCGCCCACCTTTGGGTGGCTCAACAGCTCCCGTCCGCTCCGCCCTGAATCAACCATTCTTGTCCAGGCTGTCTCACCGGGCGGTGCAGTGAACGCCAAGATCGTTGCAGGC
>JAUNUF010000001.1:0-69540 GCA_030538315.1 Propionibacteriaceae bacterium
CGTCAGCGACCCCGGGTCGTCGAACATCGCCTGCAGCACCTGCGAAGAACGCACCAGATAGAAACCGTCGGTCACGCGCTCGTCGATCGTGTAGACCACGTCAACCCGCCGTCGAGCCACGATCCGCCCATCCTCATCGACGACGGGCTCAGGCCGAATCGTGCCGATCGAGACGAACACGCTGGCCGTACCCCGCTGGTACAGATGGTGGAACGGCGCCTCGGCGTTGAGCGACCCCAGGTTCACGAGGTACGCGCTCGTGTACATCGGGATGGCATCCTGCAGGAACTTCGGCATCAGATTCACCGCATCCAACGCGAACGCCAGGCGGGCGATCAGCCCCAAGATGGGCCCCGGGACGTGGACCAGGACGTCGATGAGCTGGTTCGAGTAGTTCTTCCGCGGATCGCGCGCCCGTGCCAGAGCCTTCTCGATCAGCGCACGCACCTCGTCGACGGTCTCCAGCCCCGTGAACTTGAGGTGCGCCTGCACCTCAGCAGCCTCATCCGTCATGGCCTGTTTGACGGTGAAGGAGAAGTGGATGTCGCTGTGTTGATACGTGCGGCGGCCGCTGATGAACCTGTTCAACTCCGGGCGCTGCCGATAGAGCCGGGCAAACGCCGTGAGGAAGATGTGGAAGAACTTCACCCGCTCGGCCTCGGGGCGCGTGGCGTTGTACTCGTCCAACCAGATCTGCATGCGCTCGACATCCAGATGGGACGGGTAGTAGACCATGGATTCCACCCGCGTGGGCATGAGGTGCGGCACGATGCGGCGCACGCTGGGCAGCTTCTTGACCAGCTTGCCGTCACGGCGGCCGAACCACGGCCGACGCCCGGTGATGTACATCGCACCTCCCCAAGGGTGAGTTTGGACAAGCGTATTGGGTGAAACGGCGAGGAGGCAGCCCTTGGCCGATATGGGAAGCTAGGCCACGTGAACCCACTCGTCCTGACGTTCCCGGATTTTGATCCCGTTGCCCTCAACATCTTCGGCCTCAAGATCCACTGGTACGCCGTCATGTATCTGCTCGCGTTCGCCATGGCCTACGCCCTGATGCGACGGCGGCTCAAGCACCAGCCGTACCGCACCGTCACGAAACCCACCGAGTGGACCACCGCGGATATCGAAGACATCCTCCTCATGGCCATCTTCGGTGTGCTGCTGGGAGGCCGGCTGGGCTACAGCCTCTTCTACAAGGCGGATTACTACCTCGCCAACCCGTTTGAAATCATCAAGCTCTGGGACGGCGGCATGAGCTTCCACGGTGGCGCCATCGGCGTCATCCTCGGCCTCGCTTGGTACGCGTGGCGGCGGAAGCGGCCGTTCCTGCAGGTGTCGGACTTCCTCGTGCCCACGGTTCCGATCGGCCTGGCAGCCGGCCGGTTCGGCAACTTCATCAACGGCGAACTGTGGGGCCGCCAGGCGCCAGATTCCCTGCCCTGGGCCATGATCTTCCCCACGGGCGGAGACGTGCCACGCCACCCGTCGCAGCTGTACCAGATGCTCCTCGAAGGCATCCTCCTCTTCGTGCTGCTGTGGTTCTACGCGCGCAAGCATCGCTACCGCGGCCAGGTCTCCGGCCTGTTCCTGCTGGGGTACGGCATCTTCCGCTTCGCCGCGGAGTTCTTCCGCGAGCCAGATGCCCATCTCGGCATCCTCGGTTTGGGCCTCTCCATGGGCCAGTGGCTCTCGATTCCGATGATCCTCGCGGGCGCAGTCATGTGGATCTGGGCCACCAAGGCCAAGGTCGACGACAGCGAAACGCCTGTGGATAACCCGGAGGATAACTCGGACGATGAGGTTGCGGGGGTCGAGGGCGCTGAGGCCGCCGTCGCTGCGGAAGAAACCCCCAGTCAGCCGGAGAACGACGGCGGAGCCGAGCCCGCGAGCAACTGATGGCCAGGTTATCCACAGCAGTGCATCGTCACACCGTTACTACCCCGTGTAGTTCTTGTTGAACGTGGTGTGACTACGGTGGATGAATGTGCAAATGATGCCAAGCAGGCTGGGGATAACCAGGTGGACAACTCGCGGCCGTTGAAGGCCCTGATGCTCTACGACGCAGACTGTGGCTTCTGTACCACGTCTGCGCTGGCCTCGCAGGGGAAATGGTTCCGTTCGCGCGTTGACGCTGTTCCTTTCCAGCGCGCCGACCTGGTTGTCCACAACCTCACTGTGGATAAGTGTGCAGAATCTCTTCACGTCGTGGATATCGACGGCGGGGTACATGTGGGCAGCGACGCCATCGCCGTCGTGCTGCGGGAATCACGCCTGCCCTGGCCCGTGGTGGGCGCCGTCATGCGGCTGCCGGGGGTGCGCTGGGGTGCGCAGAAGGCCTACGCCGCCGTCGCGAAGAACCGGCACAAGCTGCCGGGCGGCACCGCCCAGTGCCAGTTGTAGGTCAACGCTCGATGATGGGATCCACCCAGGCGGCCGGATCCTGAATCACGTGGTTGAGGGCTGCCAGGCCCGCGCCCATGGCTGGGCGCAGGGGAGCGCGCTCGATGACCTCGAGGTCGATGCCCGAGTGGGGCGCCCACAACACGCGAGTCACCAACTCCTCGCCGAGCGGCCCACACAGCCACTCGCCCAACCGGCCGAGGTGACCGCCGAGCCGCACGGTGCTGATGTCGAGGAGGTTGAGCGCCGCGCCGATGGCGATGCCCAGTGCCTCGGCCAGGCGTTGGACGGCGGCCAGCGCCTGCTCATCCTTGGCTTCGAGGGCGGCCACGACGTCGTCCATGGTGGCCTCGCCCGCGATCCTCAGGAAGCCGTGCAAACCGGCGATGGTTTCGAGGCAGCCGACGGCGCCGCACCCGCAGATGTCGCCTTGGGGGTCCACGCAGATGTGGCCCACCTCGCTGGCCCACCCGTGCCTGCCGGTGAGCAGCGTGCCATCGAGCGACACCGCAGCGCCGATGCCCACCTCGCCCGTGAGATAGAGGAACGACGTGCCAGGAGTGTCGCGGAGGACGGTGAGCGCCGAGCAGTCGATGTCGTTGCGGATGACCAGCGGGAGCGGTTCGCCGTCGAAGCTGACGTCCCAGTAGTTGGGTGGTTCGTGACCCTCCCACGCGAGGTTGGGAGCGCGGAGGATCTTGCGGCCCTCGCGGTCCACGAGGCCGGGGAAGGCAAGCATGGCGCCGGCGAGGCGGGCGCCGGGCGGCACGTCGGTGAGCGTCTGTTCCGCCAGTTCCGAGAGGTGCCGCATGGCATCCTCCAGGCTGAGCTCCGCGGTGTTGAGGTCGAGGGAGTGGCGGGAAACCGTGTCGCCGGTGAGGTCCACGAGGGTGGAGACCATGCGCTCCACGTTCACCTCGAGGCCCAGCGCCAGCACCGTGCCGGAGCGCACGTGGAGTGGGACGGCGGGCCTGCCGCGGGCGCCGCCCACCGCCTCCCCTTCGTCGACGAGCTGGCCGAGAATGAGGTCATCCACCAGGCGTGAGACGGTTGAGCGGGTCATGCCCAGCCGGCCTGCGATGTCTGCTCTGGAGACGGCGCCAGTGTTGGCGATCACCTCGCCGAAGACAAGCGCGAGGTTGCTGGCGCGGACGGATGCTTGTGTCATCCCGGTTGAAATGGTGGATCTGGTCTCGGACATTGGGCCCCTCCTGGTCCGATTATTCTTTGTGGGCTCGCCCACGCGTGCGTAGTTCGCGCCGCGACTGGGGAGGCCCGGAAAACTTCGAAATCACTCCGGATCGACGTCGCCGCGTGGGCGCCGACGCACGATGCGCCGCAGCTGCACGATGAGGAAGAACACCACCATCGCTCCAGCAATCGCCAACAGGATCAGCGGCCAGGCGGGTACTGAACTGACGGGTTCGGCGATGACGTCAAGGGGGAGCAGCATTCCCCCATCATGTCACTGCCCGCACCCCGCGGGAGGCACCGGCTGCAAGTAGCAACAACAAGGGGAACTCCACGTAGACGTGGTACGACGCCAAGATGGAGTAGATCGTGCGCCCCGCCGCGTAGCTGGTGAAGAAGATGGCGAGCAGAATCGCTCCAGCCACGACGGCGAGCGCCGGGGCACGCCAGCCCCTCAGCGCTGGCACTGCCAGGTCGAACTGCCGACCCTCCTCGCGCCCGAACAGGGGGAAGAACCCCATCCACACCACGTAGTGCATGCTCTGGAGGAACGCGAAGGCGGCGAGGAAGCGGGCCGCGACGAGGGGGTCGGCTCCCGGCGGGGCGCTGGCGGCCAGGACTCGGGCGCCGTCGCCCACCCAGCTGGCGGCGGGCCCGGGGTCTGTCGAGATCAGCGCGTCGAACGCACCACCCACGATGGCTACGGGAATGAACACCGCCCAGATGAGATTGACGCCCATGAAGGCCGCCACCGCCCGGCTGGTGGGGAGCCGACGGCGGGCCCAATCCCACAGGAACAGCAACGGAATGAGGTTGTGGATGTGGGTGAGCACATGGAAGTACCACTGGGGCCACACGAACGCCGCGACGGTGGCCACCGCGACGGCTGCCAGCCCCAGGCGTCGCTGGCCGGCGATCCACGCCCCGACGGCGAGGACGGCCATGCCCAAGCCGATCTCGAGGGCCTGACCCGCCGTCGGGAACAGGGCGGCAGCCACCCGCGAGAGCGCGATGAGGCTCAGCACCAGGGCAAGGACGGTGGCCAGCAGGGCGTCGACGGTGCCGCGGAACCGGCCGATGACGTAGCGCAGCTCGAAGACCACATGGGCCAGCCCAAACGCGGCCAGCCCGAACGTGGTGATCGGGATGGGGGCCAGCAGCGCCTCGGTCACTTGCGGCGGTCTTGGAGCATGCGGCGAAGCGCCCGCACGAGGAAGAACACGAGGATGAGGATCGGGATGGCGATGATCAGCGCCACGAAGATGATTGGCCCCCAGACGGCGATGGGGTTGACGTCGAGGAGGGGCATCAGCAGGAACAGGGCAGCCATGCGATCATCGTTGCACGCAGGCGAACAGAGGAGGGCGGCAGGGTGGAATGGGCCTCGGCCTACGCGGTCACGCTGCTGGTGGAGGTGCCCCTCGTGGTGGCGTTGATGCGCGCCGCGGGCTGGGTGCCGCGGGATGTCGACGGCGGGTTCAGCTGGCCGGGCGCGCTGCTGCTGGCTTGGGCGCTCAACCTCACGCATCCGGTGCTGTGGTGGATTGGGCCTGGGTCCGTGGCGGGCGTGTTGGTGGCGGAGGTGCTGATCTTCCTGGTGGAGGGGATGGTGTTGGGGCTGGTGGCGGCGAGGGTGACGAGGTCGCCGGCGCCGGGCATCACCGTCGCGATGGGGCTGCTGATCGCCTTCGCCGCCAACTTCGCCTCCTTCGCGCTTGGCCTCGGCCTGTACCACTGGGGGCTGCTACCGGGGTAGCGTGGTGAGCGTGAAGCTCACCATCCTGGGCGGCGGCGGTTTTCGCGTGCCGCTGGTCTACAAGGCCCTGCTGGCAGACGAATCCCCTGAGCGGGTGACGGAGCTGCGGCTCTACGACACAGACTCCCAGCGGCTCGCCGCCATCACCGCCGTCCTGGAGGAGTTGGCCGCCGGGGCGGAGGAGTCGCCGTCGCTGACCAGCACCACGGATCTGGGCGAGGCCCTTGCCGGCACGGATTTCGTCTTCTCCGCCATCCGCGTGGGCGGCACGCAGGGGCGCGCGCTGGACGAGCAGATCTCGCTGTCCCACGACGTGATTGGCCAAGAGACGGTGGGCGCTGGCGGCATCTCGTACGCGCTGCGCGGCATCCCCGCCGTGCTGAGGATCATCGAGGGCATCAAGCAGCACGCGCCGGAGGCGTACGTGATCAACTTCACCAACCCTGCAGGCGTCATCACCGAGGTGATGCAGCGTGAGTTGGGGCCGCGCGTGATCGGCATCTGCGACTCCCCGGTAGGGATGGCGCGGCGCATCATGGACGTGCTCAAGGGCGCCGGGTTGGTGCCCGCCGACGTGCCGTCGCTCTCCGCCGGAAGTGACCGGATTCGCCTGAAGTACGCCGGCCTCAACCACCTGGGTTGGCTGACTGGGCTGCTGGTCGACGGCGAGGACGTGCTGCCGCGGCTGCTGGAGCGGGCGGATCTGATTGAAACCTTCGAGGAGGGTCGCCTGTTTGGCGCCCCGCTGATCCAGGCGCTGAGGGCGGTGCCCAACGAGTACCTGCACTACTACTACTTCTCCCGCGAGGATCTGGCCATCGACAAGGTGTCGGACAAGACGCGGGGCAGGTTCCTGGCCGAGCAGCAGAAGGGTTTCTACGAGAAAACCGACGACGGCCTCAGCCCATACCAGCGCTGGGAGCGCACGCGGCGTGAGCGCGAAGAGACCTACATGGCCACCAACCGCGAGGCCGCTGGCAACTTCGAGCGCGATGACGCTGACATGGAGACGGGCGGCTACGACAAGGTGGCGCTCGCGATCATGCACGCCATCGCCAACGACGTGCCTGCCGAGCTGATCCTGAATGTGGCGAACAACGGCATCCTGGCGGATCTGGATGACACCGCCGTCGTGGAGATTCCATGTCGCGTTGATGGCTCCGGTGTGACCCCCATCGAGGGCGCTGAGCTGCCGGATCATGGCCGGGGGATCGTGATCAACGCCAAGTATGTGGAGCGGCGGACGATGGAGGCGGCGCTCACGGGGTCGCGTCAGGCCGCCCTGTTGGCGATCGGTCACCACCCGCTGGTGGATTCATTCCATGTGGCGGAGGAGTTGCTCGACGATCTGGTCGCCGCCTTCCCTGAAGAGCTCGCCTACCTGACCTGACATGTACATCTACCCTATCCAGATGTACAATTGGTGCATGACTGAGATCACCGTTTCGGAGGCCAGGGCCACGCTGCCCGCTCTCATCGACATTGCGCACCGTGAGGCGGTCATTCTGACGCGACGCGGCAAGGCGGCCGGCGTGCTCATCAGCCCTGAGGCCTACGAGCGGATGATGGCTGCATTGGAAGAAGCGGAAGACGTGGCCGCCTTTGATGAGGCCATGGCGGAGGAGGGGAACAACATCCCTTGGGATCTCGCCAAAGCGGATCTCGGCCTCGCATGACCTATTCCATCGAGCTGCGCCCGGCCGCGCTGCGGGCGCTGCGCAAGATCGATCCTCAGGATCGCCGGCGTATCCAGGGCGTCATCGCGCTCCTTGCCACGGATCCCCGGCCGCCAGCGGCCAAGCGCCTCGCCGGCCGGCCTGCGTGGCGGGTACGGGTGGGTGACTACCGGGTGATCTACACCATCGAGGACGACGTGCTGCTCGTGGTCGTGGTCACCCTCGGGCATCGTCGAGACGTGTATCGCGGCTGATCAGCCGGTCAGCTCAGCGGTGGCCGTGGCGTAGTCCTCGGCCAGCTGCACTAGGTCTGCCAGGTGGCGGCGGATGTCACAGCGCTTCTCGCCGTGCCGGATGCCTTCCCTGTCCCAGTGCTTGCGGGCCAGGGGCAGCAGATGGGCGGGGAGTTCGCCGTCGCGATTGGTGACACGCCACCAGGTCACCTCGCCGCCTGAGGTCGCCATGATGGTGCCCACGCGCCGGGCGGAGGTGCCCACGAGATCCGCGATGTCGCCGTACGCCACCACGCGCCCCGGCGGCACCTGCTCCACGGCACGCAGCACCAGTTCGACGGTGAGCTCAGCCCTGTTGGTCACGCCGTGACGCCCAGGAGTTCAGGCAGCACGTCGTCGAGCTGGCCCCGAACCACCTCGTGAGCCATGTGATCCATCGCGGTCTCGGTGGCGTTGACGATCACGCCGTACGCGCCGTGCCCGATCGCTGTGGGGAACAGCCCGGCCACCGGGTACACGCCGAGCGTGGTTCCCACGGCCAAGATCGCGTCGCAATCCTCGACGGCGCTGATCGCCGCATCGATCACGTCAGGCTCCAGCACCTCCTCGAAGAGAATGACGGTGGCGCGGGTGATGCCGCCGCAGTCCGGGCAGCGCGGGTCTTCCTCGCCGGCATTGACGCGGGCGACCATCTCCTCCATCGGGCCCGTCTTGCCGCACATCTCACAGCGCCACTGCCGCATGCTCCCGTGCACCTCGTGCACCAACTCCGGGCTGTTCCCGGCCACCTGGTGCAGGCCGTCGGTGTTCTGCGTGACGACGGCCCGTAGGCGTCCCTGCTTCTCCAACTCGACGATGGCCCGGTGCGCCTTGGTGGGTTGCGCGGCCCACACCTCGGGGGTTGCCCGGCGGCGCCAGGCGGACTTCCGGACGTCCTTGTCATTCAGATACCAGGAGAGGGTGGAGACGAGTTCGGCATAGGGGTCGCGGGTCCAGAGCCCTTCAGGGCCGCGGAAATCCGGGATTCCTGCGGCGGTGGAGAGCCCCGCGCCCGAGAGGATCACGATGCGGTTGGCTTCAGCAAGCGACTTGATGGCCATGCCCCCATCATGCCTGCCAGCCTGATCACGTGCGGCTCGGGCCAACTTCCCGTTTCGCCGGTCGTCATGTAATGTAGTTGATATGTCAACTACTTTTCCTCGCATCGGTGTTCTCATCGGCAGCACCCGCCAGGGTTCGCTGAACCAGGCCCTGGCCCAGCACGCTGCCGCTCTGTCCCCCGTCGACCTGACCGTTGTCGAGGGTATCTACGCGCTGCCTCACTTCAGCCAGGAGTTGGAGGCGGATGCGCCGCAGTCGGTCGCCGATCTGCGGGGCGCCGTCGCTGGGCTGGACGCCCTTCTGCTGGTGACGCCTGAGTACAATGCCAGCATGCCTGGTGTTGTGAAGAATGCCATCGACTGGTTGTCGCGCCCCTACGACGCATCCGTTCTGGCCGGTCTGCCCGTCGCCGTCATCGGAGCGAGCCCAGGCCGCGGCGGTGCGAGCGGTGCGGTGGGCGACGCCGTCCGCGTGCTGCAGCGAGCTGGTGCTGCGCCCCTCGAGGCAACCGTCACCGTTCCTCGCGCACACGCCGTGCTTGGCCAGCAGCTGGAGGACGAGCTCAAGGATCGCTTGGGCGCGCTGCTCGACGAGCTGATCTCTGCTGCCGAGGCCCGGGCCACCAACGCCGCCTGACCTCCACGAGGCAGGTCCCGAAAATACAGCTGCCTTTTTCCTGCACATCTTCGCCATACGGCGACATGTGCAGGAAAAACCCTGCCCTGTGATCCGGCCCCTCGCTTCTCGTGCCAGCGCAGGTGTCGCGCCGCCTCTGCTGGGGTAAGGCTCCAAATCTAGATTCGGTGCTGTCAGTGACCCCAAATCTAGATTTGGGGCTTTTGGGGGACGAGTGGTCCCTGAGCGCGAAGGTCCGACGCGGTGTAGTGGACCCCCTGTTGGAATTAGGTTAGGCAGTGCTAACTTATATCCCATGACGCTCGTCGAACTCTTCGCCGCCCGGCGCTGCACCACAGCGCAGGCGCTGACCGAGCAGTCCACCCGCACGCTGGACACCCTCCCCATCGGGGAGGTCTGCACGCTCGTGGGATTCGACCACGACGATGTGGTGGCGCGCCGCCTGTTCGATCTTGGCTTCGCGCCCGGTGAGAACGTGGTGCGGCTGCGCCACGCGCCCATGGGCGATCCCCTGATGTTCCGCGTGGGCGGCGTCGAGATCGTGCTGCGCAAGGCGCAGGCGCGCCGCATCCTGGTCGCCGCGTGAGCCACGATCACCATCACGGCTCCGCACCGGCCGCCGCCCCGTCGGGCGCGCCGAGGGTCGCGCTGGTGGGCAGCCCCAACGCCGGCAAGACCACCCTCTTCAACGGCCTGACCGGCCTGCGCGCCAAGACGGGCAACTACCCAGGCGTCACCGTCGCCCGCTACGAGGGGCTGGTGGAAACCGCCTCCGGCCCGGTTGTCGTGGAGGACCTCCCGGGCACCTACTCGCTGGACCCCATCAGCCCGGACGAGGAGATCGTCGCCACGGTTCTCGAGGAGGCCGACACCCTCGCCGGGCTTCTCGTGGTCGTTGATGCCACCAACCTCCGCCGCGGCCTGGGCTTCGTGGCCCAGGTGCAACAGGCTGGTCTGCCCACCACCATCGTGCTGACCTTCGCAGATGAGTTGCTGCGCCGGGGCGGCACCGTCGATGCTGAAGGTCTCTCGCGGGCGCTCGGCTTGAAGGTATTGCCGGTGGTCGCGGGCGAGCGACGAGGGGTCGAGGCCCTGCGCGAGGTGCTGGCAGATCCGGCCTCCTGGCCAGCCCCCATGCTCCCGCCGCCGACCGAACCCGAAGAGGTGGTGGGCTGGGCCCAATCCGTGCTCAAGGCCGCCCACTTCGCAGCGCCAGATCCGGATTCCCGCACCGGAAAGCTCGACGGGGTGCTGCTTCACCCCGTGTGGGGCACCCTGATCTTCTTCCTCACGATGTTCGCCTTCTTCCAGACGATCTTCGTGGTGGCCGCACCCATCCAGGGCTGGATCGAGTCCGCGTTCGCGTGGCTGGGGGAGTGGGCCCGCTCGTCGATCCCGGTGGGCTGGCTCGCATCCTTCGTCGCAGACGCCCTGCTCGCCGGCGTGGGCGGCGTGCTCGTGTTCCTCCCGCAGATCGCCCTGCTCTTCGTGCTCATCTCGCTGCTCGAGGGCTCCGGTTATCTTTCCAGGGCCGCCTACCTGATGGACCGCATCATGTCGACGGCGGGCTTGGAGGGCAGGGCATTCGTCGCGCTGCTGAGCTCGCTGGCCTGCGCCATCCCAGGCATCATGGCCACCCGCACCCTGCCGTCGGCCAAGGACCGGCTGGCCACCATGATGGCCGCGCCGCTGATGACCTGCTCCGCCCGGCTGCCCGTCTATGTGCTGCTGATCGGCATGCTGGTGCCGCCTGAGCTGGGCTGGGGGCCGCTCAAGGCGCAGGGCGCAATCATGTTCGGCCTCTACGTGCTGGGCGCGGCCTCCGCCATGACTTCGGCGTGGTTCTGGAAGCGCATCGTGGGCCGTTCCGGCGTGGGCTTGCCGTTCTACATGGAGATGCCCAGCTACCGGCTGCCGCGGCTGAAGACCGTCCTGATCTCCGTGTGGGATGCCTGCAAGGCCTTCCTCCGCAAGATCACCTCGATCATCCTGGTGACCACCATCATCCTGTGGGCGCTGCTGAGCCTGCCCATGCGGTCACCCGACGACCTCGCGGCCGCCGGCGTCGACCCCACCGATGACGTGGCCGTCACCGCCTACGCGCTGGACAACTCCATCGCCGCAGACGTGGGTCGCTTCGTCCAGCCCGTCTTCGAGCCCCTCGGCTTCGACTGGCGCGTCAACGTGGGTGTCATCTCCTCCCTTGCCGCCCGCGAGGTGTTCGTCGCCACGCTGGGCCAGGTGGCCTCCGCGTCGGACCCGGAGAACCCCACCGCCGCACTGGAGAACCTGCGCCATCAGGACGGGCCGCGAGCCGGGGAGAAGGTGTTCACCCCGCCCACCGTCGCGGCGCTGCTGGTGTTCTTCGTCTACGCGCTGCAGTGCATGTCCACCCTCGCCGTGATGCGCCGAGAGACCGGCACGTGGCGCTGGCCCCTCATCGCATTCGCCTACCTGGGTGTGACCGCCTGGGTGATGGCGTTCCTCGCCCACCAGATCGTTGGAGTGCTGACATGAAACGAGCCATCCACCCCCAATCCATCCCCGGGGAGCCGCGCGCGGTGCGCTGGGTCACCGAGGTCGACCTCCCCGTCGGCGAGGTGCTGCACGCCCCCGGCACGCTGGGGCCGCTCATGGAATACGGCGTGCTCACGCGCATCATGGTGGAGCGCGGCGGGGTGTGGACGTGGTTGGCGGAAGACCACACGTGGACGGATCACGGGCCGCGCATCCGCGACGCGGTGGCGGCCGCCGTCGATCTTGACGGCTGGGAGATCGAGCCCTCGCGGGAGTTGCTGGGCATGCTAGCCACGGAGGTGCTGGAGGGCGAAATGGCCAGTTACGTGGCCAGCCACGGCGGGCACATCACGGTGGCCAGCTCCACTCCCACCACGCTCACGTTGGATTTTGGCGGAGCCTGCGAGGACTGCCCCGCCGCTGGAGCAACCCTGCACGACCGGATCGAGAAGACCGTGCGCGAACGCTACCCGCTCCTTGAGAAGGTGGAGCGCCTGGGCGGCGAGCACCAGGGCGGAATGAGCGGTTGGTTGGGCCTGCCAGTGCCGGGCCGAGGCCGCAGTTGAATCCTTCGCCTGTGGAAAACAGTCAGATATGCCCATATGAGAGACATCTGTCGATATTCCACAGGCGAAGCTTTGGCATGATGACCAGATGAAGGTCTTCGAGTACGTCACGGACTTCGCCGAGCCCATCGAGGCGGTTCGCGCGATGACCCGGCGGGTGGGCGCTGCGCTGCGCTTCACCCCGCCAGGCCGCTCGACGTTCGGGGACGGCAACCCAGACAGCAACCGCGCTGGTGACGAGTTCACCGTTGACATGCACCCGCTCCTGTTCCCAGCGATGCGGACGCAGCAACGCGTGAAGGTGGTGCACGTTGACGATGCACTCACAGTGATGGACCAGGTGAGCGGCCCGCTGAAGAGCTATCGCCACGAGACCCACCTGAGCGCTCTCCCGGGCGGCGGCACCCGGCTGCGGGAGCGGGTCAGCTACGAGGCTTCGGCACTGACCGGCGACCTCACCGCCGGGTTGGAACGTCAGTTCCAGTTCCGCGAACGCCAGATGAAGGGCGACCTCGCCGTCCACCACACACTCGCCGGCCGCTCCCGCAAGATCCTCATCGCCGGCGCCTCGGGCCTGATCGGCACGCAGCTCACCGCGCTGCTCGCCAACGCCGGCCAGAGCGTGGCCCGCCTCGTGCGCAGCCCAGACAAGGGGTATGCCATCGGCCCCGCGATCCGCTGGGATCCTGCCCAGCGCTGGCTGCCCCACGGGATCCTCGACGGCGTGGACGCCGTGATCAACCTGTCCGGCCACAGCATCGGTGGGCGCTTCACGGAGGAGAGCAAGCGCCAGATCCTCCAGTCGCGGCTGGACGCCACGGCCACCCTGGCCGGCACGATCGCCAGCCAGTTCCCGCAGACCAATCTCATCCAGGCCTCCGCCATCGGCATCTACGGCGCCCGCCGCCCCGGCGAACTCCTCACCGAGGAATCAGCCCCCGGCGACGGCTTCCTCGCCGATGTCGTGCGCCAGTGGGAGGACGTGGCTCGGCCCGCCGTCGAGGCTGGGGCCCGCGTCGCCTTCCTACGCACAGGCATCGTGCTCAGCGCAGCCGGTGGTGCGCTCAAGCCCCAGCTGCCGCTGTTCCACCTCTTCGCCGGCGGCCGGATGGCTTCCCGCAACGCCATGACCAGTTGGGTGGGGATCGACGACGTGGTGCGGGCCTACGCACACGCCGTGGCCACACCGTCGATGCAGGGACCTGTGAACCTAGTGGGGCCGAAGCCTGTCACGCATCAGGAGTTCGCCGAGGCGATCGGCCGAGTGCTCAAGCGGCCCGCGGCCATCCCCGTGCCGAGCCCCGGGCCCAAGGTGTTGCTGGGCGCGGAGGGTTACGACCAGCTGATCAACACGGATCAGAACGTCAACTCGGCGCGGCTCCAGGCCACTGGCTTCAGGTTCAGCGAGCCCACCGTCGAGGATGCCCTCAGGCACACGCTCATGCGGTGAGCTGCCCTGCGCGGAACACGCTGAGCCCGATGAAGATCAGGGCGATGACACCGAGCAGCGGCCAAGTGAACTTGCGGTACTGCTTGGGCAGGTAGATCACGGCGGCGGTGGCGAGCACGCCGCCCACGAGGCCGCCGAGGTGGCCCTGCCACGACACGTTGGCCCAGAGGAACGACACGGCCACGTTGATGCCGATCCAGGTGAGAATGCCCCGCACGTCGCCCTTGTGCTTGATCGCCAGCATCAGCACCGCACCCAGCAGGCCGTAGATCGCGCCCGAGGCGCCGAGCGTTGCGCCCAGCGGATGCGAGAACAGCATGACGGCCGCGGAGCCGCCGAGCAGCGAGACGAAGTAGATGGCGAGGAACTTCCAGCGGCCCACGATCTGCTCCACGTTGGGGCCCAACAGGTACAGCACCATCATGTTGAACCCGATGTGCCACAGCGCCACGTGCGAGAAGCCCGAAGTGATCAGTTGCCACCAGGCGCCGTTGAAGGCGACATCCACCGGCGCCAGCGACAGGTAGCGCATGGGGGCGCCGTCGTAGCCGCCGGTCAGCACCAGCAGCAGCCAGACGGCGACATTCACCGCCGCAATGGCGATCGACGTGACCTTCGGATCCTTCGACCGCTTGGCGGCATAGGGCGTGGCCTGCTGGCGCGTCTGCCGCATGCCCTCCTGCACGCATTCGGGGCACTGGAACCCGACGGAGCCCGGAATCATGCACTGCGGGCAGATGGGGCGCCCGCAGCGCTGACACACGATGCGGGTGGGCTCATTGGGGTGCCGGTAACAGGCAGGCGCGGCCATTTCCATGCCACGAAGCGTACCCGTGCGCCTGTAGGTTGGCCCCCATGGGACATTCGCACGGGGATCACGGGCCGGTGGAGGTGGGGCAACGCGCCCGCACCATCCTGATCGGATTCCTCGCGGTGGTGGGTGTGCTGGCCGTGGCCGGCATGATCTGGCTGTGGCCCACCGGCGCCCAACTCGACGGCGCGCTCAACCGCATCGACGAGGTGCCGGGCGTCACCTACGAGGACGCCACCATTGCCTCCATCACGGAGGGCTGCGAATCCGTCGACGTGGGGCCCGTCGAGGGCCCGCCGTGCCTGACTGCCCAGGTGACGATCGACACGGGGCCCGACGCCGGGGGTGAGACCGCCGTCGAACTCACAGGAGCGCAGGTCCATGCTGGGCTGAAGGCTGGCGACTCTGTGGAGATCGCGCGGCAGCCCACCGTCGACGGCACCTTCTACTCCTTCAGTGGGGTGAACCGGCTGCCTGTGATCGGTGTCATGCTGGCGCTGCTCGTGGTGGCCGTGCTCGCCGTCGCCCGGCTGCGCGGGTTCATGGCGCTGGTTGCGCTGGGGATTGCGGCGTATGTGCTGCTGGGGTTCATGTTGCCTGCGGTGATCGTTGGCAAGCCGGGCATGGCCGTGGCGCTCTCGGGGGCAACGGTGATCATGTTCATCGTGCTGTACGTGGCGCACGGCGTCTCGATCAGAACCTCGGCGGCGTTGGCCGGCACGCTCCTGGGGCTTGGAGTGACGACGGCGCTGGGCGCTGTGTCGGTGGCCGCGGCCCGGCTCTCGGGGTTCGCGGATGAGAACGAATACGACCTGGCGCAACTGGCCCCGGCCATCAACATGCAGGACCTGCTGATGGTGGGCATCATCATTGGCGGGCTGGGCGTGCTGAACGACGTGACGATCACGCAGGCCTCGTCGGTGTGGGAGTTGCGGGCGGCGGCGCCTGAGTGGTCGCGGGCGAAGGTGTTTCGGGCCGGCATGCGCATTGGGCGCGATCACATCGCCTCCACCATCTACACCATCGTCTTCGCCTACGCCGGTGCCGCCCTTGCGGTGCTGTTGCTGCTGTACTTCACCACCCGCAAGCCCCTGGATCTGTTGGGGGTGGAGATGTTCGCCAGCGAGGCTGTGCGCACCCTCGGATCGGCCATCGGGTTGGTGTTGAGCGTGCCGATCACGACGGGAATCGCGGCGCTGACCGTCGGCCCTGCGCGGGCTGCAGAGCCCACCCGGGCCGCTGCGCCCACAGCTGAAAGCTGAGTGTTTCTCAGGCAATTTTTGGAAATCTCTCAGGAAAGTCGTACAGTTTTCAAGGTCGCCCCGCGTGGGCGCCAGAAAACCAACGTGAAACCTGAGAAATTCCCAAGGAATCCTGAGTGCATAAGTCAGTTATCGGAGCCCTCTTCGTGGCGCTTGTGGTGGGCCTTTTCGGCCTCGCCAGCCCGCGCGCCGAGGCCTCGGCTCTCCCGAGCTTCCCCATGCTCCTGCCTGTCGGCTGGGGCCTCACCGTCCAAGCGGGCGGTACCCACACCTTCTCGTCCGGGGCGCGCAGCTCCATTGATCTGGGCGCTGCTGGCAACACCTCGGTTGCCGTGGTGGCTGCGGCTGGAGGAATCGTCCAGACCGTCAAGGCCAACTGCGAGGTGATCATCGAGCATGAGGGCGGCTGGCAGACGAAGTACTTCCACCTGAAGGGGATTCCGTCTGGCTTGAAGGCCGGCCAGGCCATCAACGCCGGCGACAAGGTGGGAATGACCGGCATGCCCGGCTCCGAGACCTGCGGCCGCGGCACCTTCCGCCACGTGCACTTCACGCTGATGAAGAACGGCAGCGAGGTCGCCATCAACGGGCTGCAGCTCGGTGGCTACACCGTGCACACCTCCGGTGGCTCCTACTGCGGCTACTGGACCCGCAACACCGACGGCGCCGTCGTGGCCGACGCGCGCCGCTCCTGCTACGCCGTACCTGGCCTGAGCAACACGCTGCTGCCCGCCTCCGCACTCGAGCGCCACTCCGAGGTCGCCGGCTCGCGTGGCGCGCTGCGCCCCACGATCGCTGCCAAGGACACCATCGACGCCGTGGCGCTGTACGTCACCGAGGGTGAGCACACCGTCGGCGGCCGCGCATGGAAGACCGAATGCGAGCCCTACTCGCAGACCGAACGCTGCCGCACCTTCATCTGGAGCGATGCCGCTGGCTGGGCGTTCAACAACCTCACCTATGCGCCGTCGAAGCGCCAGCTGTGGACGGGCAATCAGCTCGCGACCACCGGCTCCTGGACCGACGACAAGGGCCGCGTCTGGCGCACTGAATGCGACACGGCCAACACCGGCCGCGGCGCCTGCCGCACCTACACGAAGGCCACCGCCAAGGGGCCCGAGGTGTTCAACAACCTGGTGCGCTTCAGCAACTGACGGCTGCCCCGGCAACCTAAGCTGGCCCCATGACTTTGATCGTTGTGGGCAACGCCAAGGGCGGCACTCTCAGCACCCTGAGGGTTGTCGGCGGGCAACTTTCCCTTCTGGGTGAGGTGGCCGTCGGAGCCGGGTGCAGCACCTTCGCCATCGACGGCGGCTTCCTCCATGTGGCCGTGAAGGAGCCGTCGCCGGCCATCGTGACCTTGCGGATTGACCGCGCGGCGGGGCGGCATTTGGAGGTCTCGCGCCGTGAGGTGGATGACCAGTTGGCGTATCTGGCCGTCTCGCCCAAGGGCCACATGCTGGTGGCCGCCTCCTACCACGGCGGGTGGGGCGCGTCGTACCGCGTGGCCGACGGAGTGGTGGGGGAGGAGACCGCCCGCGTTGAGGGCCGCAACATGCACGCGGCGGTGTTCGACCCGTCGGGCCACAACGTGTATTTCGTATCGCTGGGCGAGGACCATGTCGCCCAGTTGGCAGTGACGGCCGACGCCGGGCTGACCCCGCTGTCAGAGCCTGTGGTGCGCCACACACCCGGTTCCGGGCCGCGGCATCTCGTGTTCTCGCAGGACGGGCGCAATGCGTACCTGCTGACGGAGTTCACAGGCGAGGCGGTGCGATTCACGCGCGGCGAATCTGGGCGGCTGGAGCGTGCTGAGGAGGTGCCGGCGTTTGACGTGACGCGTGGCCTGCGCACGTCGTCGTACGGGTTGAATCCCCTGGAGGGGCATCTCATCTGGGGTGCGGATCTCGCGCTGGCCGGGCGATGGTTGGTGTGCTCGGAGCGCACGGAATCGACGGTGGGCGCAGTGCGGGTGCTGGCGGATGGGTCGCTGAGCGGCCCGGTGGTGATCACGGACACGGAGACTCAGCCGCGCGGGCTGGCGGTGTCGGCGGACGGTGAGCACGTCGTCGTGGTGGGGGAGCGGAGCGGCCATGCGTCGCTGTACCGAATCTACGACGACGGCAACCTGGTGCTGCAGAGCCGTCTGGAGACAGGCGAGGGCCCGAACTGGGTGCGGTTCCTATGACCGTGCTGACCTGCTCCGCGGTGCTGTTCGACTGCGACGGCGTGCTGGTGGATTCCGCGCGGATCATCGACGAATCGTGGACGAGATGGGCGCTTGAGGTGGGTGTGGAGCCGGCCGCCGTCCTGCGTGCGCTGCATGGGAGGCGCTCCCAAGACACAGTCGCCTTGTTCGTGGAAGACCTGGTGGAGCGGGCCGAGGCGTTGGCGCTGATCGACGCGATCGAGTTGGAGGATGCGGCTGGCACCGGCGCTATTCCAGGTGCGCGGGAGTTGCTGGCGTCGATTCCCGAGGATCGCTGGGCTGTGTTCACGTCGGGCTCGGTGCCCTTGGCGACGGCGCGGCTCACCGCTGCTGGGATCCAGATTCCGAAGGTCTTCATCACGGGAGACAGGGTGACGCACGGCAAGCCGCATCCTGAGGGCTACCTGGCGGCTGCTCGTGGGTTGGGCTTCGCGCCCGGCGAGTGCGTCGTCGTCGAGGACGCGGCTCCGGGGATCCGCGCGGGTCGCGAGGCTGGGGTGCGATATGTGGTGGGGGTTGGGAGCCATGGCTTTGGCGACGAGGTGCCTGACGCCGTCGTGGCAGACCTGAGCGAGATGTCGTGGAACGGTGCCGGCTTGAGCGTGGCTGTGGGTAACTGACCGGGGTTGTCCACAAGCTTGCCCACAGGTGGGGATAATTACAGGGGTGTGATTACCTGGCGGCCGATTGAACGATGGAGCCCGGCAGGCGTGTGTGGGAATCGTCCGCGTGCCCCGGCTACTGAGGCTCTCTCAAACTGTGACTCCCTGTCGGTAGGCTGGTGGTTGACCTCCCGTGAAAGGCAGCGAGCATGCGATACGTCCGCCACCTCCCCGCGGTTGGGTCCTGACCATGGGTCTTCTGCGAAGTCTGTTCGGCCGCTGGGAGCCAGCTGCAGCTGAGACGGTCGGTGCGCCTGAGCCACAAGAACACATACCACCGGTCTTCAGGGTCGCAGCGCTGCATGCACCTCTGGTTCAGGTGGCAGGTACAACTACGTTCTGCCGCGATTTGGCCTCGAAACTGGCCGAAGAACTCCTGGCCGAAGAGGGCTACGCTGAGCGTCTGGTAACGCTCGAGAAGCACCCAGCGGACGAACATCGTCCCGAGGCGATAGACGTCCTCCACGAATCAGGGCAGATCGGCGCACTGCCCACTTCAGCCACCCATATGCTCAAGGTCGAGTTTCACGTACCCGTCCAAGTGCCCGCCCAGTTCTTTGCTTCGGATACTCCCAAGGACCCGAGGCTCGATGCATGGGTATGGCTCGGCCAAGGGAAACCGGAGTGGAAGCACAGTCGTCAAAATCGTCCACCCGTGACGACCTTCGACCGCGCGGCAGAGCGGCACCGCGAGATCCAAGCGCTTGCGTGGGAGGGGTTGGCCGACAATGATCCCCACCGCCAACAACAGTTTGGGAAGGGGTTCGTCGACGGTGTCCACTTCCTAGAGACTGTCGAGCCGATCAAGCAGCTGAAGCGGGAAGACCGGCTGGCGGACGCACTCGCGCTCTGCTACTTGGCGATCCAAGGAGCTGAGCAGGACCCAACGAGAATGGGCCGCGAACCTGCGCCTTGGTACACAATCCGAGCCGCAATCATCCACCGAAAGCTCGAGCAGCACTCCGAAGAGATCGCAGTGCTTCAACGCTGGCTTGATCACTGCCCGGCGGAGCGGCAGCAATCGAGTGAGGTCTGGCAACGTTGGTCAAAGCTCAGCGGGCTGCCTGACTGAGGGCCGGTAGCCTGTCCTCGAACCCTAATGATTGCTAAGGCGAGGAGTGCGGCAGCGAATGGCGACGAAAGCCAAGAAGGCGACCAACACCAAGACCCTAGAGCAGCGACTCTGGGACGCAGCCGACGCCCTGCGTGGTAACCAAGAGCCATCCGAGTACAAACACGTCGTCCTCGGCCTCGTCTTCCTCAAGTACATCTCCGACCGCTTCGAAGAGCGCCGCCAGGACCTCGCCTCCTCCCTGTCCGATCCCAACTCTGACGACTACATCCCCGACGCCTCCCGGCACGCCGAGTTCCTCGAGGACCGCGACGAATACGCCTCCCACAACGTCTTCTGGACTCCCATCGACGCCCGCTGGGATGCCATCCAAGCCAAGGCAAAGCTGCCCGAGATCGGCCAGATCATCGACAACGCCATGGACCTCATCGAGCAGGAGAACCCCTCCATCAAGGGCGTCCTCCCCCGGAACTACGGCCGCGAGGGCCTCGACAAGGGGCGACTCGGCCAACTCGTCGACCTCATCGGCTCCATCGGCTTCACCGAGTCCGACGACCACGGCTCCGACGACGTCCTCGGCCGCGTCTACGAGTACTTCCTCGGCCAGTTCGCCGGCAAGGAGACCGGCAAGGACGCCGGCGCCTTCTATACCCCGCGCAGCGTCGTCAAGACCCTCGTCGAAATGCTCCAGCCCTATAAGGGCCGCGTCTACGACCCCGCCTGTGGCTCGGGCGGCATGTTCGTCCAGTCAGCCGAGTTCGTGAAGGCTCACGGTGGCAAGCGCGACGACATTTCCGTCTACGGCCAAGAGTTCACCGACACCACCTGGAAACTCGCCAAGATGAACCTCGCCCTCCGAGGCATCGAAGCCGATCTCGGCGACCGCTCCGCCGACTCCTTCTCCTCCGACCTCCACCCCGACCTCCGCGCCGACTTCGTCCTCGCCAACCCACCCTTCAACGTCAGCAACTGGTGGGACCCGAAACTCGAGAACGACCCCCGCTGGAAATACGGCACCCCACCCCAAGGCAACGCCAACTTCGCCTGGGTCCAGCACTTCATCCACCACCTCTCCCCAAGTGGCACCGCAGGCTTCGTGCTAGCCAACGGATCACTCAGCTCCAAGACCAGCGGCGAGGGTGAGATCCGCCGAAAGCTGGTCGAAGCCGATCTTGTCGACTGCATCGTCGCTATGCCCGACAAACTCTTCTTCAACACCGGCATCCCCGTGTGCCTGTGGTTCGTCTCGAAGGAACGCCGCGGAAACGGCCACCGCAAGCGCGACGGCGAGGTGCTGGTTATCGACGCACGCGGCCTCGGCCGGATGGAGACCCGTCGGATCCGGGTGTTGGACGACGACGACGTGGCCAAGATTGCTGACACCTACCACGCATGGCGCGACCACGACGGCGGGTATGAGGATGTGCCGGGCTTCGCGAAGTCAGCGACCAGGGATGAGGTCGCCAACCACGACTTCGTCCTGACACCCGGCCGCTACGTCGGTACCGAGGAAGCTGAGGACGACGTGGAGCCGATCGACGAGAAGATAGCCCGGCTGACGCAGGAGTTGCTGAACGAGTTCGAACGCGGGGACGAGCTAGAAGCCCAAGTCCGTTCACAACTGGCAGGGCTGCGCCAGTCATGATGCTGCCACAAGGCTGGGATCAGGTACCTCTCGCCGACTTCATCACTCTGCAGCGTGGCTTTGACCTTCCTTACTCACGAAGACGTCCAGGAAACATCAAGGTGTTGTCGTCAGGGGAGTCCACGGGATTTCACAATGAGGCCCGGGTCCAAGGACCGGGCTTCGTCGTTGGCCGGGCAACAAACCTTGGCCGACCAACATGGTCAGACGCAGATTACTGGCCCCTAAATACAGTTCTGTATGCGAAGGATCTCCGCGGGAACGACCCGAAGTTCGCCTACTACTGGTTCATGGGAACGGACCTAAGCGGTTACAACTCTGGAAGCGTCCAGCCAATGCTAAATCGTAACTACATTGCGCAAGTTCCCATCATGCGTCCGCCTCTTGATGAGCAGCGCGCCATCGCCGCAACCCTCGGCGCCCTCGACAACAAGATCGAGTCGAACCGGCGCGCGACGGACATTATTGGCCAACTGCGGCGCGCCCACTTCCGAGCCTGGCGGCAGGCGCATGTCTCGCTCGAACCGACGACCTTCGGAGCCTTCGCCGATGTCTACGGTGGGGCAACCCCCCGAACAACAAATCCTGAACACTGGGAGGGCGAACTCACCTGGGTAACGCCGACGGACGTAACCGCACTTGATGCCCCATACCTCTTCGACAGCTCACGCAAAATCACAGAGGCAGGGCTAGCCAGCTGCGCCGCCACCCTTCACCCGCCCGGAACCATCTTGATGACATCACGCGCCACAATCGGCGCCTTTGCCCTCAACCAAGTACCGGCAGCCACGAATCAAGGATTCATAGCCGTACGTCCGCGCGAGCCGTGGCACCGTTGGTTCCTGTTCGAGGAAATGCAATCCCGCGTCCCGGAGTTCATCGCCCAGGCAAACGGAAGCACCTTCCTCGAGATCAGCCGCGGCCGTTTCAAAGCGCTTCCTGTCGAGGTCCCCAAAGAATCGGCCCTGCAACAGTTTGACGCCCAGCTCGCTCCATTGCACGCAAAGGCCGCACAGCTTCAGGTTGAGTCCCGCAAACTGTCAGGGCTCCGCGACACGCTGCTCCCAGAGCTCCTCTCTGGCCGAATTCGCGTAACCGAAGCCCGCGATACTGTTGAAACCGCGGTCGGCGCAGAAGTCATCGAGTCCGCCGCCCAGCTTGAGGAGGGCGCATGACCGTCAAGGTAGGCCACTGGAGCGCCGTCGAGTTCCTTGAAACCGAACAAGACATGAAGGCCTACCTCGACGAAGCCGCCGCCACAGGAGATCCGGCACTGATCAAGGCCGCACAATGCGATGTGGCGAAGGCACGCTCGACTGATCGCCCAGTTAGACTGAATTGTCCGCCAACGGTGGCAGACTTAACTTGATCCAACGGCAGAGGGGGATGTAATGGCCTACACCGCACGCATGGCCGCCTTCCTCAGTGGCGCCACCGAAGCCCAACTGCGTTACTGGAGGCGCGCTCGTGAGGGCGAGCCCCCGCTCTTGAAGCCCGGGGTTGCCTCGCAGCCGCGAGCGCTCTACTCCTACCGCGACCTCATCGTTCTCCGCACATTCGCTCACCTCCGAGAGCAGGTTTCGCTGCAGACGATTCGTCGGATGGTGACGTGGCTCGAGGAAAACGTCACGGATGGGAAGGATCTCTCGGAGCGCACCCTGCGTCCGATTCCCGAGAAACGATCCATCGCTTACTTCGACGATGACGGCCAGATAGTCGATGTCGGTCGCGAGCCGGGCCAATACAGCCACCGGCTGGTCATGGAAGATATCTTCCGACCGTTCGTCAACCTGCACGGTGATGAGGTCCCCGACTTCACTCACCCAGCCGACGGGCTTCTCGTCGACCCCGAGATCTGTGGCGGAATTCCTGTAGTGGATGGGACCCGCATTCCGTTCAACCTCATCGCCGGATTGGCACGTGACGGGTTATCACTCGAAGCGATCCAGCTGTTCTACCCGGGAGTTCCGGCCGAGGCGGTGAAGGGCGCCGCGGAGTTGGCTGACCGCATTGACTATGCCCGCGCCGCGTGAAGTTGCTACTCGACGAGTTGGTGCCTGCCCCAATGGCCAACGCCCTCAAGGGACTGCTCATCGAGCATGACGTCATCCACGTCGAGGACCTGAAGTGGAAGGGGAAGAAGGATCTCGCCTTGCTGGCGGACGCTAACCGTCAGGGTTTCGACGCCATCCTGACTAACGATCGTGGTCAGTTCAACGACCCTGATGAGTGTGACGCCATCAGACGGTCTCGCCTCCACCACATCTCCTACACAATCCGCGACGGGATGGACGGGCTGGCGCTGGCCGTGGCCTCCGTGAGTGCTGCGATGCGACCGATCATGAGAGAGCTGAGCGCTCTGCCGAATCAGCACGTAGTGAAGATCACGGCGATCTCCCCTAACGGGAAGCGCTACGAGTTGACGAATCCCATGCACCAACCTCCGAGCAAGTACTGGCGTTAGTGATGAAGGTGACCAGCTTCAACGAGACCGTCGTCGAACTCGCCGCCCTCGATTACCTACGCGAGATCGGCTACGCCACTGCCTTCGGGCCACTGCTAGCCACCTCCGGCCCGGATGCGGAGCGCACCTCTTTCGAGTCGGTTTACCTGCCCCCTCGACTCCGCATGGCGATCGAGCGGCTGAATCCCGAGCACCCGTACCTCGCTGACGAGGCCATTAAGCGGTTGCAGCGTGCCGAAAGCCAGAACGAACTGGCGGAGAACGCCCGCGTCCATGGACTTTTGATCCATGGCGTGCCCGTCGAGTACCGCGATGCCGCCGGCTCGGTGCGCACCGTGCAGATCCGCCTCATCGACTTCGACGAGCCCACCAACAACGATTGGCTGGCCGTCAACCAGCTCACGATCGTCGGTAACAAGACCCGCCGCCCTGATGTTCTCGTCTACGTCAACGGCATCCCGCTCGGCCTCCTTGAGCTCAAACATCCGGGCAATGAGCACGCCACGCTGAAGAACGCGTGGAACCAGGTGCAGACCTACCGTCACGACATCCCCGCGGTGTTCGTGCCCAACGCAGTCACTGTGATCAGCGACGGAACGAGCGCTGCCATGAGCTCGTTCTCCGGCGGCTTCGAGCATTACGCGCCGTGGAAGACGATCGACGGCAGGGAAGTCGTTTCGGGCGTCCCGGCACTAGAGGTGCTCATCAAGGGCGTGTTCGAGCCGTCGCGGTTCCTCAATATCGTGAAGAACTTCGTTGTCTTCTCCGACGAGCCGAAGGGGCTCGTCAAGCGGGTTGCGAAGTACCACCAGTACTGGGCGGTCGACGCCGCGGTGGAGTCGACGGTGGAGGCGGCCTCACCGTCGGGTGACCGGCGCGGCGGCGTCGTTTGGCACACCCAGGGCTCTGGCAAGTCGTTGGAGATGCTGTTTTACGCGGCCAAGATCATGCGCGATCCCCGCATGAACAACCCCACACTGGTGTTCCTCACTGACCGCAACGACCTAGATGACCAACTCTTCGGCGAGGTGTTCGCCCCGGCGACGATCCTCCCCGAGCAGCCCGTGCAGGCCGACTCTCGATCCGACCTCCGGACCCTGCTGAGGCGGGCATCCGGCGGAATCGTGTTCACGACTTTGCAGAAGTTCGCCCCGGAGGCTGGGGACGATTCCAATCCGGTGCTGACCGACCGCCGCAACGTCGTCGTCGTGGCCGACGAGGCCCACCGCTCGCAGTACGGCTTCTCGCAGGCGCTCACCGCCACCGGGCAAATCCGGACTGGCTTGGCCAAACACATGCGCGACGCCCTGCCGGGTGCGACGTTCTTGGGGTTCACCGGCACGCCGATTGAATCGACCGATAAATCAACACGCGCAGTGTTCGGTGACTACATCGACGTCTATGACCTCACCCGCGCCGTCGAGGACGGGGCGACGGTGAAGATTTACTACGAGTCGCGCTTGGCGAAGGTGGCACTCAGCGAAGACGACCGTGACGCCCTCGACGATCTGGCCGACGAGATCACCTCCGAGGTCGATGAGGACGAGGCGATCAAGGCGAAGTCGAAGTGGGCTCGGCTTGAGGCGATTGTCGGTGCTGAGGAGCGGCTAGATCTGATCGCTGCCGATCTAGTTCAGCATTGGGAGAAGCGCCGCGCCGCGATGCTGGGCAAGGGCATGATCGTGGCGATGAGCCGACGGATCGCCGTTCGGCTATACGAAAAGATCGTGGCACTACGACCCGAATGGCACAGCGACGACCCAGAACAGGGCCGAATCAAGGTGGTCATGACAGGCTCGGCTGCAGACCCGCAGGCCTTCCAGCTGCACATCCACCCCAAGGAAGTGCGCCGTGACCTCAAGGATCGTGCCAAGGATCCCGACGATCCGCTCGAACTGGTGATCGTCCGCGACATGTGGCTGACGGGCTTCGACTCCCCCTCAATGCACACCATGTACGTCGACAAGACGATGCAAGGCGCCGGGCTCATGCAGGCCATCGCCAGGGTGAACAGAACCTTCCGCGACAAGCCCGGCGGCCTCGTCGTCGACTACATCGGCGTCTTCTCCAACCTGCAAGACGCGCTGGTGGAGTATTCACCGAGCGACCGTGATCAGGCCGGCGTGCCGATCGAGGAACTGGTCGACGCGATGCTGGAGAAGTACGACATCGTCCGCGCCCTCCTGCACGGCTGCCCCTTCAACTCCAGCCCCGCACTCCCGCCCGGGCAGCGACTGGCCGAACATGCGAAGGTACTCGACTTCGTGATGTCAGACCCGGACCGCACCAAGCGGTACCTGGACCAAGTGCTGGCGCTGGCGAAGGCATACGCCCTGTGCGGGTCACGCGACGAGGCCGCGGCCATCCACGACGACACCCGCCTCTTCACCGACGTCCGGGCCGCGATCCTCAAGATCCAGAACCCCGATGCCGGGCGAGGCGGGTCGGGAGCCGTCGACGTCGACACCGCAATCGGACAGTTAGTCAACGAGGCCGTGGCCGGCGACGAAGTTGTCGACATCTACAAACTCGCCGGGGTTGAGACGCCGGAGCTATCGATCCTGTCCGACCAGTTCCTCGACTCGCTGGCCAAGCGCGACAAGCCCAACCTGCAGATCGGACTGCTCCGTCGGCTGCTCAATGACCAGATCCGTTCGGTGTCCAGGAAGAACGTCGTGCAGAGCCGAAAGTTCTCCGAGCAACTGGAAGAGGCGGTCAACAAATACACCAACCGCTCCCTGACGACGGCCGAGATCATCGCCGAGCTCGTGCGGATGGCCAAGGACATGCGCGACCAGACCAAGCGCCACGAGCAACTCGGACTGCGGGAAGACGAGGCGGCGTTCTACGACGCCATCGTGCAGAACCAAGCAGCAGTGTTGGAGATGGGCGACGAGAAACTGAAGAAGATCTCAGTGGACCTGGTCTTCTCCGTGCGCAACTCCGTAACCATCGACTGGCAGCACAAGGACTCAGTGCGAGCCGCGATCCGAAGCAAGGTTCGAAAACTGCTGGCTCGACACGGATACCCGCCCGACTTGGAGGAGAAAGCGGTCGAGTTGGTGTTGGAGCAGGCGGAGTTGTTCGCCGGGCAACCGGCGTGAACCCATCTGAGATCGCAAGGCTGGTCAGGCCAAAGAATTTGGATGCACAAATGGACGAAGCAAGGGGTCGATAAGGCGAGAGGGCTTGTCAGCACCTCAGCTTGTTCCGTATCGTAGGGCCATGTTCCGAGCCTCCAGTCACCCATTCATCTCGTTCGAGATGAAACTCGACTCACTCCAGTCCGCCGATTGGATCAAGCTCGGAGAAGCCATGTCGAAGTGCGAACACTTATCAGGGATACCGCTCAAGCCTGCGGCTGCAAACCACCTCAGCCAGATTTACTTGGCTCGGGGGGTTCATGCGACGACAGCGATCGAGGGCAACACTCTCCCACAAGAGACAGCCGAGCAACTGGTCGCAGGAGAAGCCACGGGGGTTCCGTCCTCCCAGCACTACCTCGAACAGGAACTCAAGAATGTCCTGGAGGCAGTGACCATTATCGATACGGCGCTGGCAGAGGGCCGCAGCCTCCCCATCGACACAGATTTCTTGTGCGGCATGAACGAGCTCCTTCTTCGCGACACGGAGCAGCCAGCACACGTGAGGCCAGGCGAGATCCGCACATACCCGGTAGGAGTGAACAGCTACCGAGCGCCAGAGTCCCTTGACGTCGAACCCCTGCTTAACGAGTTCGTCAACTGGCTAGATCGCATACGCCAGCCAGTGGACAATTCCCTAGAGACACGGTTCGTCGCGGCCGTCATCTCCGCGATTCTTGCACACCTGTACCTAGCATGGATCCACCCGTTCGGAAACGGCAATGGACGCCTGGCGCGGTTAATTGAAGTACAGATTCTGTCAGAGTCCGGCGTCGTACCCATTGTTGCAACCAACCTATTGTCAAACCACTACAACATGACCCGAGAGGCCTATTATAGGGCCCTCGATGCAGCTCGCGAGTCACCTCGGGCGTTCATCGGATATTCCCTCGGAGGCTTTGTGGATGGCCTACGCGGCCAAATAGACGAAGTCAAGCGCCAAAGTCTAGTTGTGCATTGGGAGAGCTTTGTCTTCGAGCAGTTTCAGAATCAACCGAATACCGATGCAAGAAGCCGACAGCGAGCTCTTGCACTGGCAATGCCAGATCGTCCGGTCTCACCCGAAGAAGCAGTGGAATTGACCCCCCGGCTCGCACGTCTGTACGCGAAAACTGGCGATCGAACTCCCGCCCGCGACCTGAATGCGCTATCCAAGATGGGACTTGTAAGTCGGGTGGGCCCTAGACGCTACGCCAGCAATTCCCAAATGATCGAGGCCTTCATTCCCCCCGTTGCATCGAATCAGCCCCCACCCCCGCCCATCAGAGACCGAGGGGATCAGCATCAACTCTTCTAGTCCGTTGTCATTTGTTACTGGCCGGCGGCCCGACACCGCACTCGACTTCGGCAGCCACGGCCCAGTTAGGGCCTTACAGTCAACCTCAGCGCCGAGCGGATCTATGCTCGCACCTGGTTTCTGCCGACACAGCCCACGCCCTTGCCATGAATCGCTTAGAAGTTAACAAGCCGAGAGTCGGGTGGCTCATCGACGGGCAACCCGAAACACCCCAGGCAGCCGTAATGCTGGAGAACGTCGGGGATCGCATCCAACTAACCCTCCCATTGGAGGGGACGATGGGTCGCGAAAGCCCATACTGGCGTTGGTTCGTTGGGTCAGCCCATGTTGGAGACGACCCGAACAGAACGAAGTTCTCCTATCTTCCTCCCGAACACATGCTCTACCTCGATCACAACGGACCAGTGGGACTTGTCCGCTCAAGAGTCCTCGGGGCCAGTTTCTCTAATTTCGCAGGCGTTGGACGGCTGACTGCAGATTTCGCGGTGCTCGGAGCCACGCACCTTCGCTATTCAAAAATCAACGGTCTACGCACCGAACTCCCCGCGTTAGCATCATGGACTGACCTCAGTAGTGTCTCGATGGAACCGATATCTAACCCGGAAGGCAGACATTTGGGGTGGGACGTGTTTCTGCGCAGCCCTGAGAACATCCGCCTGAGCAGATCCTTGAACCTCTCCCTGAGTCCGAGTTGGGCCACCGAGAATGCTGGCCATGGACGATCCGTCTCCGTACTCGACCGCTTTGCCATTACCACACATAGAAAGCGACCAGCTGATTGGGGCGACCACCCCGGGCTCCACCGCCACATCAGAGATCTACTCTCCATTTCTGCTTGGCGCCCACTTGGCTTCTCCCGAATTGAGGTCCAGCGCCTAGACGATCCTGAAAGGGCCATGGCGGGCAACAAACTGGGTGATGCGTGGAATCAGGTCGTGACTTCGCGCCTGCCGATGGGATCCGAAGAGCCGGCCTCCTTTGACTACTTGTTTAGGTTCAGCGACATAGGCACCAAAGGCGTGGCCGCCTGGTTGAGGCTGATCAAGGACTATCACCGCGCCATGGGTCCACTTGTCGCGCTTCTGGATCAGAAGGATGCCTATCTGGAGACACGGCTTGTTCAGAGCTGCATCGCTCTGGAAGCTCTCGGGTATCAACTGGCGCTTGAGGCAGGCAGGATCTCCGGTCGACGGAAGCGGGAAGTCACGTATTTGCGTGCCCTGAAAGAGATCCAACAGAATCTCGTGGTCAGCCCACTCGCCAATTGGAAAGACTGGCAGGCGCGTTCGAACGATTGTTACCGAGGCACCAAACACCCAGACAACGATCTTCCAGATACCGCTGATCAACTCAGAACCTATCGGGAGAACCTGTTGGTGCTTCGCTATTGGGTAGCGGGACGTCTGGGCGTGGGTGCTGACCAACTCCGAAAGGAAGCGGACCGTGGCCGCTAGGCCGAGCTTAGGCACTGCTTTGTCCAGTTGCGTAACAAACGGCACCTTGCTCAATGTCCCACGCGGCAACCTGGACAAAGTAGAGCGGCTCGACAATGATGTCGATCCCCACCACCACCTGGCCAGTGCCGTGCGGTGTGCGATATGGGCGACTACTCGTCGATGAGCGCGCTGATCATCAGGCCCCTCCTGCGAAGGCATGGGCCTTCTCCAGGGTGTCCAGAGGCACCTCATGTGTGTCCTGCCTAGCCGCACCCGGGATCCTGTTCTCCTGCGGACAAGGGCTCACGGGGTATCCGTTCATCGTGAGTTCGTAGAAGTAGCGGTGCATCACTTCATGCCCGGTGGAAACCTATTCGCGGTGCAGAAAGATGTTGACGACATGCCCACCGGGAGTGCGCACGAAGAATCGTCTGACTCCCCATGGCTCATCGGACAAGGGATGGACGATCTCGTAGCCGCGTCGAACTGCCTCCTCGAACGCGGCATCCACGTCATCAACCGCAACCGACATGACCGGGGTGTCGGCACCTGAGTCGTCGGCCGTCATCAGTTGCAGCTGCTGTCCCGAGGTGGTGACGTATCGCGTGACCCAATCCAGGCCCAAGTCCTCGTGATGAAGACCCAAGTAGTCGCCGTAGAACTCGTCTGAAGCAGCGATGTTGTGCACCGGGTCTCGTGTTCAAGTTTGAGCCTTGGATTCTGTTCAAACTAGAGCGAATCTCGACAGCGTCAACTCCTTGCGTGCAACGCAGTTTCGCCAGTGGGCCACTCGGGTGCTGCGTGACTTCAGAGATCCGAATGTCCGAGCGACGCTTCTACCAGAAGATCACCGACATCTACGCCACGGCAGCTGACTACTAAGGACGTGGCCGACAGACATGCGGTGGAGCAGTATCGAACCTTCCGCGCCCGTCAGGACGCAGAGTTCGTCAGCGACTTCGACCGCTTCATTGAGAAGGCACGCGAAACTGTCGAAGGCCCCAACGACTAGGTTCTAGCCCTCTCTGCCGATGTCACGACGCTCACCTGCGGTGGGTACAGGCCCATCACGGTGAGCGCGGCCTGGTGGTTCTCGGGGGTGGAGCCCGCACAGGCGTCGGAGACGACGGTGAGCGTGGCGCCAGCGTCGGCTGCGGGCAGAACGGTGGAGACCACACAGCAGTCGGTGGAGACGCCGGTGATCACCAGCTCGGCGGCCTCGCCCACGATGGGCGCCAACACATCCCACTTGCCAAACGTGGGGGCGTCGAGCACGACGGCGTCCACATCGGCAAGTTCGTCGACCAGGTCGAAGTACGGGTCATCAGCAGGCCGATCCGCGAACGGCCACGCCTGCATGTAGGCATCCCAGGAACCCACGCGGTGGCCATTCTCCGGCGGCACCCAGCGCGTGATGATGACCCGGCCCTCGAACTGGGGAATGAGCTCACGGATCCGGGCCACAGCCTCCGGCCACATGGGGGATCCCCAGTCTGACTGCGGATCGGCGAAGATGCGCTGCGGGTCGATGATCACCAACCAGGGATCCGTCATGCCCGCTCCTCCTGGCGCTTGATGGTGCCGTTGCGGGCGATGAGCGTCACGAGGAAGCTCAGCACCAGCGCCAGCAGCACGCCGAGGTTGGCCCACGGCCAGGTGCCCTCCCAGGACTCGACACCCGCGTCGACGACGCGCTTGCCGAGGCCCAGCGGCTCGAGCAGGTAGCCCTGCCAGTTGGCCCACGGTGCGTCGCCTGCGAACTGGTTGATGACCAAGCCCCAGCCAATGATGGTGGCGATCACGAGGGTGCCGATGGAGGTCCAGTCGAAGGCCTTGTAGCGTCCGTTCGCGTCGAACAGGGCAAGCTCGTCGTAGGGACGCTTGCGGCTGATGATGTCGGCGATCAGGATGCCAGCCCACGATGCCATGGGCACGCCCAGGATGAGCAGGAAGCTCTGGAAGGGGCCGAGGAAGTTCTCCGCGAAGAAGACCACCCAGATGGTGCCGATGGTCAGGATCACGCCGTCGATGGCGGCTGCTGCGGGGCGGGGGATGTTGATGCCGAGGCTGAGCAGCGTCAGGCCCGAGGAGTAGATGCCCAACACCGCGCCGGAGACCAGCGCGAGCACGGCCGTGAGCCAGAATGGGATGAGCACCCAGATGGGCAGGATGGTGGCCAGCGTACCGATGGGGTCGCTTGCAATGCCTGCGCTGAGCTCGGGGTCGGATCCAGCCAGCAGGAGGCCGAAGATCACCAGGATGACGGGCGCAACGGAGCCACCAAGCGTGTTCCAGAAGACGATGGAGCCGTTGGAGGCGTCGCGGTGCTGGTAGCGCGACCAGTCTGCTGCGATGTTGATCCAGCCCAAACCGAAGCCGGTCATCACCATGGTGAGCGCCCCCACCACCTGCGCCTGCGAGCCGTTGGGGATGGCCTGCACGGTTGCCCAGTCGATGTGGCTGACGGTCAGCGCCATGTAGACGATGGTGATGGCACCCGTGACCCAGGTGAGGATGGACTGCAGCTTCATGATGGTGTGGTAGCCGAGAACTGACGCCACCACGATCAGCGCCGCGACGGCGACGGCGGCGATGACCTTCGTCATCGTGCCACCGCCCAAGCCAAGGATGCCGAAGACGGTGGAGGTGGCCAGAACGGCCATGATGGCCAGGAAGGTCTCCCAGCCGATCGACAGGAACCAACTGACGATGCCCGGCAGCTTCTGCCCGTGCACGCCGAAGGCGGCGCGGCTGAGCACCATGGTGGGCACGGAGCCGCGCTTGCCGGCGATGGCGATGATGCCGCACAGCAGGAACGAGATGGGGATGCCGATCAAGGCGACGATCAGCGCCTGCCAGAACGAGACGCCGAAGCCAAAGATGAAGGCGGCGTAGCCCATGCCGAAGACAGACACGTTGGCGGCGAACCAGGGCCAGAACAGGTCGTGGGGCTTGGCGGTGCGCTCCGATTCGTCGATGATGTCGATGCCGTTGGTCTCTATGAGGCGAGACTTCGTGGCCTCGTCGAATCCGGGTGTTGCGGTCATTGCCGCATTGTGGCACTCCGGGTGCGGCGGTGACTAGGCGCGCTGTGAGAGGAACTCGTCGATTTCCCGGGCCGTGGGCGCAGTGGCCGGGCCGCGTCGGGTCACGGTGATGGCGCCGGCCACGTTGGCGCGACGGCAGGCCTCCACCCAGTCGGTACCTCTCGCGCGCTCCGCGACGAGGACTCCGGTGTGGGCATCGCCGGCTCCGTTGGTGTCGACGGGCTCCTGCGGGAAACCAGGCACGTCGACGGTGACCCCACCCACCGAGACAGCACACCCGTGGCGCCCGTCCCGCACGATGATCGCCACCCCGGGCAGTACCTCGGCCAGCGCTGCCGCGGCGTCGGCCATGGCGGAGCCGGGGTGATCGGCGCGGGTCTGACCGACGGCGGCGAGGTAGTCGTCGGCCTCCTCCTGGTTGGACGTCCACACGGTGGTGCGTTCGATCATCCGACGGCGGGTCTCAGCGGGGAGGGTGGCGAAGACGGCTCCGGGGTCGAGCACCACCTCGACGCCCCCGTGCAACGTGGTCAGCCACGCCTCGAGCGGCTCGCGGGTGGAATCGATGGCCAGGGAGTAGCCGGTGACGCAGACGAGGTCGCCTGGTTGCGGGTTGCTGGTCTGCAGGCTCTCGACGGTGATGCTGCGCTCGGCGCCGAGTGTGGTGACGAAGGTGCGTTCGCCGCTGGGTTCGACGAGCACTACGCACAGGGCGGTGTCGCTGCCCTCGACGGCCGGCGCAGACCAGGTGACGCCCTCGGCCTCGAGCGTGGCGCGGATGAGGTCGCCGTTGGAACCCGTGCCGATGGCCCCCGCGTGCACGGCGTTGGCCCCGGAGCGCGCGGCGGCGGCCAGGATGTTGACCGCCCCTCCGGCGTGCTGATTCCATTCCGCAGCCATGGTGTTCTGCCCCCGGCGCGGCAGGTCAGGAATCATGGCGGTGGCGTCCACCAGCGCTTGGCCGGTGTGGATGATGCGCGGCATGGGCAGAGACTAGCGGCGGCGGCTCAGCCCGCGCGCAGGATCTTCTCGATCTTCTTGCCCTTGGCCAGTTCGTCAACCACCTTGTCCATCCAGCGGATCTGCTGCATCAGGGGGTCCTCGATGTCCTCCACCCGGTAGCCGCAGATCACTCCGGTGATGAGGGTGGCATTCGGGTGCATCGCCGGGGCTTGCGCGAAGAACTCCTCCAGGGTGCGCTCGTCCGCGATGGCGGCCTGCAGCGCTGCATCGTCGTAGCCGGTAAGCCACTCCAGCACCTCGTGGAGCTCAGCCACCGTGCGATCCTTGCGCTCCACCTTCGTCACGTAGTGCGGGTAGATGCTGGCGAAACTGATGTCGAAAATGCGGTGCCTGGTCACGCCGAGACCCTACTGCCAATCCTTCACCTACGTATGTGTTCCGGCCTTCACATATAGCCAAGGCCGGGACACCGGCATAGGTGAAGGAACGCGCCGCTACGTTATTGCCGTGGGCATTGTGGAGTTCTTCGGCGTGCGTCACCATTCGCCGGCGGCAGCGAGGTTGGTGGCGGAGCGTATCGACGCCGATCCGCCCGCCATCGTCCTCATCGAAGGGCCTGCTGACTACAACGACCACCTGGAACAGCTCACCCTGGATCACGACCTGCCGGTGATGATCTACTCCTGGGCCCCGCTGAGGCCCGAGTTGCCGCGGGGGGCGGCGGGGTGGGCTGCTCGGCGCAGCGCGTTCTACCCCCTGACGGCATACTCACCGGAGTGGGCCGCGCTACGGGCAGCCGACAAGCGCGGCATCCCGTTCCAGTTCATGGACCTGCCATGGCCAGCGCTGGCCGACGTGGCGGAGGCGGAGAACCGGTTCGCAGGGCACGCAGAGAGCACCGAGGCGCTGGAACGGATGCTCACCGAGTTCGGCGTCGACACCCTCGACGTGCTCATCGATGAGCTGGTGGAGATTGACCCGGCGCTCAACCTCACGGATTACCGCACCCGCATGCACACCCTCGGCGAGGCGCTCCGTGGGCCGGAGAGTGAGGAGACCCGGCTGCGGGAACTGTTCATGGCAGACCGCATCCGCACCGCCACCGCCCAGGCCGACGGCGTGGTGCTCGTGGTCTGCGGCGCCGCCCACGTCTCGGGCCTGACCGAACTACTGGCCCAGCCCGCCGTCGACCCTCCGGGGTGGGAGCCGCCCGCCGATGATGACCGCTACGGCATCGCGCTCACCCCCACCTCCTACCAGGCGCTGGATGCGCTCACGGGCTACAACGCTGGCCAACCCAACCCCGGCTTCTATGACGCGCTGCACGAAGACCGGCTGGCGGGCCGCGCCGACACCGCCGAACGGCTCTTCACCCACGTCACCGCGGAGTTGCGCAAGGCCGGCAAGTTCGTGGCGGCGGCAGATCTCATAGCGGTGCTGACCACCGCCCGTGGCCTGGCGGCGCTCCGAGGCCATGCGCAACTGTGGCGCACGGATCTCCTCGACGGCGTGATCGGCGCCCTCGTCAAGGATGATTCCGGCGGGGACCATCCACTGGTGGAGCGGGTTCATGAGGCGCTGCGGGGCACCAAGCTGGGCGCGCTCCACCCCGATGCACACCGCCCGCCGTTGGTGCACGAACTCACCGCCGAGATCGCCGTGCTGGGTCTGACGCCCACTCCGCAATCCCGGGTGGAGCCTGCAGACCTCACCACGGATGACGGCCTGCGCCGCTCCCAGTTGCTGCACAGCCTCCAGGAGTTGGAGGTGCCGTTGGGCATTCCCGTTGCCAGCGCGGATGCTGACGGCGTCGAACGGTGGCGCATCACCTGGTCCCCCGAATATGAGGGCCAATTGGTTGCAGCCGCCCGCTTCGGTGGTTCCCGCGACGAGGCCGTCACCACGGCCCTTCTCGATGCGGCGGATGGGGCCGACGAGAAGCCGCGCGAGGCGGCCTCCATCATGCTGCGCGCGGCACTGTGCGGTGTGGACGAGCTGGCCGACACCCTCCAGCAGCGCACCGCCACCATCCTGGCCACCACCGGCGACCTCGGCGGCTTGGGCGAGGCACTCGCCCTCCTCTTACGGCTCTACCGCTATGACCCGCTGCTGCGCACCACCGGCCGAGTCGACATCGGCGCCCTCGTCACAGTGGCATTCGACCGGATCGCCCGGTTGGTGGAGCGCTTCGGCCCGCTGCCCGATGGGCCCGCCGTCGATCCACTGATCGCGGCCATCAAGACAGCCGCAGATGCGCAGGAGCGCACCGCTGAGGCACTCGCCCTGCCGGTTCAGGTGTGGGACGACGCGCTGGCCGCCGTTGTGACCGACACGCAGCAGGCCGCGGCACTTCGTGGGGCAGCCCTGGGCGCGCGGTGGCTCAGTGGGCACGTACCCGACGGTGAGCTGGCCGAATCTGTCCTCCTCATCCACCCGGTGGAGCGGCTGGGGGATTTCGTGCATGGGCTCCTCGCCGTCGCACGGGAGGCCGCGCTGCGCCGGGAGGATCTCATCCATGCGCTCGACGGCGTGGTCACCGCCATGTCGGAAGCCTCGTTCCTCGGCGCCGTGCCGGGGTTGCGCCGCGCGTTCTCGGCGTATTCGCCGCGTGACCGGGCTCGGGTGGCGTCCGTGCTGTTGGGGGAGCGGGGAGCCGCCGCACTGCAGGCGTTCGCGGGCAGCGGGGAGGATGCCATCGCGTTGGCTGCCTTCGAGGCCGAGGCCGCGGCCACCGTCGAACGCTTCCTGGGAACTCTAACTCTAATCGGATTAGAGTAGGTTAGAGTATCTGTGATGAGGTCGACGCCGGATGTACTGATGCCCATGGGCCCCGAGAAGAGGTTGGAGGCCCTTGGAAGGCCTCGTGAAGACCAGTGGCTGGAGCGTAAGTCCTTGCGTGTTGCCCCAGAGGTTCTTGCCAGGTCCATCGTTGGTTTCGCGAACGCGGAGGGCGGCCTCATCGTGCTGGGCTTGTCCGACGGTGTGGTGGAAGATGCCTCCCACTACGCCTCCCGTGTCAACGCGGTGAGGCGGGTGCCGCATACCCACTGTGCGCCACCGCCGCGGGCTCGGTTCCATGAGGTGGAAGTTCCGGGCGGAACGCTGCTTGTGATTGATGTGCCGCCAGGCGACACGTTGCATGAAACGACCAACGGCGAGTGCTACCTGCGTGTGGGGGATTCCATCACCAAGCTCACAGCAACTCAACGCGAAGAGTTGGCCTATGACCGGGGTGCAGCCCAGTTTGAGGCGAGGGCGGTAGCGGATGTGACCGTGGCCGACCTGGATTCAGGGCTGCTGGCGCAGTTGCGAACCGGCATGGGAAGCGGGCTGGAGGATACGAAGATGCTGGCGGCACGCAGCCTGCTCACGCCTTCGGGCGGTGTCACCGTTGCCGCCTATCTGCTGTTCCACGAGCATCCGCAGGAGCTCATGCCACATGCCCATATCCGGGTATTGCGACACCTGAGCTCTGAGGCTGGCACTGGGTCCAGACAGTCGGTGATGGAGGGCGGCGACGTCCGCATCGAGGGGGCGATAGAGCCCAGTCTGCGGCAGGCCACCGCCCTGTTGGACGAGTGGGTGCCAAAGCGGCAGGCGTTGCGCGACGATGGCCGCTTCGGCCCGGTGCCCGTGGTGCCTCGTGACGCGTGGCTTGAAGGCCTTGTCAACGCGGTGGTCCACCGTTCGTACAGCATGGCCGGGGATCACATTCGGGTTGCCGTGTTTCCGGATCGGGTTGAGATCGAAAGCCCTGGGCGCTTCCCTGGCGTCGTGGATCCCAGCCGACCGCTTGAGATTGCTCGGTATGCCCGCAACCCGCGCATCGCGCGCGTCTGCAACGATCTGGGCATCACCCAGGAAAGGGGCGAGGGTATTCGCCGCATCGTGGACGAGATGCGTCTGTCCGGCCTGGAAGATCCTGTCTACCGGCAGACATCGGGCAGTGTGCGGCTGACCCTGTTCGGAAATACGCGCCTTTCCGAGAAGGTTGCGGCGTCGTTGCCGACCGGGGCGCAGGACGTGTTGCGCATCTTGCGATCAGTGCGTCAACCGATGGGCACTGGCGAGATCGCCGACGCCGTCGGGCTGGCCAGGCCCGCAACAATCCGGGCGTTGAAGGCCCTGCAACAGATCAACGAAGTGCAGTGGCGCGGTACCTCGAAGCAGGACCCTCGGGCCACCTGGTCCTTGCCAGAGCTCTAACTCTAATCAGATTAGAGTAGGTTAGAGTTGATGAGAGCAGGTGAGAGCTCGTGACCGACGACCAGCGCACCACCCGTTGGCGACTCATCCTGGGCGAAGGCTCAGAGGCCATGGGCGGGCTCAGCGGCATGGCCGCGGAGCAGGATGCTGCGCTCGCGTTCCTCTATGACCGCGAAACCAACGACGGCGGGGCCGCCGGAGAAGGCGGCCAAGGCGGAAGCGGGCCTTCGTTGCTCACGGTTCCCACCTGGATCAACGCCGTCAACGAACTGTTCCCGCGCCGCGTGGCCGAAACCCTCCAGGCAGACGCACTGGAGCGTTACGGCATGGTGGACATGGTCACGGATCTCGACACCCTCAACCGCATCGAACCGTCCGAGACTCTCCTCAAAGCCATCCTCAACACCAAGCACCTGATGAACGACGACGTGCTGGCCGCCGCCCGCGACATCGTGCGCCGCGTCGTGGCACAGCTCATCGAAAAGCTGCGCCCACAGATCAAGCAGGCCGTCACCGGCAAGCGGGACCCGCAGCGACGCAGCCGGTTCAAGGTGGCCGCCAACTTTGACCCGAATGCCACCATCCGCGCCAACCTGAAGCACTACACGGCAGATGGCCTGGTGATTGCCGAACCGCTGTTCGTGTCCCGCACGCGGCGTGAATCCGAACGGTGGCAGGTCATCATCGCCGTTGATCAGAGCGGCTCCATGACGGATTCGGTGATCCATTCGGCCGTGACCGCCTCCGTCTTCCACGGCATCCCCGCACTCAAATCCCACCTGGTGGCGTTCGACACCGAGGTGGTGGATCTCAGCCACGAGAGCATCGACCCGGTGGAGACCCTCATGAAGGTGCAGTTGGGTGGCGGCACCCACATCGCCAAGGCCGCCGAATACTGCGCCTCGATCATCACTGAACCGCGCCGCGCCATGGTGGTGATCATCACCGACCTGTACGAGGGTGGTTCCGTGCCCCGGCTCAAGGCCGCCGTCGCAGGCATGGTCACCGCGGGTGCGAAAGTGCTCATCCTGGGCGCGCTGAACCAAGACGGGGAGGCCGATTTTGATCGCTCCCTGGGCCACGAGTTGGTTGACCTGGGAGCGCATGTGGGGGTCATGACCCCCTATGAGTTGGCCGCCTGGGTGGGGGAGGTGATCGCGTGAGAGCAGATCTTCTTGCCCTCTCGGAGGCTGCGCTGGTGGATCTCACCAACCGCGGCACCGTGCGTCGCGCCCAGAAGGAGACGGTGGAGCACACGTTCACGTTGCGCGACGACGGCACGGTGATCGCTGAGGCCGCCGACGATGTGCGCTGCGAACTCCTCAGCCGCCACCCCTTCGAGGCCTGGACCTGCACGTGCCTGGCCGGGCACGGGTGCAGGCACATCGTGCGGGCGGTGCTGGCCTATCAGGCCGCCCACGCCGACGGCGGGCTCACCGCGGAGGGTGCCCCCGCCGTCGCGCCAGACCCGGAACCCCACCCCACCGGACCATTTGATCCGGGCACCATCACCGACGATGCCCTCGACGCAGCGCTCAACCCCGCCGTCCGGCGCGCCTCAGCCAGGCTGCTCGCGCAGGGCGCGTTGGGGCACGTGGGCCTCACCAACCAGCTCACGGTGGTGCGCATCCACTACCCCACGCCGGTGACCGTGCGGTTCCTGGCAGGCGCAGACCTCAAATACGTGCGTTGCACCTGCCGAGACCCAGACCCCTGCGCACACGTGCCGCTGGCTGTGGCCATTGCGCGCGGCGCGATGTTCGGCGACACCGGGCTGCGCGCCGTCGACGGCGACGCCTGGGCCCCAGACACCGCGCTCCTCGCGGAGATTCGGGCGGCGCTCGACGAGTTGGCGCGCGTGGGTGTGGAGGCCAGCCATCGCTCCATGCAGGGGCCGTGGCAGCGGTTGCGGGTCCGCTCGGAGCAGGCGGCGCTGCCGCACGTCGCGGATCTCATCGGGGAGCTGCTGGAGGAGGCCGCCCGCTACACCGAACGGGCCACCGCATTTGACCCGGCGCGGCTCGTGGCGCTGGCCGGCGAGCTGCTGGCACGCGTCAGCAGCCTGGGCGGCACCCACCCCGAGCGCATCCCAGACCGGCTGGTGGCCGGCGCGTTGGCGCAGCCCACAGACGTGTCCAGGGCGCGGCTCATTGGGTTGGGCACCGAGGTGTTGGAACGCGGCGACCAGGTGTTGCTGCGCGCCCACCTGGTGGATGCCCGCAGCGGCTCCCCGTTGCGCGTCACCAAACGCATCGACGACGAGGACCGCACGCTCACCTCCCGGCTGGCGGGCGGCTTGTTGGCTGGGATCGCTTTCAGCCAGTGGGGCGGCGGCCAGGTGGTGGTGCCCGCCGGGAAACGCTTTGGCAGCGGTGACTTCACGCCGGGCCGGGGCCGCGTCGTCCACATGCCCAAGGCTGATTTGGCCTCGCTGAGTGCCCCTTTCCTGGTGGGGTCCGTGGCCGAATTGGCCGCGCACCACACGCGGTTGCCGCCCGCGTTGGATGACCGTGCGGCAGGCACGGACTTGGCCGCCTGTCGGTTCACCACCGTCAGCTGGGTGGGCTTTGACCCCGGCGCGCAGGAACTGGTGGCAGACCTGACGGATGCCGACGGCACGCGTGCGCGGCTGGCGTTGCCGCGCACCGCCCGGGTGGACGTGTCGGCGACGGCGGAGCTGCTCACTCGCTGGGCTGACGAACCGCCGGAGCAGTTGGTGGTTGCGGGCCGCTGGCGGTGGTCGCAACACGGCGCCACGTTCCTGCCGCTGTTGCTGATGGGCGACGAGTTGTCCCTGCAGCCTGCCTTGGCCCCGCCGTCGGAGTTCACCGTGGGCTTTGAAGAGGCTCCCGATGAGCCGCTGACCAGCCCCGGAGCCCTGCTGCGGGAGCTCGACGGCGTGCTCGGCGACACCCTTGTCGCCGGGCTGGAACGGCTGCGGCGGGATCCCCGACGGTGGGCCGAGTTCGCCCGCGAGGCCGGGGCCGCCGGGTCGGTGCGGATCGCGGGCCTGGCCCGCGCGGTGGCCGAGGAACCCACGCCAGAGTCCGTCTGGCCGCTCGTGCTGCTGTCGGTCTTCGGCCACCCACTGGCCTGACTACCCCTCCTCCAGCGTGGGTCTGCAGCGTCTCCCTGCGTGCTACCCGGTATTTGTCCTCTCGATGGGGGCACCCCCCTGTTTTTCAGGGGGGTGACCCCATCGAAAGGACAAATACCGGGTCCGAAGCGCGTGACCGGTAGACCCCGCCCTCTCCTAGGCTGTCCGCATGACGCGCACGCAGCTCACCGACCCAGATCAGATCGGTTGGAATGTCACGCCCTTCGACCTAGCCATGAACCTCAACGCCGAGGTCACCGTCGAGGACGACACTGAACGGTTCGACCCGGAGCAGGAGCTGGCCAGGGCCAAGCGGATCGCCACGCTGCACAAGGGCGCCAGCGCTGGGTACGAACAGCCTTTCCTCTGGACGTTTTCGGAGCCGCTGTTCACCACCCTCCCGTCTGCGGAGCGCGCCACCTGGTGGCTCACCTACCTGCATGACGTAGGCGACCAGGACACGGTGAGCGTCGACCTGCCGTCCGGCGTCAGCTTGGCGTTGGCCGTGCGGGGCACATCACCCCGCGCCGTGACGAAGGAACGCCACACCCTCTTCAGCCACCTCCCCAAGCTGGATTCGTTGGCGCTGCGCGTGGTGCTGCCGCATCTCTCCGACGAGGGACGGGCCCTCGCACTGGAGGCCGCCGAGCAGCCCATCCACAGCCCCCTCCTCGAAAAACCCTACCCGTGGCAGGTCAAGGCGCACGACAAGGAGCTGTTCGCCGCCGCATCGCTTGGCCAACGCGACGACGACGTGCGCGAGGCCCTCGCCGAGATCACCGACGGCATGCTCGCCGTCGAACACGCCCCGGCGCGGGAGCAGGCCTTGGTGCTCACCGCCCCCACCGTCGACGAACGGGTGGCGGTGGCAGAACGCTTGGGCGCGCGCATGACGGAGCCGCCCATCCTCCTCACGTGGCTCATCGCCACCGGCGCGGCGGGTTTCCCTCTCGCGGTGCGGAGCCTGGAATCGCTGGAGCGGCCAGCCGCCGAAGCCTGCCTCCAGATGGTCAGCCCCGCCATGACGGGTGTGGGCGCCGTTCCCTTCTTTGCTGAGGTGGCCGCGGGGAGGCATGCCCGGATCGCCACCGAATGGCTCACCGCGCACCTGCCGCAGGTGTTGGCAGCAGACCTGTCCGACGCCAAGGCCGCGCCGCTTGCCCTGGTGCTGCGGGCCGTGCCGGTTGAGGAACTGCGCGAAGCGCTGCCGCGCACCACCGGCGGGGTGCGGAAGGTGGTGGAGCAGGCCATCATCGAACTTGAGTTGCCCACGCTGGACCCGGCCGTCGGCTGGTGGGCGGAGGCTGCCGCCTCCGTCAAGCGCGCCAAACTGCCCGCCTGGCTCACGCCCGCGTCGCTGCCACCGCTCCTCATCGATGACGTGAAGCTGGCATCCGCCGAGGTGGGGGTGCTGCTGCAGGCCCTGATGTCGGCGGATCGCGCCCAACCTCTGGTGGCAGCCGTGCGGGAGCGGGCCGTCACCCGCAGCCGCGACGAGTTCGCCGTCGGGTTGCTGAACCTGTGGTTGGGGCAGGGAGCACTCCCCAAGCAGGGCTGGATGATGACCGGTGCGGGCTGCCTGGGGCATGACGCTTTCGTGTTTCGGCTGGTGCCGCTGATTCGTGAATGGCCTGGCCAGAGCCAACACAAGCGGGCGGTCAACGGGCTGGACGCGCTGCGCAACGTGGGCACAGGCATGGCGCTGCAGCAGATCTCCGGTATCGCCAACAAGGCGAAGTTTGCGGGCATCAAGAAGCGGGCCCGTGAGGCCATGGAGGAGATCGCCGAGGGCTTGGGGCTCACTCGAGACCGGTTGGAAGATCGCGTGATTCCCGACGGCGGGCTGGACGAGCGCGGTACCCGCGAGTTCAGCTACGGTCACCGCCGGTTCCGGGCCAACCTCACGCCCGAGGGCAAACTGGTGGCCCGGCTGCTCGACGACGGGCGCCCCACCGGCAAGGTGCTGACTACGCTGCCCGCCCCGCTGAAGGCCGACGACCCGCTGCTCGCGAAGGACGCCAAGGCGGAGTTCATGCTGGTGAAGAAGACGGTGGCGGCCCTGGCGCCGGTGCAGGTGAAGCGGTTTGAGAAGGCCATGATGGCGGGCCGACGCTGGTCGGCCAGCGAGTTTACGGAGTTTCTGGCGCCCAACCCGTTGCTCCGGGGCCTGCTGGGCGGCGTGGTCTGGGGCCTGTATCCGCAAGATGCCGCCGCGGCTCACATCTCCACGTTCCGCCTCGACGAGGAGGGCACGGCGGTGGACGCCGACGACGACCCGGTGGAACTGGCCGGGCACACCGTCGGGATTGTGCATCCGGTGGCGCTCAGCCCGGAGGAGTTGTCCCTGTGGGGCGATGTGCTGGCTGATTACGAGCTGACCGCGCCCTTCCCGCAGCTCGACCGCCCCGTCTATGACCTCCCCGATAGCCAGGGCGACGACGTGGAGCTGAAGGATCTTCCCCGCGACGCCGCGCAGCCCGGGCGGCTGTTTGGCGCGTTTGCGAGATATGACTGGGAGCGCGGCGAGGTGCTGGACGCGGGCGGCTATTCGCTGTACTGGGCGCAGTTCCCGACGGCGAACCTCACCGCTGTGATCGAGTTCTCGCCGGGCTTGTTGATTGGTCAGATGGCAGACCAGGAGCCGCAGACCGTGAAGCGCGTGTACTTGGTGGAAGGCGTGATTGACGGGAAGGTGCTGGGCTATGGCTGGCTGGACAAGCGCCCGCCGAAGGGGCTGACACGAGTGCCGTGGTCTGCCGTGCCCAGAGCTGTGGTCAACGAGGTGCTCACAGTGCTGGCGGCAATTTATCCGAGGTTGCCTGATGAAACGGTGTGATCGGTAGACCCAGCGCCCACCTAGGCTGGCCGCATGACGCACTTCACGATGCATCCTGATCCAGATCAGATTGGCTGGAATGTCACGCCCTTCGACCTGGCCATGAACCTCAACGCCGAGGTCACCGTCGAGGATGACACTGAACGGTTCGACCCGGAGCAGGAGCTGGCCAGGGCCAAGCGGATCGCCACTCTGCACAAGGACCCCAACGGTGGCTCATTCGGAGCCCAGTGGGTGCCGACGGTGCACACCTGGACGTTCACGGAGCCGCCGTTCACCAAGCTGCCCTCCGCGGAACGGGCCACCTGGTGGCTGAACTACCTCCATGATGTGGGCAAGTCCCGGCACGTGGGTGTGTTCCTGCCGCCGGGCGTGCGGATGGCGTTGGGAGTGCGTGGCACCATGCCTCCCCACAAACAAGACAACCTGTCGTTGTTCGTCGACGGTCACATCCCGAGGCTGGACACCCTGGCCTGCCGCGTCGTCCTGCCGCTCCTGCCCCAGGAGGAGCAGGCCCGCATGCGGAAGAACGCGTCCCTCCCCATCCCCAGCAAGATCATCAGCCAGGGTGGCGGTTGGCAGCTCAAGGTTGACTCCAAGGCTCTCGTGGCCGCAGCCTCGCTAGGCGAGCGGGTGGCAGAGGTGCGCGAGGCCCTTCATGGCATCGACGACGGCGCCCTCGTCGCAGAGAGGACGCCGGAGCCGCAGCAGCAGGTGGTGGTGCTGGCCGCCGCCACGCCGGAGGAGCGGGTGGCGCTGGCAGACCGGTTGGGGGCGCGGATGAAGGAACCGCACATCCTGCTGGCCTGGCTGATCGCCACCGGCAAGGCGGGCTTCCCGCATGCCTTGAAGAGCCTGGAGCTGTTGGAGCGGGCGCCAGCCGAGGCGTGCCTGCACATGCTGGCCGTCTCCATGACGGGGGTGGGCGCTGTCCCGTTCTTCGTTGATGCCGCGCGTGGCAGGCACCCGAAGCTCGCCTTCGAGTGGCTTTCCGCCAACCTGCCTGCGGTGCTGCAGGCTGACCTGACCGCCACGAAGGCCGCGCCCCTGGCGCCGGTGCTGCGCACCATGCCCACCGAGCAGCTCACCGAGGCCTTGCCTGGGCTCACCGGGGGAGTGCGGAAGGTGGCAGAGGAGGTCCTCGCGGAGAAGAGCCGCCCAGCCTTCCATCCCACCGCTGCATGGTGGGCGGAGGCCGCGGAAACGGTGAAGCAGGTGAAGCTGCCCGCCGGGTTGACCGTGATGGGCCTCCCGCCGCTCACCGTCGATGACGCCGTGCTTGCCCCCGCCGAGGTTGAGGTGTTGCTGCAGGCTCTCGCCGCGATGGATCGGGATCAGCCTCTTGTCGCGGCGGTACGGGAGCGGGCAGAGGCCCGCGGCCGGGACGAGTTCGCCGTCGCTCTGCTGGATCATTGGCTGGCCTCCGGGGCCGTGGCGAAGGACAGCTGGATGATGGTGGGCGCAGGCTCCGTGGCAGGCGATTCCTTCGTCTACCGCCTGGTGCCACTCATCCGCGAATGGCCTGGCCAGAGCCAACATCAACGCTCCGTCAAGGGCCTCGACGCCCTGCGCAACGTGGGAACGCATACCGCACTGCAACAGATCTCCGGCATCGCCAACAAGTCGAAGTTTGCGGGCATCAAGAAGCGGGCCGGCGAGGCCATGGCGGAGATTGCTTTGGGCCTGGGATTCACCCGAGACCAACTGGAAGACCGCGTCATTCCCAACGGCGGGCTGGACGAGCGCGGCACCCGCGAGTTTGACTACGGTCACCGCCGGTTCCGGGCCAACCTCACTCCCGAGGGCAAGTTGGTGGCGCGGCTCCTCGACGAGGATGGGCGCCCCACCGGCAAGGTGCTCAGCACGCTGCCCGCGCCGCTGAAGGCCGACGACCCGCAGCTCGCGAAGGACGCCAAGGCGGATTTCATGGCCCTGAAGAAGACGGTGGCTGCCATCGCGCAGATCCAGATCAAGCGCTTCGAGAAGGCCATGATGGCCGACCGCCGCTGGACCGAGGATGAGTTTGAGGAGTTCGTGATCTCCAACCCCCTGCTGCGCAGCCTTTTCAGCGGCGTGGTGTGGGGGCTGTACCCCGAGGCCGACGACGCGGCCCATACCGCCACGTTCCGGCTGGATGAGGATGGCTCCGCGGTGGACGCCGCCGACGAGCCGGTGGAGCTGGGTGGGCACACCGTCGGGATCATGCACCCGGTGGCGGTCAGCTCGGCGGAGCTGTCTCGCTGGGGTGAGGTGCAGGCAGATTTCGAGTTGGCCATGCCGTTCCGGCAGCTTGACCGCCCGCTGTACGACCTGCCGCCGAACCAAGGCGACAACGAGGAGCTGCAGGGCCTCCCCAGCACCAAGGTGGAACCCACCAAGCTGTTGGGCGCATTCACGAAGTACGACTGGGATCGCGGCGACGTGCTGGACGGGGGCGGCTTCTCGCTGTACTGGGCCCAGTTCCCCTCCGCAGGCCTCACCGCGGTGATCGAGTTCTCCGGCATGTGGATAGGCCCGCTCTCCGAGCAGGAACCGCAGGCGTTGGAACGTGTGTATCTGGTGGACGGCGTCATCGACGGCAAGGTGTTGGGCTTCGGCTGGAAGGCGCGCTACACGCCGGAGGCCAAGGGGCTGCGGCGCGTGCCGTGGTCTGCGGTGCCCAGGGCCGTGGCCAGCGAAGTGCTCACCGTCGTCCACGCCATCCAGGCCTGAACCGCTCACTCAATAGGCTGAAATCATGCAGCGACGCTTGTCCCTCACCGAAGGCACCTCCGACAAGTTCTGGTACATCGACGTGGCCGCCAATGCGGTGACCGTGCGCTACGGGCGCCGGGGCACCGCAGGCACCACGAAGACCAAGACGCATGAGACCACCGAGAAGGCCCTCCAAGACGCCGAGAAACAGGTGGCATCGAAGCTGAAGAAGGGCTACTCCGACGAAGACGGCGCCCCCGTCGAGGCGTTGGCTCCCGTAGCGCCGACGGCGGCGTCCGCGCCGCGGAAGGCTCCGGCCAAGCCTGCTCCGGCGGCCGCGGCCCCCGTCGACGCCGCGCCGCAGGCCGCACTAGCCGAGCCTGAGCCGCTCGAGCTCCCCAGCGACGCCCAGGACATTGGGTGGAACGTCACGCCCTTCGACCTGGCGATGAACCTCAATGCGCACGTCACCGTGGAAGACGACACCGAGCCGTTCGACCCGGAAGTGGAGCTCGCCAGGGCCAAGCGGATCGCAACGCGGCACAAGGGTGATCGTGCGCGGTTCGGCAGTGAAGTCGCCGCCGCTTACACCTGGACCTTCAGTGAGCCGCTGTTCACCACGCTGCCCTCGGCGGAGCGCGCCACCTGGTGGCGCGACTACCTGTTCGGCATGGACGCGCCCGCCAACCAGTGGGGCATCTTTGGCATCTACCTGCCGCCCGGCATCAGCCTGGCGCTGGCTGCCCGGGCCACCGGCGGCCTGCCCCGCGAGGATGTGCGCGACGGTGGGCTGAGCAGGCTCAATCTCCTGGGCCAGCGGGTGTTGGCGCCCTTCGTCGGCAGCATCTGGGTGGAACCCGCGCCCTACAAGCACCTCAAGTCGTTCGACATCCGGAAGAAGAACCCCTGGGAGGTGGATTCAGTCGATGACGAGGCCCTGATCGCTGCGGCATCGCTGGGAGGGCGCGAGCAGGAGGTGGCCGAGGCGCTGGCCCGCGTCGAGGACAAGGTGCTCAACGCCGAATACATCAAGGCGTGGCAGTACGTCGTCATCCTGGCCGCCGCCACCCCTGAGGAGAGGGTGCGCCTGGCGGAAAGGTTGGGCATCACCTTCGACGAGCCCCCGCTGCTACTGGCCTGGCTGTGCTCCACGGGCCCGGCCGGTTTTGGAGTGGCGGTGAAGAATCTCCCCACCAACCGGGCGGGGGCAGATCTGGCGCTCACCGTGGCCGGGGCCGCGATGACCGGCCCTGGGGCCGTGCCGTTCTTCGCCGCGGCGGCGGCCGGCAGGCACCCGGTGCAGGCGGTGAAGTGGCTCTCCGAACACATTCCGCAGGTGTTGGCCGCGCAGCTCACAGCTGCCCAGGCAGTGCCGCTGGCCGCCACGCTGCGCGCCGTTCCCGTGGAGCAACTGCGCTCCGCCCTGCCCAACACCACTGGCGGGGTGCGGGAACTGGTGGAGCAGATCATCGCGGAAGCTGACGTGCCCGAGCTGGACCCCGCCGTCGGCTGGTGGGCAGCGGCCGCCGCTGACGTCACACCGGGTGCCCTACCTGCTTGGCTGAACCTGCATGAGTTGCCGCAGCTCATCGTCGATGGCCACCGCCTCACCCTCGAGCAGGTTGAACTCCTGCTGCGCGGGCTGAGCCAAGGCACCACGGCCATGATCTCCGAGGTGCGTCAACGGGCCTCGGTGCGGGATCGAGACAGGTTCGCGGTGGCCCTCTTCGACGTTTGGCTGGCCAATGGTGCGGTGGCCAAGGACAACTGGATGATGATTTCCGCCGGGCTGCTGGGCGATGACCAGTTCGTGCACCATCTCACGCCGCTGATCCGCCAATGGCCTGGTGAGAGCCAACACCAGCGCGCCGTGAAGGGCCTCGACGCGTTGCGCAACGTGGGCAGCAACACTGCCCTGCAGCAGATCTCCGGCATCGCGGCCAAGGTGAAGTTCGCCGGCATCAAGAAGCGTGCTGGCGAAGCCATGGAGGAGATCGCGCAGGATCTGGGCCTCACCCGTGACCAGTTGGAAGACAGGGTGCTTTCCGACGGCGGGCTGGACGAGCGCGGCACCCGTGAGTTCAGCTACGGGCTTCGTCGGTTCCTGGCGTACGCCACTCCGGAGGGCAAGCTGGCCGCGCGGCTGCTCGACGACGAGGGCCGCCCCACCGGAAAGGTGCTCAGCTCCCTGCCCGCGGCGCTCAAGGCTGAGGACCCGTCGACTGTGAAGGAAGTACGGGCCGAATACAACCTCCTGAAGAAGACCGTGGCCCTCATCTCAGGGGTGCAGCTCCCACGATTTGAGGCGGCGATGGTGGCCGGGCGCCGGTGGACGGCGGAGGAGTTCACCGCCTACATCGCGCCCCATCCGCTGCTGCGGCGCATCCTCGCCGGGGTGGTATGGGGCCTGTACGACGGGGCCGCCCGCGTCGGCCTGTTCCGGCTTGATGAGGACGGTTCGCCGGTGGGCGCCGACGACGAGCTGGTGGAGTTGGCTGGGCGCGCCGTCGGGATCGTGCACCGGCTGGAGCTGCAGCCCGAGGAGTTGTCGCTCTGGCGTGACGTGCTGGCAGATTTCGAGCTGACCGCAGCCTTCCCGCAACTGGACCGGCCGTTGTTTGACCTGTCGGCCCAGCAGGGTGACGCCGAAGAGCTCCTCGGCCTGCCTGTTGAGCGGGTCTCGGCGGCCACGCTGATGGGTGCCCTCACCAAACGGGGATGGCAACGTGGGGCGGTGCTGGACAACGGCATCTACTCCCTGTACTTCCAGCAGTTCCCGGCTGCGGGGCTCACCGCAGTGCTCGAGTTTGAGCCCGGCATCTGGATGGGCTCCATGGCGGATCAGGACCGGCAGCAGGTGACGCGCGTCTATCTGATGGACGGTGTGGTGGATGCTGACGTGCTTGGTTGGGGTTGGCACGAGCGGTGGGGCAACGCGAAGAAGTTGCGGCGCGTGCCTTGGGCCACAGTCCCACGCGTGGTGGTCAACGAGGTGCTGTCGGCTGTGCACGCCATCGCCCCGTAGCCCGATCGAGGGAAGCAATGCTGCCTGCTGGGCGCCGAGGTCACCGTCGAGGAAGACAACCAACCGTTTGATCCCGCGCAGGCCTGACTGGGCTGATCGCTACCATCGGGGGCATGACTGCCGAGATCCAGCGGCCACCGGCCGAACTCCGCTACGCCGACGAGTTGGCCGCCCTGGCAGCGGCCGACAAGAAGCTGAAGCGAGAGGCGCCCCCGGGGTGGCGGCTGTCCGCACCCGCCGTCGTGGAGTTCGTGTTGGGCAACGGCAAGGAATCCTCGCCCAAGTTCGTGGGCGCCCGTTCGTTCGTGGAGCGGTGCGTGGTGGCCCTGGCCACCAACCGTGGGCTGATGCTGATCGGCGAACCGGGCACGGCCAAGTCCCTGCTGTCGGAGTTGCTGGCCGCGGGCATCAGCGGTGACACGTCGCTGACCATCCAGGGTTCGGCGGCCACCACGGAAGACGCCATCAAGTACTCGTGGAACTACGCCATGCTGCTGGCCCAAGGCCCCTCGCCCCGGTCCCTGGTGCCGGCCCCCATCCACCGCGGCATGACGGGCGGGCAGATCGTGCGGTTCGAGGAGATCACCCGCTGCGCGCCCGAGGTGCAAGACGCTCTGCTGTCCATCCTCTCTGACCGGGTGTTGAGCATCCCAGAGTTGGATGACGCGCACCGCACCGTGTACGCCATGCGGGGCTTCAATGTCATCGCCACCGCCAACACCCGTGACCGTGGCGTCAACGAGATGTCTGCCGCGCTGAAGCGGCGCTTCAACTTCGAGACGGTGGGCCCCATCCCGGATGCCCAGGTGGAGGCGGCGCTGGTGCAGCGGGAAACGGATGCGCTGCTGGCAGCGGCGGGGGTCCCCGCCCGGCTACCGCAGGATTTCACGCGCGTGCTGGTGGAGATCTTCCGTGATCTGCGCACGGGGCGTTCGGGCAAGCAGGGCGTGGAGCGGCTGTCGTCGGCGATGTCGACGGCGGAGGCCGTATCGACCGGTGTGGCAGCAGCGTTGCAGGCTGCCTGGTTTGGCAAGGGCGAGCCAGGGGGTGCTGAGCTGACGTCGGCCCTTGTGGGCTCAGCCTTGAAGGATGAGCCTGAGGACCGCTCGCGCCTCAAGACCTACTACGACGCGCAGATGCAGGCCAGCAAGAACCCCCTCCGCCAGGCTGCCTATCAGCACCGCGACCTCATCTGAGCCGCGGGCTTCAGGCGCTGACCCGATATTTGTCCACTCGATGGGGTGACCTACCCCAAAAAGGGGAGGGTGACCCCGACGAAAGGACATCCACCGGGTTTTTTACCAACTGCTTGAGCTGGTGCCGCCACCGCCGCTGTGTCAGGTTCAGCCTTCGGCAGGGGTCGCCAACGGCTCCCGGAGCACCAAATCTGCTAGATAGAGCGGCAGCGCCCACCCGAGGACGGCCATCGCCGCCAGCCAGATGGCCCACGCGCCCGGGCTGGCCAGCAAGGCGATGGCGGGGAGGGCCAGCATCACCAGCGCCAGTAGGGATCTGGGTAGTTTGCCGATGCCCAGCGCTGCGGCGAGCTTCGCCGTCGGTTTGAAGGCCTCTCCGCGGGAGGCCAAGGGGAAGAACCACACTGCCCAGAGGGCCAGCAGGAAGGCACCAGCAACGACGGCGGCCTGAGCCACGACGGCGGCCCCACCGTCCATTCGGCCAAGGGCCCAGTACTCCCAGACGAGTACTGCCCCGCCGAGCAGGAGGATCAGCCAGCCCGGGGTCGCCGTCTTCCAGCTCCGCCGGAAGTAGCGGAAGAAGGTGCGCACCACGCCGTCGTGCTCGTCGTTGATGAGTTCGAGCAGCGTGCCGTGCGCCGCGGCGAGCGCGGCGCCGGCGGTGACAACGGGCAGTGCGGTGAAGATGAGCAGGACGTTGATGATCACGACATCAGCCGCGAGCAGCAACGCCTGCATCACCTTCGAATCAGGGTTCATGCCCCGACGTCAGCCCTTCACCGAGCCCGCAACCACACCTTCGATGATGTGCTTCTGCGCGAACAGGTAGAAGATGACGATGGGGATCACGGCCAGCACGAGCATGGCCATCATGGTGCCCATGTCGCGGTTGCCGTTGGAGCCCACGAACTGCTGAACCACCACGGGGATGGTCTTGAAGCGCGTCGAGAGACCGATCACCAGGTAGGGCAGCAGGTAGTCGTTCCACACCCACATGGCATTCAGGATTGCCACCGTGATGGCCACGGGCTTGAGGATGGGGAAGACCACCTGGAAGTAGGTCTGCACGGGCGAGCAGCCGTCGATGTAGGCGGCCTCCTCGATCTCCACCGGGATCGACTTCACGAAGCCGGAAAAGATGAACACCGAAAGGCCCGCGCCGAAGCCCAGGTAGAGCACCACCATGCCCAGCGGGTTGGACAGGCTCAGCATGTCTGCCAGCTTCACCGTGGGGAACATCACCATCTGGAACGGGATCACCATGGAGAACACCAGCAGGTAGTACAGCGCCGAGGTCCACCACGTCTTCACCCGGGTGATGTAGTAGGCCATCATCGCGCAGAAGAACACGATGACAAGCACTGATGTCACCGTGATGAAGAAGGACCAGCCGATGGCCTCGAGGAAGTTCTGCTTCGTGAGGCCGGTGATGTAGTTGCTGAAGCCTGCCCACATGTCGCCCACTGGGATGGCGAACGGGTTGGAGCTGATGGAGAACTTCTGCTTGAACGAGTTCAGGATGATGAACACGATGGGGCCAAGGAAGACCACCACCAATGCCACCAGCAGCACGTAGGTCAGTGACAGCCCGACGACGCGGCCCGGCCTGGCAGCTCGTGCTTCGGTTGCAGTTGCAGCGTTGGTGCTCACGCCTCCACCTCCCGGCTACGGGTGGCGCGCAGCTGGATCAGCGCGATGGCCACCACGACGATGACGAACAGCACGGCCTTCGCCTGGCCCACACCTTGGCGGCCTACCTGCGAGAACATCGTCTTGACGATGTTGAGGGCCACCATCTGCGTCTTGTCCATGGGTGCGCCGTCGGTGAGCGCCAGGTTCTGGTCGAACATCTTGAACGAGCTGGACAGCGTCAGGAACAGACAGATGGTGATGGTGGGCATGATCATGGGGATGGTCACGCTCCACAGGGTCTGCCACTTGCCCGCGCCGTCGATGGCCGCGGCCTCATTGAGTTCCGTGGGAACGTTCTGCAGGCCGGCGATGTAGATGACCATCATGTAGCCCACCTGCTGCCAGTTGACCAGGATGATCAGGCCGATGTAGCCGTACTTCCAATCCGCGACCAATGTGGTGCCGTAGTTGGCCAGCACCGCGTTGATCATGGACTGCCAGGTGTAACCCAGCACGATGCCGCCGATGAGGTTGGGCATGAAGTAGATGGTGCGAAACACGTTGGTGCCGCGCAGCTTCTGGGTGAGCAGCTTCGCGATGGCGAAGGCGAACACGTTGACCGTGATCACGGAGGCGATGACCACCAGAATGGTGAACCAGAAGGAGCCGAGGAACCCATCCTTGGGCTCCAGCGCCCGCTGGTAGTTCTGGAGGCCCACCCACTGCGCGTTGGTGATGGTGGTGAACTTCGTGAAGGACAGGTACAGGCCGATGACGAACGGCGCCAGGAACGCGATCAGGAACGCGACCGACGTGGGCAGCACGAACAGCGGGAAGTACCGTTTCAAAGATCTCTGCATTCAAATATCTCCGGTTCCCCCGGGGCAACATTGCCCGGAAATGGGGTGTGGGCGGGCCGCGAACGGCCCGCCCGACACATTACGGGAACAGATCAGCCGCCGATGGAGGCCTTCTCGGTTGCCCAGTTCTCGACGACACCGTCAACGACGGCGCTCCACTCCACGTTGCCGGAGGCGTACTGCGCCAGCAGCTGGGCGAAGTCATCCTTGAACTTGGACGAGGGCATGGTGCCGAAGACCCAGGGAACAGCGGTCAGATCAGGGTTGCTGATGTAACGGTTGATCTCCTTGGCCAGCGGATCCGAAGGCGTGTTGTCGCCGAAGGCCTTGAACGGAGCGATGAAGCCCAGATCCTCGGTGACGTACTTCATGCCGGTCTCGTTGGAGAACAGCCAGTTGATGAAGTCGATGGTGGCCTTCTGATCGGCCTCGGAGGCTTCCTTGTTGACGGCCATGAAGGCCTCGGTGCCAACGTTGATGCCCATCTTCTCCTCGCCCTGGTGGCCGGTGTAGATGGGGAGGAACTTGATGTCCTCCTCTGCGACGGTGTTGCCCTCGACGCCGCTGATCTGGCTCCAGGCCCAGTTGCCGTTCTGAACGAAGGCTGCCTTGCCGGTGGCGAACTCAGCCATCGAATCCGTGACCGTCTTCGAGGGGGCGAGGGTCTTCTCCACGGTGGAATCGGTCAGGTACAGGTCGAAGATGTTCTTGAACTCTTCGTTGAAGGTCCACTTCAAGGCATCGGTATCGGTGATGCCATCGGCCTGGTATTCGTAGTAGAGCGAGGTGTTGAAGAGGTGGGTCTGGTAGCGCCAGGCCTCACCGGTGGCCAGCGAGGTGGCCGCGAAGGCGCCGTCGATGCCCAGGTCTGCCTTGCGGGCCTGCATGTCGTCGGCAACTTCCTTCAGCTTCGCGAAGTTGTTGATCTCGTCCATCGAAGCGGCCTTGGCGCCGTCGAGGGCGAAGTAGTCACGCATGATGGCGTCGTTGTAGATGATGCCGAAGCCCTCGACGGCCAGCGGCACGCCGTAGACCTTGCCGTCGCTGCCCTTGAGCGCGAGGCCCGGGTCGCTCAGGTCCTTGGCGAACGCGGTGTCGGTGAGATCCGCGGCGTAGTCCTGCCAGCTCATGAGGCCGACGGGGCCGTTGATCTGGAAGAGCGTGGGGGCGTCGGACTTGGTCATCTCCGCCTGGAGGGTGGACTCGTAGGTGCCGGAGGCGGCCGTGACCACCTTGACCTCGACGCCGGTTTCCTCGGTGTACTTCTTGGCGATCTCGCCGTAGGTCTCCTCAGACTCGGGCTTCCAGTTGAGGAAGTAGACGGAGCCTTCGCCGTCTGCGCCGCCCTGGTCGTTGCCGCAAGCTGCGAGGCTGCCGACGGCGAGGGTGGCCGCGGCGGCCAACGCGACGATGCGCTTCAGGTTCTTCATGGAAATCTCACTCCTCAGTGATCAAAACCGGCCCCGACGGATGTGGGGTCTTGCGTGTGTTCGGCCGGCCCTTCGTCGGGTCGGCTTGAACGCCGATTTGATCGTGCCACAAGCCATCCACGGCGTGCATGCGCTTTGGGTCACGGTTCTACAACGATTTTGCTCGTTAAAACTGCAGTGGACGACGTTCACAGAATGAACGTTCTGTATTACTCTTGGAGGTGCCCGCCCATCCCTCCCCAGGAGAGCCATGGCCCGCACCGCGTCTCGCGCCGAACACCCGCCCGGCTATCACCACGGCCGCCTGCACACCTTCGCCGGTCAGCCGCTGACCCTCCACACCGAGTTCGATGTGGAGGCCTACACCCGAGGCTCCCGCGGGCGGATTCGCGTGGACAAGGCCGCCGTCGAGCTGCCGGGAGGCGAGCTGCGGGAGGATCTGGCCTTCCTCTGGCGCCTGGATTCCGCGCACCTGTCAGACACCCGCGCTCTGCTCGCCACCTGGACGGGCAACGAGGGGCGCATCACGGCCTTCGTCGCCACCTGGGCCTACGAGCGCCTCTGGCTGGCGCACGCCGTGCGCGACCTCCTGACGGCCGACGGCGGCCCGCTGCCCGAACCGCTGGGCCGCACCACGCTGATCGCCAAGGTGCGCAACCTCTATGTTGAGCGCGGGCTGCCCATCGTCGCTCCCATCTGGACGTCCATCGCTGGCGAATCCGTCACCGCCGGTCACATGGCGCGCCTCGCCATCCAGGAGGGTGCGTTCCAGGCCGCCTACCTGGCCCTGCTGCCCAGGCTCGACGGCGAGGCTCGCCGCGTCGTCGAGGAGATCGCCCGGCGACGCGACGAGATGATCCGCTTCTTCCGGCTGGAGGCCGCGGCGAGGATCTCCCGGTCGCCGCAGGAGGCTCGGATGGCCAAGCTGCATCTGCTGCCCAGTTGGCGGCCTCTCCGGATCATTGGTGCGGCAGATCCGGACGAACCGCGGGCGCTGCGCTCGATCTTCCGCTCGCCGGCGGATCGCGCCCGGCTGGCGGCGGCGGATACCGATCTCCGCCGCCTGCTCGCAGAGCGGCCGACCTCCGTGTTCTGGGGCGCCCAAGCACCCACCCCCGGCCTGTTGTCCAGGAAGGCTCGCCATGGCATTCGATCTTGAGAAGTACGCGGAAACCTCCGAGCGGGTGCAGTGGGAGGATCTGGATTTCAGTACTTTCGACGACAACCCGCTGCCGGCGGAGACCCTGCGCTCCCTGCGCTACATGTGCGACGTGGAGTACCACACGTCCTGCTACCTGCGGGATCTGCTGGTCACCCGCTCCCACCGGGAGGATGAGGCGCGCGGCTTCATGACCACCTGGAACCGGGAGGAGTTCTGGCACGGGGAGGCGCTCTCCGCGGTGCTCAAGCGCCACGGCATCGTCGTCGACTACGACGAGCTGAAGGCCAAGCGCATCAAGCTTGGGTGGCAGCTGGCGATGGGCCCGGTCAAGCAGGCCACGGGGTCCAACCTCGTGGGCGACGACTTCATCGCCGTCCACATGACGTGGGGTGCGGCCAACGAGCTCTCCGCGGTGGCGGCCTACCGTCGGCTCGCTGCGCTCGAGGACCACCCCGGGTTGTCGCCGCTGCTGGAGCGGATCGCCCAACAGGAGACCAGGCACGTGGCGTTCTACACCACGCAGGCTCGCGCCAAGCTGGAGAGCTCCACCCGGGCGCAGAAGCTGGTGCGGTTCGCCATGACCAAGATCTGGAAGCCTGTCGGCTCCGGAATCATGGACGACGCTGAGATCCGCCACGTCATGGGCCACCTGTTTGCCGGGCAGGGTGCGGAGCTGGACAAGCTGGATCAGCGCGTGGCCCGCTTCCCCGGCATGGAGGGCACGGCCCTCTTCCGCAATGCCTTCCAGAAGATGGGCATCCCCGTCTGATGCCACGCATCACGGAAGCGGCTCGGCAGCACCGACGCGACGACATCGCCGCGGCCGCTCGACGCTGCTTCCTGCGCGACGGATACGCCGCCACGTCGATGGCCAGCATCATCGCCGAGGCTGGATCGTCGGCCGGTGCGGTGTACTGCCACTTCGAGTCGAAGGCGGAGCTGCTGCGGTTCGTGGCCACTGACTTGCTGCAGGACCGCCTCGGTGCTCTGCGGCAGGGCCTGCGCAGCGTTTCGGGTGACCGCGACCCCGCAAGGGTCGCGGACCTGCTGATGAGTTCCGCCCCGGATGCCGCTGATGCCGGACTGCTGTTGCAGATGTGGGCGCAGGCGCCAACCGATCCGGCGGTCGCCGAGGTGGCCGGCTCGACGGTGCGGGCGCTGCGCAAGTTCGTCCGCAAGGCCCTCCTTCCGTGGGCCGAGGAGCGGTTCGAGGATCCGTTGGCCGTATCCGGGCAGGTGGCGGATGTGGTGCTGGCCGCCGTCCACGGCTACCTCGTGCGCCGCGTCCTCTCGCCGGAAGCTGATCCGCATGAGTTGCGGCGCCAGATCGTGGCCGGACTCGCTGCGGCAGGCCGCTGACCGGTTCTACACTCGGGCGCATGACCCGACCAACCTTCGATGAACTCGGCCTGGCCACGGCCCGACTGTGGGCCACCCGCAGCGCTGACGCCAAGGTGCAGGTGGGGGCCTGCCTGCTGGACCGGTGGAACCGGGTTGTTGGCGTGGGCTACAACGGCCGTGCCGCAGGCGAGCCCAACGAGCGCGAATCCATGGAGCAGGGCCAAAGTGGGTTCATCCACGCGGAGGTCAACGCGCTGCTCGCGGCGAACTGGAATGGTGAGGGGCACACTCTGTTCGTGACGCACGAGCCCTGCGCCACGTGCGCGAGGCTGATCATCAACTCACGGCGCGTGACGCGGGTGGTGTACGCCCAGGGCTACACCGAGGTCGCCCGCAGCCAAGTGGGCCTGCCGTCCGGCGCCCAGATCCTCCGCGAGGCTGGGCTCGCCGTCGAGGTGGGCCAGTAGTTGGGATCTGCACCTGTGGCAGAGGAAAATGGGCTGATGCGATTGCCCACAGTGCTCGAGAAGCTACCCCTGGTGAGCAGGATCCCGCGGGATCTCTCGGACAAAGCCAAGGCAGCCCTCGTGCTCTCGGCGACGCTCGCCGTCGCCCTGGGTGCCGCCATTGCGCTGACGCACCTCTTCGGCGAGATTCTGGAGGCCGTGGGCGAGAAGGACGGGGTCGCTGCCTGGGACCGCCCGGTGCTCGACTGGGTGCTGAGCATCCGCACCGATGCCGTCAACTCCTTCGTCGCCTGGTACTCGAACACGGGAGGGCCCATCTGGCAGCCCATCCTCACTGGCATCGTGGTGCTCCTGCTGTGCTGGCAGTGGCGCGATATCACCCCGCTGATCCTCACCCTCATCGCCGCCGGTGGCTCGCTGCTGATCACGGTGCTGGGGAAGCGGATCATCGGCCGGGCCCGGCCGCCGCTGGAGGAAGCGATCCCCCCGCACGAATCCTCGATGAGTTTCCCCAGCGGCCACAGCCTCAATGCCCTGGTCATCGCTGGCATCCTGGCCTACCTGCTGATCCGGCACTTCTGGGATCGCAGCCAGTGGGTCAAGTGGTTGATCGGTGGATTGGCGGCTCTGTACGCCGTGTCCATGGGCCTATCGCGCGTGTATCTGGGCCATCACTGGCTGACCGATGTGTTCGGCGCCTGGGCCATCGGGTTGGCCTGGCTCGCCGTCGTCATCGCCTGCCATCGCGTATGGCGGGCGGTGCGCAGCCGCTCCGAGAATGGCCCCGTGGAGGAAGAGGGCGCTCGCGGCTAGCCTCTGCTGGTTTGGGGCACCTCCCCTTGAATCACGATTGCGTCAGGGTCTGATCATTTCCCGAGCGGGAGTGGCAGACTCAGAAGGGCCAAAGGAGCGAAGATCCATGACCCACGAACACATTGAACCCGTCTGCTCCCGCTGCTGGGATTGGGACCCTCTGGAGGGTATCCGCGGCGATGATGACCCGCCGCTGGATGTGTTGACCACCGGCCCACTGTTCTTCGACATCATCTTCACCGGCCTGCCCCGCCTCCCCGAACCCGGCGAGGAGCTGTACAGCACCGGAATGGGCTCCTGCCCGGGCGGGATCGCCAACCTGTCGACGGCGACGGCGCGGCTGGGCCTGCGCACCGGCCTGGTGACGGGCTTCGGGGACGACGCCTATGCGGATTGGATGTGGGACACGCTCTCCACGCAGGAGCACATCGATTTGTCCGCATCCAAGCGGTTCACCGATTTCCACTCCGCCATCACAGTGTCCCTCGCCTTCAGGGGCGACAGGGGAATGGTCACCCATGAACACCCCCTCCCGGAATCTCTGGAGAACGCGCTGATGACCTGCCACCCGGCCCGCGCTGCCGCGGTGGACCTGAAGCGACCCGGGCGTTGGTGGGACAAGCTGCGCAGCGACGGCACCCTGCTGTTCGCCGATCTCGGCTTCGACGAGACGGGGCGCTGGGACCGGGCGCACCTCGAACCGCTGGACCGTTGCCACGCGTTCACCCCCAACTCCGTGGAAGCGATGGCCTACACGCGCACGGACCGGCCCAGTCATGCGGTGCGCAAGCTGGCCGAGTTGGTGCCTCTGGCCGTCGTCACCGACGGCGTGCGCGGCTCCTACGCCATCGACTCCATGACTGGTGAGGAGACGTACTGCCCGAGTGTCGCCGTCGACGCCATCGACCCCACCGGCGCTGGCGACGTGTTCGCGGCGTCGCTCATCCTGGGCACCATCGCCGGCTGGGAACTGGAGCAGCGGCTGCGCTTCGCGTCGCTGTGTTCCTCCCTGGCCGTGCGCCACTTCGGCGGCTCGCTCGCGGCTCCGGGCTGGGGTGACATCGCCGACTGGTGGCGCAATCTCGAGCGTCTGCGCGATGAGGGCGACCTCCGGGCCATCCACATTGGGCGCGAATACGGGTTCCTGGCAGATCTCATCCCCACCCACCCGGTGCATGGCGTGCGCCGCGCCGAGGGTACCTTCGCGATGGCCTCCGACGCAGACCATCATCCGCACATCATCGGGAAGTGACGGCGGGCTGTTCCCCAGCAGGAGCTGGCTGTTCCGCTGCACGCCGAGGCCGCATCATGGCCTCCTGGACGCGAGCGGCGAGCGCTGGTTCGAGATCTCGGCCTTCAGCACGCAGCATCCGGTTGAGCCGAACGACGGCGTGGTCAACATCGCTGTGGCGCCCGGCCATCCGGAGCGCTTCGATCTCCCGCACCGAGAGTGCGTCGTCGAACGGCGCGCCCATGCGGCCCTGATGGACGGCCCACAGCGCAAGGGTGAGGTCTCCCTGAGCCAGGCATCGGTCTGCCAGAACGCAGGCGGCGTCCACGATCATCGAGACCATGTCGGCGTGGAGTTGCTGTGCCCAGTGCCACTGGAAGGCGAACGTGCCCAGGGGCTCGCCCCGCACCAACGCCAAGGCATCCTGCAACGTGGTGGTGCTGGCCAGCGTCACGCCCCCGCTGAGCAGCGCGGTGAACTGCTCCCAATCCGAAGTGACCCGCTCGTCAAGTGACACCCGGCCCGTGTACGCATCCGGCAGGTACGGAACCCCGACTTCATCGGCACCCAGCCAGGTGCGCAGCCGCGACATGTTGGAGCGTCGGGTGGCATCTGCCACCTGCAGATCCCGCAGCATCAGCGTGGGTGTGGAGCCCGGATGCTGCAGCAGCCACGCGCAGTACTCCATGCACTGGCCGGTGGCCCGCGTGGGTGCGGTGCCGGCGGCGCCCGTGATCCCGAGGTCTCCCAGGAGCAGCAGGGTGGGGTGTGACGGAGAACTCAGCGTGGTCATGGGGCGCTCCTCAGGGCGGTCCTGCCGGGGGAGGGGGAGAACGTTGGGCGGGAGATCGTCATCTGTCACCCACCACGGCGCGGGCTCCGTGCTGGTCTGACCCGTGGCGGTGAGGAGTTCCAGCAGCGCCCGGCGGGCCGGCGCGGTGACCAGTTGGGGTGTGAAGCTGCAGCCCCGGAGGCTGGCCTGCCCCCCATCAACACGGATCTGGGTGAGGGGAAGGTGGAGTGGTTCCGTGATGCTGGCCAGCACCGAGACCCCCACGTGGCCGAGCGATAGGGCGTCCGTGACCTCATCCAGCTGGGCCGGGCTGAGCGGCGTGAAGAAGACCACGACGGTGGGGCCGAAGGCGTCTGCCAGATCCTCGTCTGCGCGCATCTCGGCAAGGGAATGCTGCCGCAGAGCCATGCGCCGCTCGGAACACATCCGGGTGAGCTGCTCCAAACCCTCGGCCGTGGTGGCTGCACCCATGACTCTGGGGTCATCCATGGCGTCGACCCACTCTGGCCCGCCCACCAGGAAGACGTTGACATCGGCTGACCAGGGCGCGCACGTGAGGCCCGTGACGGCAGCACCGATCGCGGCGGGTGCCTCAGCACCGGTGAACACCAGCACGCGTTCGGATTCGAGATCCACCTCCACCGGCTCATCGTGGTTCCAACCCAGCGTCACCATGGTGGGTGTGGCCTCCGCGTTGGTGGGCTCCGCGGCTTCCGCGCGGTGGGCCAACGCCGTCCAGAACCGGGCGACGTGGGCTGGCACCGGAAGCAGCCGGCGCCCCACGGCGCGGGCGAGCAACTGGGCCCGACGCCTGGCTCCGACCCCCACCAGGACTGCGCTGGCCAGCGTTGCGCCGACGGGCGCCAGCAGCCCGGAATAGTCATCTGCGTCTGATGCCTCTGCCACATCCGCTGCGTCAGCCAGATTCTCCACGGGGTTTGCTGTGTCAGCGAAGCTCTGTTCTTCAACCGCCTGGGGGAAGCCGGAGCCGAAGGCCTCAGCCACTGCTTGGGCGGCCGCGTCCTGGCCCGTTGCTGGGTCATCAAGCTCGAGGGCCGACTCTGCTTCCGGGACCTCGGCCACCTCGTCGAGCTCAATGTGTTCACCCGCTCCGGAAAGCTCACTGGCCTCGGGAAGCTCAGCAGCCTCGGGAAGCTCGGTATCCTCAGCGGCTGTTGGCAGGCGCAGCTCCCAGCCCACGTCGATCTGATCCGGATCCGTGATCTGATCCGCATTGGCCGCCTGAATCTCCGGCCATCTGGTGGGATCCCCCAGCGCCTCGCCAGCGATGTGCCAGAGGGTGTCGCCCTCCTCCACCACGACGGTGGCCTCAGCCTGGGCAACAGGCTGAGGCAGGAGCAACTCGCCCCCTGCCTCCAACCGGGTTTCGGGCCCGAGCCCCGGGTTGAGTTCCACCAGCTCGCGCCAACGCTCGCCTGAGCCCAGCTCGCGCTCAGCGATGGCCCAGAGTTCATCACCGGGCTGGATGACGTAAGGGCGACCCGAGGGCTCTGCAGCATCCGCGGGAGCCGGGGCCGCCGTCGGTGTGTGCTCCGCCGAGACCTGCGCGATGGCATCAACCAACGGTGGGGGAGCAGTATCTGCCGCAGCGATGCTGGGCGCCGCAACGGCCGTCATCACCAACGTGCCCACCAGTGGTCGTAGCCATCCGGTGCCAGGCAGCCGGAGCCGGATCCGCTGCTGGCTGAGCACGGCCAGCACCTCGAAGGTGATGGTCAAGGCCAGCACTGCCCAAGCCAGCCAACCCACCAGCGCCAGCAGAGCCAGGATCACCCTGGAATCCGCGCCCACCGTGAGGGCGGTTGCCCAGTTCACCTGGAGAAGGTGCGCAGGATCCGCAAAGGTCAGCAGGAACCACGGCACGCCGCCCAGCAGCGCGCCCAGCGCGATGAGCGCTGCGCCTGCTTTCAGAACCCGCATGCCTGGCCCTCCTTGGTGTCGTGTCAGCCCGGCAGCTTGCCGGTGACGTATTCGGTGATCACGGCGATGATGATGGCGGCAACCGCCGCGGCCCCGGCCAGCAGGATGGCGTTCTCGGTGCTTTGGCTGAGCCCGCGTTCGTCGTGGCGGGCGGGGGCGAGGGCCTGGATGATCAGGCCGATGGTGTGGTGCAGGGCAGACATTGGTTTCTCCTCAAGAACACTCTGGCTGGTTGACGTGGGTGAAATGTGGTTATCCACAGGGGTTGATGAAAGGGCGAAAAGTTATCCACAACGGGTGAAGGCTCTTGACATCAGCTCCCTGCCAGTTGAAGTAGCGCGGGCGCCAGCAGGGCCAGGCCCAGCAACAGCGCCGGGATGGTCATCCACATGGTCATCGATTCGCTGGCCGCCTGCGCTCGTTGCTTCTGCTGGCTCAGGTGCGCATCGCGGAGTTCCCGAACCCGCGCGCGGAGCACGTCCGCCAACCCCGCGCCCTGCTCCTCCAGCTGCATCACGTCTGCGAAATCCGAAAGCTCAGGAACTCCCCATTCCTCCGCGATGCTGCGCAGCTCAGGCCACGGCTGCACCTGCTCCATCCGTGCACGCTCGAGCCCGGCCGTGATGCGCTGGAACAGCGGGGCTGCGGATATGGCCGCTGCGTTGGCCGTGGCCTGCGCCGCGGAGGCGTTGGCGAGGCGTTCCAGCACCACAAGATCGAAGAAGGTGTGGATGCCGTCGACGGCGGCGCGCTGCTGCTCTTCCGCGCCTGAGCGCAGCCGCACATCTGCGATGAAGAAGCCGCCCACCGCGCCCACCAGCGCAGCGGCCAGCGGCGTCAAGCCCACCGTCCGGCCCTGAATGAACTGCATGAGGGCCCACAACGCCGGCACGAAGAACCCGGCCAACGTCCACACCATCTTCTCGACGAAGAAATCCCCGACGCTGCGCCCCTGCATCAGCAGCAGCTTCTGCTGGCGCGCGCTGAGCGGCAACCGCAGGCGACGCTGCAGCTGCTCCGCCCATCCGTCCAGCCCTTCGGCCACCAGCGGCTCCACCGTTGGGGCCTTCCGGTCCAGCGCGGCCAACGCGTCGCCCAGCCGCACCGGGGCAGTGGTGGCGCCCCTGATGACGAGCAGGGCGCCGAAGCCGGCCACCATGCCGCATGCGATTGCCAGCCCCAGCATCATGACTGGCTCCTCAGGAATCTGGGTGCCATGGGCGGCACCGTCTGGCGGCGCAACACCACCAGACACCCCAGATATGCCACCGCGAGCGTGACGGCGATCAGCTGCCCCAGCGGTGTGCGGTAGGGCGCAAAGAAGGCGCCGTTGAACAGGAGGGCAGCGCCCAGCACGGACAGGGTGATGAACGTCACTTGGCGCACCACGATGCGTGGCTTTGCACGCTCTGCCGCCACCTCGCGGAGCGCCCGGAGCCGCTCCTGGCAGTTGTCCGACAGGGCGGCCAGCGTGGTGCGGGCGCCTGCCCCGCCCCGGCCTGCAGCGATGGCCAGCGCGGCGACCACCGCGTCGGCATCTGCCGAGCGCAGTTCATCTGCCATGGCGAAGAGGGCATCGCGCATGCTCCACCGCTGATCCAGCCGTGCGCAGAGCCGCGTCACAGGGGCGGCCAGCGCCGGAGACGCCTGATGGCGGGTGGCGAAGATGGCATCGCGGATGGACTTGCCCGATGAGAGCGAGGTGGCAAGCAGGCGCACCCAACGGTCGAGTGCCGCCAGCAGATCGATCTCGCGCTGCGGCGGCGCCATCAACAGGAGGGGCACGATGATCGCCACGCCTGGAAGAAGGAACAGGGCGGGGAGCCAGCCGGTGATCACAGCGGCCAACACCCCGGCTGCGACTGCGCCTGCGAACCACGCCTGGCGGCGCCGGCTGAGGCTTGTCCACCACCCAGACACCCTTGTCCACAGGCCTGTGGACGACTTTGTGGATTGCGGGTGCGCGGGAATGAGCCCTGCTGCCACCAGCGTGATGCCCAGGCCGACGGCGCACCCGGCCATCGCCGCCACCATCACTCCCACGGCGCTGTCCCGTCGAATTGGGCCAGCTCTGCAGCCATGGCCGCTTCCGGCTGGAAGAGCTCAGGCGTGGTGCTCGTGGCCGCCCGGTAGACGAGGTGGGTGGCAGGGCGCCCGGCCTCCACGGCGCCGGTGAGTTGCCGCACCTCCGAGACGAACCTGCGGCGCACTCCACCGCGCCAGGTGTCGTCCGTGAGCTCGACATGGACGAGGAAGTCGATGTGATGGGCGATCTGATGCATCGCGTCCTCCAGGCTCAGCACCCGCCCCTGTGCCACTCGGGCTGCCAGCCTGTCGATCGTCGACGACGCCGAGTGCGAGTGCGTCGTGCAGAGTGTGCCCGCGCCGGATTGGAGTGCCTCGAAAAGTGCCCCGGCCTCCGCGCCGCGCACCTCGCCGACCACCAGGCGCGTCAGGTTCTGCCGCAGCGCCTCCGGAATCAGATCTGCGACGGTGTAGTCACCCACTCCCACGCCGCCCGAGGTTTCGCCCATCCCGATGCGGGCCTGCAGCGCCACCATGTTGCGCCGGCTCCCCAACAAGTGGGTGAGCAGCTCGTAATCCGTCTCCAGGGTGCCAAAGCGTTCGTTGGGATGAATGGCCGCTATCAAGGCGCGGAGCAACGTGGTTTTTCCAGCACCTTGATCTCCTGAGACGATGACGGACTTGCGGGCCAGCACCGCAGACTGCAGCAGCCGGGCCACGTGCGGCGGCAGCATTCCGGTATCGGCGAGCTCCGCCAGCGTCACGTCGGTCATTCGGTGCTGCCGAATCACGATGCTGGGCCGGAAAGCCAACCCGTAGCCGATGGCATGGAGCCGGAAGCGATTTCCAAGCGCCAACGTCATGGTGGGGTGCAGATCGTCGAACGGCCGCGGGGGAGTGGCCGTCTCGCCCAGGAACCGGATGGCGTCCACCAGCTCCTCATCCGAATCCGCGATGGGCGGATGGGCCACCCGCCTCCCGTCGCCGTATTGCACCATCACGGAATCACAGCCGTGAATCTCGATGTTCTCCGCATCTGGAATTTCGAACAGCGGCTGCAGGCGCCCGTAACCGAAGATCGCGCTCTCGACGGCGTCCGCGTAGCGCGTCTCCAACTCCAGTGGCCAGAGGGCCTCGCCAGTCTCTCCCAGCGCCTGAGCATGGGCGTGCACGACCCCGCGGATGATCGAGCGACCCTGCACCCGTCGATCTGCCTCCGGCATGGGCTGCCCGCGGCTGGCCAGCCACTCTGACCCCGCTCTGGCGATCGCCTCTGCCGCCTCCCGGCGCAGGGTGACCACGAGCGGCCAGTCCACTTCCGACGGCGGTACGGGCACGCGCGGCGGCGAGGCCGGCGACACGGGCATGATGCCGCGCGCCGGGCGGGGCGGCATGGGCATTGGGTGCGGCGCCATGCCCAACCGGCCCAGCGCACCCGCCAGCGGAGGCAGTTCGTGGACGCTCACCTGGCACCTCCCACAACCAGCTCCGAGGCCCTTCTGGCCCGGGACACGCGCTCCGAGATGGCCTTGGCGTCCGCCCGGAACCGCCCCATGAACGAGCCCTCGAAGAAACGCCGGGGCTCAGGCTCGCCGTCGCTCAACACGTCTGCCAACTTGGGATCCCACGGCGCCTCCGCCCACGCGGGCAGCGCGAACTGCTGGGCGATCTCCGAGGTGGAGTAGGGCCGCCCGGGCCCGATGACCAGCAAGCCGACGGCGGCCTGGCGTGGCAAGGCCTGCAACTGATCCGTCAGCGTGGGCGCATGGATGCGAGCCCCCGCCAGCGACCGCAGGGAGGTGCGGACGGTGAGCAGGACCACATCTGCCGAACTCATCAACCCCAACGGGAGGCCCGTGGTGGAGAGCCGCCCCGCGTCGATCAGCACGTCAACCCCTTGCCCGTCCAACTGTTCGAACGCTTCACCCAGGGAAGGCCACACGTGCTCGAACAGCCGTGCGGTGCCGGGGGAGGTGAAGCCGGGCAGGAAGCGGCGCTGGATCTCGCCCTCGCGCACCAACGGCAGGGTCTGGCGCCACAGCTCGGGGCCCAACGCGTGTCCCTCGCGGTGCAGATGAGCCACCGACATCAGCCCCCGGCCGCTGTGATCCATGCCGCGGAGGTACCCGGCCTGCACAGCCTGAGCGGGTTCGCGGTCACAATCCGCCAGCAACACATGCCGCGGCCACGTGAGCGCCAGGGCCAGCGACGACGTGGTCACCCCCGGCGCGCCCGCCGCCGATGTCAGCACCACGACGGCCATCAGCCCTCCCTCGTCACGGCGATCAGGGCCACCTGATCTCCCGCCGAGAGCCGGGCCGCCAGATCGGCATCCGCATCAGCCACCTGAACGTCGAGGGAATAGCTCACCCCGTCGTCGAGGAGCACGGGCCGCGACGCCACCACGGCGTCGACGGTGGTGGCACCCTCGTCGGTGAGCCCCACGAGCCGCACGGTGGTATCCGGCGGGAGGTCCGTGGTGGGTAGCTTCCCCAAGGGGAGGCGCAGGCCGACGAGGCTCTGACCCGCTGGCAAGGGATCCGTGCCGACGTGCCGGGCCAGCGGGAACGCGCCCTCTGGCAGATCTGTGCGGGCGACCTGCCCAACGAGGCTGTCCAACCCTTCGGCGCCCAGTTTCTCGACGTTGAGCGAGCCGGGCACCTCCACCACCGCCAGCGATTCCCGCGTCAGCGTTTGGCCGCGCAGCACATCCGCCGCCATCACCACCACAGGCTGCTGATCCGCGTTGCTGGTGAACAGCGCCGCGGCGCCAATCCCGCCCACCATCACGAGCAGCACGCCGAGAGCGATCAACTTGGGGCTGCGCCGTGCCCGGAGCTGGACGCCATCGGGCCGTGGCGCCGCCGGTACGGCTGGCTCAGTTGTGCTCTCTGGGCGTTTCTGGTTGTGCATGAGTCCCCTCTCGCCGTTGCGAATCTAGGCAGGAAGGGGGTCATTTCTCCCAGCTGTTGAGCAATTGTGGATAAGTCCCGGCGTGTCTCCCCAGTTATCCACAGCCTGTGGGTTCCGGGTTCCTCTCGCGGAGTGGTTGGCGCAGACTGAGACCCTGCGTGGGGGATCTTGAATTGCGCACGTAGAATGTCCTCGGTTTGCATACCTGAGAATTTTCAGGAACTCTTAGCCTTACCTTTGTCGGAACCTCGCCAGCTGGTCACGGGAGACACACACGTGCGGAAATGGATCGCCTCGCTCGCAGCGCTCGCTGCTGTAGCCGTCGGCTCGATCCTGTCCACGTCCGCTGAAGCGCTCCCACTTGCGCCGGAACCGGTTGTTCCCGTCCCCGGCATCCCGCAGCCCTGCGCCTCCACCTTCCCGTTCCCAGACGGCGCCTCCGTGGAGGAGATCAAGGCCCAGCTCACCACCAACTTCGGTTTCAAGCTGGCCGGCTCACAGTGGACGGCGGAGCGTCTGCCGTCGATCAAGATCCTGTGGGAAACCCTCGACGCCATGGAGTGCACCACCTACCGCGCTGATCTGCAGAGCAAGGTGCGCGGCACGGTGGGCATCAACACCACCAACATCCGCGGCTACGCGTGGGGCGATTGGAGCCTCACCAAGGGCGGCTACGTTTCGCTCGATTTCGCCAAGTTCCAGCGCGCGCTGGATTCCGGCGACGAAGGCCGCCTGGCCCGCCTCGTGGCGCACGAGTTGGCCCACGTGCTCAACTCGGATCGCCACTCGGAGCCCCAATACTGGCGCGATTTCAAGAAGCTGTACGCCAAGGAAGGCCGCTTTTCGGATTATGCCGGCCGCAAGGTCACCGAGGTGTTCGCAGATGTCATTGGCTACTACGTGGGCCGCTGCGCGCTCGACAACCCCTATGAGACGGGCAAGCACGGCGCCTACTACGCCTACGCGCGTGACGTGATCTTTGGCGGCAAGGAGTTCGGCCCTGCCCCCGGCACCGTCATGAATTGCACCGTGCCGGATGCGGATGCTGAGGCCCCCATGCCCGGCCCGGAGTCTGAGATCGCCTGGCTCGAGGGCCTCGGCGGCGAGTGACCCGCTGACCCCCGGTCAGGGTGCCGCGCGATGGGCGCGAGTAGGCTGGTGCCACCCCCTACACCGAAGTGGAGTTGCACATGCCAGACGTGATTGCCTACGCCATCGATTCGCCCACCGGCAGGTACGAGAAGACGACGATCCGCCGTCGGGTTCCTGGCCCCACCGAGGTGTACTTCGAGATCGCCTACGCCGGCATCTGCCATTCAGACATCCACACCGCCCGCGGCGAATGGGGCAAGACCCTGTACCCACTGGTGCCGGGCCACGAGATCGCCGGCGTGATCACCGAGGTGGGCTCAGAGGTCACCGAGTTCGCGGTGGGGGACCGCGTGGGCGTGGGCTGTTTCGTGGATTCCTGCCGGGAATGCGAGATGTGCGAGGCCGGCGAGGAGAACTTCTGCCTGTCCCGCACCCACGGCACCGTCGGCACCTACAACGCCATCGGCCGCGACGGCGAACCCACCGCCGGCGGCTACTCGCAGGGCATCACCGTGGAGCAGGCCTACTTGATGCGGGTGCCGGATGAAATGTCGCTGGAGCACGCCGCACCGCTCATGTGCGCGGGCATCACGACGTACAGCCCCCTGAAGCACTGGGGTGCGGGCCCGGGCAAGCGGGTCGCGGTGCTGGGCCTGGGCGGCCTGGGGCACATGGGCGTGCAGTTCGCTGCCGCCATGGGCGCCGACACCGTGGTGCTGGGCCGCACGCTCGCCAAGCGGGAAGACGGGCTGAAGCTGGGCGCGTCGGATTACATCTCGACGCAGGACGCGGATGCCATGAAGAAGCTGCGCGGCTCCTTCGACATCATCCTCAGCACCATTTCCGACGGCGTGGAGCTCGACGTGCTGCTGGGCCTGCTGCGCCCCTACGGCGTGATCATCAACCTCGGCCTGCCGTCGGACGGCAACGCGACGGTGAATCTGGGCCGGTTGATCAACGGCAACAAGGTGATTGCGGGCTCCAACATCGGTGGCATCCGCGAGACGCAGGAGATGCTGGATTTCTGCGCTGACCACGACATTCGTCCCATCATCGAGATCATCCCCGCGAACCAGATCAACGAGGCCTACGACAATGTGGTCGCCTCCAAGGTGCGTTACCGCTACGTGATCGACAACGCGACGCTCGCCGACTGAGTGAGCACAACCGGCTACGGGCGGGCGCCCTGGATCGGCTGGGTGGAGGGTGCAAGACGCTGCCAAGGTTAACAGTCAGATTTCTGAAC
>JAUNUF010000001.1:69640-87356 GCA_030538315.1 Propionibacteriaceae bacterium
TGGCACCGTCAGGCAAACCTGCAGGCCACCAAGCAGCGTCACTCCCCGCCCGCCCTTCGTCGCACCTGTGACGCTCAGGGACCACCCTTCGTCGCCACGGGGTGCTCCTCCGTCGCACCTGTGACGCTCAGGGACCACTACCTAGAACAGACCTTCGGGCTGCGGCGGCGGAGCGTGCGAGGGGTCCACGTCGTTGAAGAGCTTCGACACGGAGCGCCCGTGGTGGATCCGGTCAATCGCGTCGGCGAACAGACGCGCCACACTCAGGCAGGTGAGCCCCGGGAAGTTCGCGGGAGCAGGCACCGTGTTGGTGGAGACGACCTCCTTGATGGCCGGCTGCCCCATCAGCTTCTCGACGGCGTTGCCGGTGAACAGCCCGTGCGTGCAGGCGACACTCACCTCGGCCGCCCCGAAATCCTGCAACCGCTGCACGATCTCGACGATCGAGCCGCCCGTGGCGATCTCGTCGTCCAGCACGATGGCGCGCTTGCCGGCCACGTTGCCCACGATGGCGTCGATGACCACCTTGTCATCTGCCATCCGCTGCTTCGAACCGGCAGCGACGGGGAGGTTGAGCAGGCGGGCCAACAGCGTGGCCTGCTTCGCGTTGCCCAGATCCGGTGAGACGACCACGCAGTTGGTGAGGTCCTTCTCCCGGTAGTGATCCGCGATCACGCCCAGCGCCGTGAGGTGATCCACCGGCACGGAGAAGAAGCCATGCACCTGAGGTGCGTGCAGCGCCATGGTGAGCACGCGGTCTACACCCGCCGTCGAGAGCATGTCTGCCACCAGACGCCCGCCAATGGAAATGCGGGAGGAATCCTTCTTGTCTGAGCGCGCGTACGCATAGTGGGGGATGACGGCGGTGATCTGGCCGGCTGAGGCGCCGCGGGCCGCGTCGATCATCAACAGCAACTCCATGAGGTGTTCCTGAGTGGGCGGCACCAGGGGCTGCACGATGTAGACGTCGCGTTGACGACAGTTGGCCAGGAGTTGGGCTTGGAGGCAGTCGTTGCTGAATCTGGAGATCCTGACACCCGAGCGGCGAAGCCCCAGGTGTGCGCAGATGTCGTCGGCAAGTTGCGTGTGCGCCGACCCGGAGAATACGACGATGCCCTTCACCGGCCGCCCCTTCTAATCTCAGACTGGCCTCAGCCTACCGATCAGAACCGCTCACTGCCTCAGAGCCCATGAAGAGGTCACAAAGACGCGTTCATGAGGCACTTTGTCTGGTGTTCACCGATTGTTCATTTGCAACAGATTAACGGTTCAGATTGTGGGCATACGTTCCACCGCGGTGGTCAAGTGATCACCCCTAAGTGAAAAGGAACGCTCATGCGTGCAATCCGCACCGCTGGCCTCGTCGGCATCGCCGCGCTGATGGCCCTCACCGCCTGTGGCGGAGAATCCACCACCCCCACCAATGAGAGCCCGGCTGGCGAGACCCCCGCAGCCGGTGGCGAGACCGCTGGTGACGCCTGCGCCCCCGTCGACATCGAGGCCAAGGCTGCAGACATCGACGCCGCCACCGCCACCTCCGCTGCCGATTTCGGCGGCCTCGACGGCCTCATCGCCGCCGCGAAGGCCGAGGGCAACCTCAACACCATCGCGCTGCCGCACGACTGGGCCAACTACGGCCTGATCATCGACTGCTTCAAGAACAAGTACGGCATCACCATCAACGAGCAGTCGCCCGACGCCTCGTCGAAGGAAGAGATCGCCGCGGCCGAGGCCAACAAGGGCACCGACAAGGCTCCCGACGTGTTCGACCTGGGCACCAACGTGGCCCTCTCCTCCACCGAGTACTTCGCCCCCTACAAGGTGGAGCAGTGGGACGAGATCCCCGCAGACCAGAAGGAAGAGACCGGCCTGTGGGTCTCCGACTACACCGGCGTCATGGTCGTGGGCTACAACAAGACCCTCTTCGGTGAGATCACCTCCATCGACGAGCTGACCGATCCCAAGTTCGCCGGCACCGTGGCCCTCAACGGCAAGCCCGCCGAGGCCGGCGCCGCGTTCAACGGCTTCATGCTCGCCAACCTCGCCAACGGTGGTTCCATGGACGACCCGCAGCCCGGTCTGGACTACTTCAAGAAGCTCAACGAGGCCAAGACCCTCAACCTGACCGACGTGACCCCCGGCACCATCGAATCCGGTGAGCACGGCGTCGTCTTCGACTGGTCCTACAACATGGTTCCGGTTGCCGAGAAGCTTGACGCCCAGGGCGTCGAGTGGGCCACCTTCCTCCCCAACGACATCGCGCTGGGCTCCTACTACAAGCAGGCCATCAACGTGGACGCCCCCAACCCGGCGGCTGCCCGTCTCTGGCAGGAGTTCCTCTACTCCGCTCCCGCCCAGAACTACTGGGCCGAGGGTGGCGCCGTCCCCGTGCTGAACGTCCTCTACAACGACGACTTCTCGGAGAAGGCCAAGGAGGCCGCACCCACCGTCGAGAGCCTCGTTTCCCCCACCACCGAGCAGGCTGACGCCATCACCGCGTTCCTGCAGGAGAACTGGGACAAGACGATCTCCTGATGTCCACTTCGGTAGCGGGTGTGAAGGCACCCAGGTCCCGCGTCGCGCGGCAGGTGCGCGACGCGGCGGTGACCCTCCCCTTCTTCGGTTATCTCGCGATCTTCCTGTTCCTGCCCACGGTGATCGTGATCATCGGCGCGTTCCGGAACCGGGCCGGGGAGTTCACCCTCGACGGCGTGGCCAAGCTGTTCACGCCCGCTACCGTCCAGATCTTCCTCACGACGGGGTGGCTGGCGTTCGCGTCAGCCCTCATCGGCGCCGTGGTGGGGGGCATCGCAGCCTATGCGCTGTCGACGGTGCCCTCCACCTCGCCGCTGCACCGCGTCTACACGGCCGTGTCCTCCGTGCTCGCCCAGTTCGGCGGCGTGATGCTCGCCTTCGCGTTCATCTCGGTGCTCGGCAAGAACGGCAACTTCACCCGCCTCATGGCAAACGCCTTCGGCGTGACGGTGCCGGGAGACTTCCTCACGTCGATCCCAGGCCTCATCGTCGTGTACTGCTACTTCCAGATCCCGCTGATGATCATCGTCTTCCTGCCCGCCGTTGCAGGGCTGCGCAAGGAGTGGAGCGACGCCACCGAGAACCTCGGCGGCTCCACCTGGACCTACTGGTCCCGCGTGGCTGGGCCCATCCTCGCGCCCAGCTTCCTGGGCAGCTTCCTCCTGCTCTTCGCCAACGCCTTCTCCGCCTACGCCACTGCAGCCGCGCTGATCTCGCAGAAGACGATCATCGTGCCGATGGCCATCGAGGGCGCCATCCGCAACGAGAACAACACGGACATGGACTCCTACGCCCAGGCGCTGGCCATGGGCATGATCGTGGTCATCGCCGTGGTCATGGGCCTCTACGCCCTCCTCCAGAAGCGCACCTCGAGGTGGACCAGATGAGCCGCGCAGCGTCCAAGGCGCGCAACCAGAAGACCTTCCGCTGGGTGGTGCTGGGCCTCGTCGGCCTGTTCCTCGCCTACCCGCTGTATGCGCTGTTCGAGTTCTCCATCCGCTTCCCGCTCACGGGCAAGTACTCCTGGGATGCCTGGGCCCGCCTCTTCGGAGCAGGCGACGGCGCACGCCTCGGCCCGCTCTACGTCGGCCTCCAGAACTCGCTCGTCATCGCGTTGTTGACGCTCACCATCATGTTCGTGCTGCTCCTGCCCACCATGGTGTGGGTGCGGTTGCGTCTGCCGGGCCTGACCCGCATCGTCGAGTTCATCGTGCTGCTGCCGCTCACCCTGCCCGCCATCGTGCTGGTGGTGGGCCTGGTGCCCGTGTACCGCTTCATCGCCACCAAGGTGCTGGACACCCACGCCATCTGGTTGGCGTTCGCCTACGTGATCCTGGTGCTGCCGTTCTCCTACCGCGCGCTGGATTCCGGCCTGAGCGCCATCGACGTCAAGACATTGACGGCCGCCGCCCGCTCCATGGGTGCCTCGTGGCCCACCGTGCTCTTCCGGGTGATCCTGCCCAACCTGAGCAACGCCGTCGCGTCGGCCGCATTCATCTCCATCGCGGTGGTGCTGGGCGAGTTCACGATCGCCCGCATGCTCGCCCGCGAGAACCTCCAGACCGGCGTCATGCTGGTCAACCAGGCGGCGCCCCAGGTGGCCGCCGCCGTCTCCCTGCTCACGCTCCTGTTCGGCATCGCGCTGCTGGTGGGGCTCAGCTACATCACGTCGCGTCAGCGCAAGAAGAAGGTCAGGTCATGAGCGTCAACGATTCCCCCGCCGTCGGTGTGGAGATGCGCGGCCTTCGCCGCTCCTTCGGGCCGGTGAAGGCCCTCGACAACCTGGATCTGGACATTCGTCCCGGCGAGCTGGTCGCCCTGTTGGGCCCCTCCGGCTGCGGCAAGACCACCGCGTTGCGCGTGCTCTCCGGCCTCGAAGAGGTGGATTCCGGCACCGTCTCCGTGGGTGGCCGCGACATCACCCAGACCCCGCCCAACAAGCGCAACATGGCCATGGTGTTCCAGAGCTACTCACTGTTCCCGCACCTCACCGTGACTGGAAACATCGACTTCGCGTTGTCCATGCGCAAGGTGGCCAAGGAGAAGCGCCAGGCCATCATCGACCACCACCTCGAGCTCGTGGGCCTGATCGCCCAGCGGGATCGCTACCCGCACGAGATGTCCGGCGGGCAGCAGCAGCGCGTGGCCTTGGCCCGCGCGCTGGCGTCGAACCCCGACGTGCTGCTCCTCGACGAGCCGCTCTCCGCGCTCGACGCGAAGGTGCGCGTGCAGCTGCGCGACGAGATCCGCCGCATCCAGCAGGAGCTGGGCACCACCACGCTGTTCGTCACCCACGACCAGGGTGAGGCCCTGGCCATGGCGGATCGCGTGGGCGTGATGCAGGCCGGCAAGTTGGAGCAGATCAGCACCCCGCAGGAGCTGTATGAGCGCCCCACCACGGAGTTCGTGGCCCGGTTCATTGGCGAGACCAACGAGCTGCCGGGCGTCGTCTCGGCTGGCAACGTGCAGATCTTCGACAAGTGGGTGCCCGCTCTGCCGGGCTCCATCACCGAGGGCAGGGGCACCGCGCTGGTGCGCCCCGAGCGCATCACCGTCGTGCCGTGCTCGGAGGGCCGTGAGGGTCGGCTGGGCACCGTGCAGTTGCTGTCGTTCCAGGGCGACCACGCCGTCGTGCATGTGTCGCTGGCGGATGTGGACCAGGAGATCACCGCCATGGTCACGGCTCGCGACACCGCCGCGCTGTCCGTTGGCTCCGACGTGCTCGTGGGGCTCGACCCGCTCCCGGTGCTGGTGGCCTGAGCAGGTACTACTCCTTGTAGGATGGCGACCATGTCGCATCCCCATGGCCACGGCGGCCATCCCCACATGCATCAACCGCAGTCCAAGGGTGTTGTGCGCACCCTCCACCACGATGCAGGGGAGCGGCCGCACGTGCTCGTCTGGGAGGTCACTCGCGCCTGCCAATTGGCCTGCAAGCACTGCCGCGCGGATGCCTTCACCAAGGCAGATCCGCGTCAGCTCACCACCGACGAGGGCAAGGCCCTGCTGGACGACTTCGCCGCCTACGGCACCCCGCGTCCCATCGTCATCCTCTCCGGCGGAGATGCCTTCGAACGCGACGACCTCGAGGAGCTGATCGCCTACGGCACTTCCATCGGCTTGCCCATCGCGCTGTCCCCGTCGGTCACGCCGCTGCTGACCGACGAGCGGCTCGCCGCCGTCCGCGAGGCCGGGGTGAAGGCGTTCTCGCTGTCGCTCGACGGCGCCACCGCCGAGACCCATGATTCATTCCGCGGCATTGAGGGCACGTTCGACGACACCATGGAGGCAGCCAAGCTGGTGGTCAAGCACGGGTTCCGGTTCCAGGTGAACACCACCATCTGCCGCAACAACCTGCAGGAGCTGCCGCAGCTGCTGGCCACAGCCATGGGCATGAACGCCCACATGTGGTACTTGCTGTTTCTCGTGCCGATGGGCCGCGGCTCCAACCTTGAGCCCCTTGACCCCGAAGAGATGGAGGACGTCCTCCATTGGCTGCACGACGTGTCGGACCGCATCGCCATCAAGGTGACCGAGGCGCCGAACTACCGTCGGGTTGCCATCCAACGAGACGACGCACGCGCTGCCGACGAGCCCATGCCTGAGCGCGGCCCGCTGCACGCCTGGCTCACCGAGGAGACGGAGCGGCTGCTGGGCAGCGTCACCGAACGACGCCCACCCCGCCCGCCGATCGGCGTCAACAGCGGCCGCGGCTTCGCTTTCGTGGACCATATCGGCGACGTCTACCCCTCGGGCTTCCTGCCGTACAACTGCGGCTCCGTGAAGGACAAGCCGTTCCACGAGATCTACGCCGAGGCGCCCATGATGAAGGCGCTGCGCGACCCCTCGTCGTACTCCGGCAAGTGCGGGGTGTGCGAGTTCAACTGGATCTGCGGCGGGAGCCGGGCGCGGGCACACGCCATGCTGGGCGACCCCTTGGCCTCTGACCCCACCTGCGTCTACCAGCCGACGGCGGCTGAAGCCCGGTAGGCCCGCACGCCCGGGCTGCGACGGCGCGGGCCTCGGGAGTGTGCCTGAGCCAGCACAGTGTTATTCGTGCCGATGTCGCCCCTGTGAGGACATCGGCACGAATAACACTGTCCTAGCTGTGCAGCAGCAGCGCTTCGCCCTGACCGCCGCCACCGCACAGCGACACCGCGGCCTTGCCGCCGCCCCGACGGTGCAGCTCCAAGGCCGCGTGCAACGCCAAACGCGCCCCGGAGGCCCCGACGGGGTGGCCCAGCGCGATGGCGCCGCCGTGGATGTTGGTCTTCTCCCACGGGTAGCCGAGCTCCTCGAGCGAGGCCAGGCCGACGGCGGCGAAGGCCTCGTTGATCTCGATGAAGTCGAGCTCCTCCAGGCTCCAGCCGGCCCGCTCGAGCGCCGCGTTGATGGCCCGCGATGGCTGCTGGTGCAACTGGGTATCCGGCCCGGCGACCTGCCCGGCCTCGCCCACCGCGCACAGCACCGTCAGCCCGTTGGCTTCGGCGTACTCGCGGGTGGTCAACACCAGCGCGGTGGCGCCGTCGCTGATGGGTGAGGCGTTGCCGGCGGTGATGGTGCCGTCCTTGCTGAACGCGGGGCGCAGCTTGCCCAGCGATTCGACGGTGGAATCAGCCCGCACGCCCTCATCAGCGGAGACGACGACGGGCTCGCCGCGCCGCTGCGGAATGGTGATCGGCGCGATCTCATCGTCGAACACACCGGCAGCCTGCGCCTCCGCGGCGCGGACGTGGGAATCCGCGGCGATCTGGTCCTGCTGCTCGCGGGTGAAGGTGAAGCTCTGGTTGCCCTGCTCGGTGAGAACGCCCATCGAGATGCCGCCAGCCGCGTCGTCCAGTCCGTCGGCTGCGAGGGAATCCTCGAGCGGCGCGGTGCCGTACTTCACGCCGCCGCGGACACGGGCGAGGTGGGGCGCGTTGGTCATGGATTCCATGCCGCCCGCCACCACGACGCTGGCCTCGCCCAAGCGCAACAGCCGGGCCGCGTGCGTCACGGACACCAGGCCGGACAGGCACACCTTGTTGATGGTCTCGGCGGGCACGTTCATGCCCAACCCAGCCTTCACGGCCGCCTGCTTGGCGGGGTTCTGCCCGCAGCCGGCGCCGATGACCTGGCCCATCAGCACGTAATCCACCGCCTCAGCGGCAACCCCGGCGCGCTCGAGGGCCGCCGAGATGGCATGCGCGCCCAGGTCCACCGCCGTCAACGACGCCATCTGGCCCAGCAGCCTGCCCTGCGGGGTACGCGCCCCGCCCACGATCACGACCTCGGTCATGCCTGCACCTCTTCCTGCGTCGATTCCTGCACCGAATCCAGTTCCACCCGGAACCCGGTTCCGGTCTTCGTCTCAATCTCATCCACAGTGTGCCCCGGGGCCAGGCGCCGCAGCACCAACCCACCGTCGACCACATCGAAGATGCACAGATCCGTGATGATCCGCTGCACCACGCCCTTGCCCGTGAGCGGCAGCGTGCACTCCTCGACGATCTTGTGCGAGCCGTCCTTGGCCACATGCTCGGTCATCACGATCACCCGGTCCGTGCCGGCCACCAGGTCCATGGCGCCACCCATGCCCTTGACCAGCTTGCCGGGGATCTGCCAGTTCGCCAGATCACCGGCGCCGGAGACCTGCATGGCGCCCAGGACGGCCGCGGCCATCTTGCCGCCGCGGATCATCGCGAAGCTGGTGGCCGAATCGAAGATCGATGCACCCGGCAGCAACGTCACCGTCTGCTTGCCTGCGTTGATCAGATCCGGGTCCTCGTCGCCCTCGTACGGGAACGGACCCATGCCCAGGATGCCGTTCTCGGATTGCAGCACCACGTTCACACCGGCGGGCAGGTTGTTGGCGACCAGCGTGGGCATCCCGATGCCCAGGTTCACGTAGTCCCCGTCGCGCAGCTCGGCAGCCGCCAACGCGGCCATCTCGTCACGTGTCCACGCCATGATCAGGCTCCTTCACGCGCACGCACGGTGCGCTGCTCGATGGGCTTCTCGCGGCCCGAGTACTGCGAAACGTGATGCACGTACACGCCCGGCAGGTGCACCGCGTCCGGATCAATGCCGCCCAATTCGACGATGTGCTCAGCCTCCGCAAAGGTCACCCTCCCCGCGGTGGCCACGTTCGGGTTGAAATTGCGCGCCGTGCGGCGGAACACCAGGTTGCCCGACACGTCAGCAGTGTGGGCGTGCACCAGAGCGACATCAGCGATGATCGCCCGCTCCAGGATGTACTCCCGGCCGTCGAAGACCTCCACCGGCTTGCCCTCGGCGATGATCGTGCCCACACCGGTCGCGGTGTAGAACGCGGGAATCCCCGCGCCGCCGGCACGCAGCCGCTCTGCCAGGGTGCCCTGCGGCACGAACTCCACCTCGAGGGCACCGGAGATGTACTGCTCCATGAACATCTTGTTCTCGCCCACATACGAGGCCAGCACCTTGGTGACCTGGTTGTTCTCCAGCAGCATGCCCAGGCCCACGCCGTCGATGCCCATGTTGTTCGACACCACCGTCAGCCCCCGAACCCCGGAATCCCGCACGATCTCGATCAGATCCGTGGGATTGCCGGACAATCCGAAGCCGCCCACCGCCAACGTCATCCCGTCGAACAAGTGCGCCTTCAGCACCTGCGCAACATCGTCTCGAACCTTGCTCATGAGGCAACCCCCTGCTTCTGCACGGCATCCGCGACGGCGGCCGCACCGTGATCTGACAACGTGATGGTGTAGTGGTTGACGCCTGGCACGTTCACGACGGCGAGCCCAGGCAGCTTTGCCGCCCACTCGGCCGCGTACTCGGCGGAGAAGAGGCCCCCGGGGTCGTCGATCATGCCGCGCGGCGCGCGCAGGAACGTGGCGGGCACGGCCAGGTTGGTGAGGGCCTCCAGGAACTCGTTGCACTCGGCGCCGATGAGATCGTGGTAATCGCCCGCCATGGCCTCGTAACTGGTGGCTGGCCGGTAGGGGGCGGCGTCACCCTGCAGGTCATAGCGCACGTAGCGCTCCACATCCTCGTTCCATTCGGAGAAGGCGGGGTGCTGTTGCCAGAACTCGATGTACTGCTCCGGCGAATCGAAGGTCCTGGAGAGGCGCTGCGCCGCAGGCCCCAAAGTCAGGTGCAGCGCATCGTCGGCGGAGAGCCCCTCCGGCATCGGCAGCGGGAGGCCGCCATCCACCAGCACGAGCCGGTCCATCAGATCTGGCCGACGGTGTGCCAGCGTGACGACGACGAACCCGCCCATTGAGTGACCCACTGGGAGTGCGTGCTCGATGCCAAGGTGGTCGAGCGCGGCGGCCACATCATCGGCGTGGCGGGCCATGCCATACGGCCCTGACAAGGTGTTGGACTGCCCGCGACCACGCAGGTCCGGTGCCACGATCCGCCACTCGGGAAGATGGCGGGCGAGGGGCTCCCATGCGCGGGAGGAGGAGGTGATGCCGTGCACGGCCAGCACCGTGCCCACCGGATCCTCCGGCTCCCACACGTGGCAGTAGACACCGCCCGGCACCTGAACGTCGCGGCGGCTCATCGTGCCACCCACCCGCCGTCCATCACGTAGCTTGAGCCCGTGGCCATCCGCCCGTGGGGGCCGGCCAGGAAGGACACGAGCGCCCCCAGATCCGCGGGCTCCACGAATTCCTTGATGGCTGGCTGCACCAGCATGACCTTCTCGATCACCTCGGCCTCGGAGATGCCGTGCGTCTTGGCCTGATCCGCCACCTGGCCCTCCACCAGCGGCGTGCGCACGTAGCCGGGGTTGACGCACACGCTGCTCACGCCATGCGGGCCGCCCTCGAGCGCCGTCACCTTGGACAGGCCCTCGAGGCCGTGCTTGGCGGAGACGTAGGCCGATTTGAACGGCGAAGCCACCAGACCGTGTACCGACGAGATGTTGATGATGCGGCCAAACTTCTGCGCGTACATGTGCGGCAGCGCCGCCCTGATCAGCAGGAACGGCGCCTCCAGCATGATGCGGTGCACCAGCCGGAACGCGGCGGGATCGAACTCGTCGATGGGGGCCACGCGCTGGATGCCGGCGCAGTTGACCAGGATGTCGCAATCCAGCGAGAGGTCTTCCAACGCTGCGGTGTCTGACAGGTCCACGGCCCAGGCCTCGCCGCCCAGCCCGGCCGCGACCCCCTGCGCTGCAGCCTCGTTGAGATCAGCCACGACGACGTGCGCGCCGTCGGCAGCCAAAGCCTGGGCGGCAGCCAACCCGATGCCGCTGGCGCCGCCGGTGACGATGGCCTTGCGGCCGGTGAGCGGAGTGCTCATGCCTGTTCTCCTCGGGGTAGCAGGGCGTTGGTGATGAAATCCATGAGGTGCTCGAACACGTCGTCCGGCATCCGTTGCGGGGGTTGGTTGGCGTCCCAACTGAGGTAGCGCATGCCCACCACTTCGCCCACACCCATCAGCGCCCACGCCGCGACCTCCGGATCAGCGACGGCGATCTCACCGCTGCTGCGTGCCTCGGCCAGGGCCTGGGCATAGCCCTCGAAGATGCGCAGGTAGTGGGTGCGCATGGCGTCGGGAGCCACGAACCAGGCCTCGCGGATCAGCGGGTAGACCTCGGGATGGTCTGTGAGGAAGTCGAAGTAGGCCCGGAAGCCGCCGCGCTCTGCGTCGAGCCGGTTGGTGGCGCCCTCGCTGCCGGCGCGCATCGCGTTGCGGAGCTGGCGGTTCAGGTCCACCACCACCTCGTGGTAGAGCTCCGCCTTGCCGGGGAAGTACAGGTAGAAGGTGCCCATGGCCACGCCCGCGCCCTCGGTGATCTTGACGATGGACGCCTCGTGGTACCCCAAGGAGGCAAACGCGGTGCGAGCCGATGCCAGGATCCGCGCCTTGGTGCGCTCTCCTCGGGCGGTGCGTGGTGCGGTACTCATCGTCGGCTCCATTCCCTGAGCGCCCGCCGGCTCACCTTGTCGATGCCGGCCGTGGGCAGTGCGTCGGCGAACGTGACCTTCGCCGGGGCCTTGAACGCGGCCAACTGGCCGCGCACATGCATGATCAACTCTGCCTCAGTGGGCTGCTCGCCGGTGCGGAGCACCACGTGCGCGTGGCCCACCTCGCCCCACACGTCATCCGGCACGCCCACGACGGCGGCTTGGGCGACGGCGGGATGCGTCAGCAGGGCTTCCTCCACCTCCACGGGGGCGATGTTCTCGCCGCCGGAGATGTAGACGTCGTCCGTGCGGCCCAGGATGCTGTAGTAGCCGGCGGCGTCGCGGCTGGCGAGGTCTCCGGTGTGGAGCCAGCCGTCGCGCAGGGCGTCGTCTGTGGCGACGGGGTCGGCGAGGTAGCCGGCGAACAGCCCAGGGCCGCGCACCAGGAGTTCGCCGGTGCCGGGGCCAGCGAGGCGCTCGCCGGTGATGGGGTCTGCCAGCGTGACCTCCACATGCGGGTAGGGGCGGCCCGCGGAGCCCACCCGATCCAGCGCGTCCTCGGGCGGCAGGCACAACACGTTGGGGCCCGCCTCGGTGAGGCCGTAGCCCTGGGTGAGGCGCACGTCGCGTTCGTGCCAGGTGCGCAGCAGCGCGGCCGAGGCAGGGGCGCCGCCCACCACGGCGGTGCGCAGCGTGCTGAGATCAGCCTCCTCGAACGTGTATTCCTCGCTCAGCCGGCGGTAGTGGGTGGGCACGCCCATCATGGCGGTGATGCCGCGTGAGGGGATGAGCTGCAGGATTCGACGTGCATCGAACGTACGTTCCAGCACGACGGTGGCCCCGACCGACCAGGCCAGCAACGGCTGGATGTTCCACCCACCGGCATGGTGTTGGGGCAGCACCGCCAGCACCACGTCGTCGCGGGTCAGCGGCACCACGCGGGAGAGGGACAGGTTGGTCCAGAAGCACGTGGAGTGCGTGAGCACCGCGGCCTTGGGGCGGCCGGTGCTCCCGGAGGTGAAGATGATCAGGAGGGGGTCGTCGTTGTGGGGGCCGCGGCGCGGGCCGGCGGGGCTGGCGTGCGAGCGGAGCGGCACCCCGTAGGTGTCGAAACGCGCCGTGGGAATGGGGGTGGGGAGCAGCGCCAGTGCCTCACCCGCGAGCGTGCCGTACGCGTCCTCCACCACCACGAGCATGGGATCCGAGGCGGTCAACGCCTGGGCCAGCTCGGAGGGTGAGGACCTCCAGGACAGGGGCACCAGCGCAATCCCCAGCCGGGCGCAGGCGAAGAACCAGACCACGTGATCAGTGCTGGTGCCGGTCACGGTGGCGATGCGATCACCCGCACGGTAGCCCGCGCGGGTGAGCCGTTCCGACAGCCGCGACACGCGCCGCTCGAGCCCGCCATAGGTGGTGACGACGCCACGGTCGTCGATGGCCACCCTGTCTGGGTACGAGCGAGCGCTGTCCGTCAGCCAGCGTTCGATCGTGTGATCGTTCATGTGATGTCCTCCAGCGCATCACGGGGGTCTTGCGCGTCACGGCGCCCCGCCATGCGATTGAGCGTGCCAGAGACGCCGCCCGGGAGGAAGAGAACGATCAGGATGAACAAGGTGCCCAGAATGAACATGGGCTCCGACAAGGGGATGCGCAAAATGGCGGGCAAGTCCGAGATCACCGGGGAACTCGCCAAGGCGTTGAGGCGCTGGTTCAGCAGCGTGTAGATGATGGCGCCCACCACGGCACCCCACCGCGACCCCACGCCGCCCAGCACCACCATCGTCAACAGCGAGATGGTGAACTCGGTGGACACCGCCGTCGCCGATGCGCCGGATTGGAGAAGCAGGAAGACCATGCCGGTGAAGGTGGCGAGAGTGCCGCCCACGGCAAACGCGATGAGCTTGACCAGGTACGGGCGGCCGCCCAGCACGCGCACCCGGGTCTCGTTCTCGCGCACGGCGGCCACGTTGTGGCCCAAACGGGAGTTCTCGATCCAGGTCACGATCACGTAGACGACGGCGACGGTGGCAAGGGCCACCCAGAACAGGTTGCGGGTGTTGATCACGCCGATGAGGAAATCCGGGACGTTGCCGGTGGCCATGCTGAGGCCCTCCTCACCGCCCGTGAGGTTGTTGGGGTTGCGGCGCACCAGTACGTTGCCGGCCTGCGCAAATGCAAGCGTCACCATGGCGAACGAGATGCCGCTGACCCGCAGGCTGATCGCGCCCAGGATGTTGGCCACGAAGATGCCGATCACCAGCACGACGGCGGCCGCAGCCAGCAACGGCAGATCGGTGTTGCGCAGCACGATGGCCAGGCCGTAGACGCCCACGCCGAAGTAGAGCGCGTGCCCGAAGCTCAGCAGGCCGGCGACGCCGAAGATCAGGTGGTAGGAGAGGGCCACGGCCACCATGAGCATGGTGTAGGCCATGAGGTGCATGGAGCCGGCCGAGTAGGTGGGGCCGGGCAGGATGCCGAGGCCGGGGATGGCCAGCAGAGGTGCGATGGCCAGCGCGATGATGACGATGATGCCGATGAGGTAGCCGCGGGTCTCGCGGGCGAGGAGTTGCTTCATGCTGCGGCCTTTCCGAGCAGGCCCTGGGGGCGCACGAGCAGGACGACGCCGAGGAGCACCACCACGATGAAGTCACCGATGCCGAAGTAGAAGTTGGCGAACTGCTGCAGTGTGGCCACCAGCACCGACGCGATGGCCGCGCCTGCGAGGGAGCCCATGCCGCCGATGACGGTGACGATGAACGCGAAGATCAGCAGCGAGCCGCCCAGCAAGGGGGAGACGTAGCCGAAGTAGTGGCTGGCGAGCACGCCGCCGATGCCGGCCGCGATGCCGCCGATGGTGAACACCAGGGTGAAAGCCTTGCGCACGTCGATGCCCAGCGCGGTGACCATGGAGCGGTTCTCCACGCCGGCGCGGATGATCAGGCCGTAGCGGGTCTTGTTGAGGAAGAGCACGAGCGCGCCCAGCACGAGGAGGCCCGCGATGATGACGACGAAGCGGTCGTTGGGGATGCGCGCGCCGAGGATCTCTGTGGTGTCGCGCAGCCAGCCCTTCTTGTCGATGAAGATGGGATCCGGGCCCCAGATGCCCTCGAACAGGGCGACGGTGGCCAGCGAGAGGCCCACCGTCACCAGCAGTTGCTCGATGTGGCGCTTGTAGAGCGGCCGGATCAGCAGCAGTTCGGTGAGTGCCGCGAAGACGCCGCCCACCACCGCGCCGATGGCGATGGAGCCGAAGAACCCGCCCAGGGTGTCGTAGCCCAGACGGCGGCCGATCTCGAAGCCGGCGAAGGCGGAGAGGGTGAGGAACGAGCCGTGGGCGAAGTTCAGCACGCCCATCAGGCCGTAGATGAGGCTCAACCCGGACGCGACAAGGAAGTACAGCGCGCCGAGGCCCAGCCCCGTGAAGATCAGTAGGACCAGTGTGCTCACTTCTTGGCCTCTCCATGGACGCCCAGCATCTGCTGGATCCGCTCGGTGTCGTCGAGCAGTTCGCGGGCGTCTCCGGTGTGGATGACGCGGCCGGCGTCGATCACGACGACCCGGTCCGCGAGACGGTTGATGACCTGCAGGTTCTGTTCCACCAGCAGGATGGGGACGGTGTGCGCGGCCTCTTCGAGGACCGCGGCCACCTCGTGGACGATCTTGGGGGCCAGGCCCTTCGTCGGTTCGTCGACGAGCAGCAGGCGGTTGTCGTTGATGAGTGCGCGGCCCAGCGACACCATCTGCTGCTGGCCACCCGAGAGCGTGCCGGCACGCTGCTGCGCGCGGTTCTTCAGCTCCGGGAACAGCTCGTGGATGAACTCCCAGCGCGGCTTGTCCTGGCGCGCGGCGAGGTTCAGGTTTTCCTGCACGGTGAGCATGGTGAACACCTCGCGATCCTCCGGCACGTAGGCGATGCCGCGCTGCACGATGCGGTGGGTGGGCTCGGCGTCGATGCGCTCGCCGTCGAAGGTCACCTCACCGGTGCGGTCGTAGAGGCCGAGGATGCCCTTGAGCGTCGAGGACTTGCCCACGCCGTTGCGGCCGAGCACTGCGGTGACGCCGGTGGCGGGCACCTCGAAGGTGATGTCTTCGACCACCTGCTGCCCCGCGACGGTGGCGCGCAGGTTCTTGACCGTCAGCAGCGGGGTGCTCATGCGATGTCTCCGAGGTAGGCCGACTGCACTGTCGGGTTGGCCATGATGGTGGCCGGGTCATCCATGGCGAGCAGTTCGCCGTGGTGCATCACTGCAACGCGGCTGACCAGGCCCAGCACCACTTCGAGGTGGTGCTCGACGATCATGACGGTCTTGCCGGTGGAGTTGAGGTCGCGGATCACCTCGGTGAGCCCCGGGACGTCAGCGTGGGCGACGCCGGCCATGGGCTCGTCGAGAAGGATGACGCTGGGATCCTGCGCGAGCAGGACCGCGATCTCCAGCTTGCGCTTGTCGCCGTGGCTGAGGTCGCCTGCGGCGGTGCGTCGGGAGCCAAGCCGAACGATGTCGAGCATCTCGTCGGCCAGGGTGGTCGCGTCGTCGGAGCGACGCGGGAACTTCAGGATGGAGAGCGAGCCGCCCAGGCGCTGCTGCGCCGCGAGGCGGACGTTCTCCCTGACGGACAACCGGGGGAACAGGCTGGAGGTTTGGAACGTGCGGCCGAGGCCCGCCCGGGCGCGGGACGCCACCGAATCGGTGGTGACGTCCCGGCCGTCGAGGAGGACCCGCCCGCCCGTGGCGGGGTTGATGCCGCTGATCAGGTTGAACAGCGACGTCTTGCCGGCGCCGTTGGGGCCGATGACCCCCACCATTTCTCCAGGGGCGACGGTGAAGCTGACGCCCCGCACGATGCGCGCGCCGCCCACCTGCCAGCTGAGGTCGTCGACCTCCAGCGCTGCTCCCACAGTTGTCTCACTCATCTTTGTTGATCAGCCAGCTTCCGGCGGAGCCACGTCGGCGCCGTCCATCGTCTCGACCAGTTCGGGCACCCAGTTGCCACCGTCGTTCTTCAGCTTGACGACGAACATGGGCTGGATCATCGCGTGGTCAGACGCGCGGATCTGCTGCTTGCCCTTCGGGGCGTCGAACTCCCAGCCCTCGAGGGCGGAGATCATGGCCTCGACGTCGTCGCCACCCTCGCGGACGGCCTGGACGATCATCTGTGCGGCCACGAAGCCGTCGGGGGAGAACAGGTCAGCCTGGTGGCCACCCTCTTCGAGGTACGAGACGAGTGCGTCGTTGACCTCGTTGTCGGGAGCGCCAGCGAAGTAGTGGTTCAGGAAGTTGACCTTGTCAGAGGCCTCGCCGTAGGCGCCGTAGGTGGAGATGTCACCCAGGCCGGTCATCACGTTGGTGGACTCGAGCACGCCCTGCTGGGACAGTGCCTGCCACATGGCGCCGGAGGTGGCGCCTGCCCATGCGACGAAGACCAGGTCAGGCTTCTCGTCGAGGATGCGGGCGGCGAAGGGGGTGAACTCGGTCTCGGCCTCAGGCACGAGGAGCTCGGACACGACGGCGCCCTTGGCCTCAAGGACAGCCTTCGCGGCGGCCACGTTGCCCTGGCCGAACGCGTTGTTCTGCGCGAACACCATGACCTTCGAGCCGTCCTGGATCTGGCCGGAGGTGGTGGCCACATCCTGCAGGGACTGGCGGCCCGAGCGGAAGGTGTAGCGGTTCGCGCCGGTGATGAAGTCAGCGGCGGCGGGGCCGGAGATGTAGAGCACCTTGTTCTGCTCGGCCTGCTCGATCAGTGAGCCAGCAACACCGGAGGAGACGGTGCCGGCCATGATCTTGGTGCCGTTACCGATGGCCTCCTTGGCTGCAGCCACGGCCTTGTCCGGGTCGCCGCCGTCGTCGGTGTAGGTGATGGCCAGTTCGCGGCCGTCGACGGTGCCGGTGCCGTCCGTGGCGTAGTCGAGACCCGCCTGGAAGCCCTGGTAGAAGGTCTCGCCGTACGCGGCCAGCGGGCCGGTCTTCGAGTAGATGATGGCGACGGGCACCGGTTCGCCGACGGGGGCCGCAGCCTCGGTGGTTTCCGTGGTGGTGCCGGCTCCGGTGGTCTCGGCCGCCTTCGGGGTATCTGCCGGCGCTGGCGCCGGGGTCGTGCTGGGCGCGCAGGCGGCCAGCATCATTGACAGGCCCACAGCTACGGCTGCGAGTACGGGCTTCTTTGTCCGCATGGGGATCCTTCCGACTGAACATGAAAGGTGATTCAGGTATGAGGATCGTCCCTTGCGTGGCAGTGGGGTGTCAAGGGTCGTCAGGTCACAATTCGGTCACAGCCCGCTGATTGAGCCGACGCCG
>JAUNUF010000173.1 GCA_030538315.1 Propionibacteriaceae bacterium
TGCGACGAAGGAGCACCCAGTGACGACGAAGGGCCGCCCGTGGTCCCTGAGCGTCACAGGTGCGACGAAGGAGCACCCAGTGGCGACGAAGGGCCGCCAGGCGTCCTTCGACCGGACGCGCTGCTCGTTCCTCGCAGGCACCCGGCGCAGGAACCACGCAAGTCCTTCGTGAGCATCCGGCGACTTCGTCGCGGGACACTCCTCAGGAACCGGAAAATCAACGGCTGGCTACTTCAGCAGGCGCGACATCCGGCGATCCGCCAACGGCTTGCCGCCCGTCTGGCAGCCGGGGCAATACTGCAATGAGGAATCCGCGAACGAGACCTCGGCGATGGTGCTCCCGCACACCTCGCACGCCTCACCCGTGCGGCCATGGACGCGCATCCCGGCGCGCTTGGCGTCCTTCAACTCCGAGATGGGCGTACCGACGGCGGCGTCAACCGCGCCTTCCAGCACGGCCCGCACCTGCGCGAGCAGCGCATCCGCCTCATCGGGGGCAAGAGAATTCGCCGGCTTGAACGGGCTCAACTTGGCGGCGTGCAGGATCTCGTCTGAGTAGGCGTTGCCGATGCCGGCGAGGATCTTCTGATCTCGGAGCACCCCCTTCAATTGGGAGCGACCCGCCTTCTGGAGGATCTCCCGGAACTGCTCGTCAGTGAAAGACTCGGCCAGCGGATCTGGCCCCAACGCCGCGATCCCTGGCACCTCCGCCGGATCCTCCACTACGTAGATGGCCAGGCCCTTCTGGGTGCCGGCCTCCGTGAGGCTGAAGCCGGAGCCGTCGTCCAGCACGATGCGCAGGGCCAGCCCGGACTTGCCGCGTCGGGCGGGCACGGGCGGCGCCTCGTCGTGCCATTGCACCCAGCCTGCTCGGGCCAGATGGAAGATGAGGTGGATGCCTTCGGCGTCGAGGTCGATGAACTTGCCGTGCCGGGTCACGGAGCTCACCTCAAGGCCAGCCAGCGTATCCAAACCGACCTTGAAGGTCTTCAGCGCCGCGAAGCTGACGAGATGACCCTCCGCCACCACGCGACCGCTCGCCCGCTCATCCAACGCGGCCGCAACCGCCGCGACCTCCGGCAACTCAGGCACCACGCGCCCCTCTCAACTGCAACCCAGCGTTGGCCCCGTTGAAGGCACGCACCAGTTCCTCGCCATTCTTGGGCCCCAGATCCGTCCATTCAAGATCTGGATAGGCCAGGGCAGCCGTGAGTTTGCGCAGGTACGCCTCGCGCGGAATCTCGTAGGCGCCCAGCGACCCCAAATGCTCCGTGAGCCACTGCACATCCAGCAGCCCCACCCCCACCTGGCGCAGCTGCACCATCAGCCGCATCAAGGCGACCTTCGAGGCGTCGCGCCCCAACTCCGGATCATGAAACATGGATTCACCCGCGAACAGCCCACCCACATGCACGCCATAGAGACCGCCGACGAGGTGCCCGCCGTCGGCCCAGACCTCGACGGTGTGCACCCAGCCCGCCTCATGGAGTTGCAGGTAGGCCTCCACGATGCGCTCATCGATCCAGCCGAGGGGGCGGGCCGGATCCGAACACCGGGCGAGCACTTCTTCCGGTGCTGCATCCACCGTTGTCACGTAGCGTTTGGCGCTCCGGCGGAGGGAGCGGGTGACGTGCAATCCGTCGACGGGGAGGATGCCGCGCCGCATGGGAGACCACCAGCCCATCTCCGGCTGGCCTGGTTCCACGGGCATGGGGAAGACGCCGCAGCGGTAGGCCTCGAGCGCGAGGGCAGGGCCGAACTCATCGGACCACCCGATGAGATCTTGGCTCGGCCACTGATCAGGCCGGCCGAACGTCACGCCCAGCATCCCCCAAGTCTTGCAGGTGGCGCCGACGCCCGCCCACGTTGCCGCGTCGATCACTGGCCCGGCTCGGCACAGGCGCCTGCCATAAGTGGCGTGGCCTGCCCTGCAGGGCAGGCACCTCCGATCAAGGCAGGCGCCTCCCCC
>JAUNUF010000002.1 GCA_030538315.1 Propionibacteriaceae bacterium
GAGATCTGCCTGGTCGCCTGCCAGCACGTTGACGCCCACGCGGGCCGCCTGCCGGATGCGGTCGATCATGCCGCCGCGATTGTCCAGCGCGAAGAACACCATGGGCGGATCCACCGAGAGCGAAGCGAATGCCGAGACCGTGGTGCCCCAGGGCACGCCGTCGAGCGTGGTGGTGATCACGGTCACCGGGGAGGGGACGCGCGCCATCGCCTCCCGGAAACTCACTTCAAGTTGCTGCACCGGCCCACCGTAACCGCAAGCATGCGCCTTCGGGGCCAACGTTCACGCCTCCGAGCCAGCCGTAACGCTCCTCGCCCCCGATATTTCGCAGGCAGCGAAAGTTATCGGGGGCGAGGACGATTGAGCGTTGGCGCGGAGGCGTGAACGTTGGCGCCGAGGATGGGCGTCGGCGGGGGCCCTCAGTCGTCGAGCTCCTCCACGTGGTGCATGCCCTCCACATCGAACTGCATCGAGGCGCCGTCGGCCTCAAGGCGCATCTGCTTGGGGGCGATCGCGCGGGCCAGGTGGTACACGGCGATGGTCACGATGGTGCCCAACGCGATGCCGCCCAGCTGGAAGTCTCCGATGGGCACCTGCACGTTGCCGATGCCGATGATGATGCCGGCCGCCGCGGGAATGAGGTTCAACGGGTTGCCGAAATCCACGTTGTTCTCCTTCCAGATCTTGGCGCCGAGCAGGCCGATCATGCCGTAGAGGACGACGGTGATGCCGCCCAGCACGGCCGCCGGGGTGGCGGAGATGATGGCGCCGAAGACGGGGGAGAAGCCGAACAGGATGGCCACGATGGCCGCGACCACATAGGCCGCAGTCGAGTACACGCGGGAGGCGGCCATGACGCCGATGTTCTCCGCGTAGGTGGTGGTGGGGCCCGCACCGACGGCGGTGGCTAGCATGGAGGCAGCGCCATCGGCGGCGATCGCGCGGCCCATCAGCGGGTCGAGATCCTCCTTGGTCATCTCGGCCACGGCCTTGACGTGGCCGGTGTTCTCCGCGATCAGCGCGATGACCACGGGCATGGCCACGATGATCGCGCCCAGCGAGAACTGCGGCAGGTGGAAGCCCACCACGTTGGTGGTGGCGCCGAACTCCCAGGTGGCGAGATCGGTGAGGGGCGGGAAGCCGAACCAATCCGCCTCCACCACCTTGCTCCAATCCACGCGCGGGGTCTCGACGACGGCGCCAGCCGCGTCGGTCGACTTCAGCGGGCCCATGAACACATCGGCCAACCAGCTCAGCACGTAGCCGATCACCAGCGACAGGAAGATGGCGATGCGGCCCCAGAAGCCCCGCAGCCCAATCGACAGGCCCACCACGATGAGCATGACGACGAAGGCAAGCCACGGGTCGACCGGCCAGTAGACCCCGGCGACGACGGGGGCCAGGTTGAAGCCGATCAGCATGACCACGGCGCCTGTCACCACGGGAGGGAGCGCCTTGTGGATGACGCGCGCGCCCGCGAAGTGGATGATCAGGCCCGCCATGAACAGCAACAGGCCGACGACGAACAGCGCGCCGGTGAGCGTGGCGGGGTTGCCGCCCGCCGCGTAGATCGCGGTGGCGACGCCCACGAAGGACGCAGACGATCCCAGGTAGCTGGGCACGCGGTGCTTCACCACGAACAGGAACAGCAGGGTGGCCACGCCGGACATCATCACGGCGAGCTGGGCGTTGAGGCCCATCAAGAGGGGGAACACGAAGGTGGCGCCAAACATGGCCACGACGTGCTGGGCGCCAAGCCCGATGGTGCGTCCCCAGCCCAGGCGTTCCGTGGGCTTGACCACGCCGTCGGGGAGGAGGACTCCGTTGTTGTGCAGCTTCCACATGGCGGGCGCTTCCTTTCGTCGGCGCGACTTTACTCCACCCGAAGGTGGGTGGGGTTAGTGTGGGGGCATGGCGCATGACGTTGTGGTCCTTGGCGCGACGGTGGCTGGCCTCACCGCCGCCCGGCTGCTGGCGTCCGATGGCTTTGGCGTGGTGGTGCTGGATCCCAACGACGAGGGGGTCAGCGCGGCCATTGGGCATGGGGTCGCGGCCATTGGGCACGCCTCCACCATGGCCGCCATGGCGCACGCCTACGGGCTGGCCGCGGCTCGGGAGCACACTCGCCGCAACATCGCTGGCCTGGCCCAGATCAGCAGCGTCTTCCCAGGCGCGCAGCGGGTGCGGCTGCGGGATTCCTCGCTGCCGGGCGGGGATGACGCGGAGACGTTGAAGCTCGTGGAGATGTACCGCGATGAGGGCGCGCAGGCAGATGTGCTGGTTGCGCCAGATGGGGTGAGCCTCGTCACGGAGGCGCTGATCGTGGATCCGGCGGAGTACGCCGCCGCACTACGCGCCGCCGCGGTGCAGGCCGGAGCGAACGTGGTGCACGGCGTCACCGTGACCCACCTCACCAGGCGCGACGGCGTGACCAGGGTGTACTTCCGCAACAACAAGGCGTGGGTCAGGGAGATGGGTTCAGTGGGCGGCGTGGCCGTGCTGGACACCTTGGGAGTGAGCCCGTGGGGTCGGGTGGCGCGGGTTGGCCCGGCGGAGTACGTGCCCGTGGTCCGGTGCCGCACCAAGGTGCCGCTCAGCGAGGTGTCGCTGCACGCTCGGCGCGATGTCTGGATGGTGCGGCCCTTGGGCGACGAAGCGCTGCTGCTCGGCCAGAAGTGCGCCCTGAACGAGGTGGCGCGCGTGGGCGTTGGAGCATCTCCGCGCCACGGATGCGCAGCACAGCCACCTCGCCATCGACCCCAGCGACCACGGCCGCCCTGTGGTGGGCGCCTCCGCCATCCCCGGCGGCCTCTACGCCCGGGGCAACGGCCGAGGTGAGTTGATGAACGGCACCGCCAGCGGCCATTACCTGGCCCGCCTGCTGGCCGGGCATCAGCCATCCGCCAACGCGCTGCCACCCATCAGCAAGATCCGGGCCTATGGCTCCCGCCTGTTGCGCAGCCTCTAGCCCGGGGTGATGGTGTAGCGGCCGCCTGCGGCCGCGGTGAAGCTGAGCACGCCGTCGTTCCGCTCTGAAGGGACCGGGTTCCCTTCGTCATCCGTCACGGTCGCGGAGCCGTTGGCCATGGGGGTGCGCACGCTCAGGGGGCCGTCGAGCCCAGTGGCGAGCCGGATCTCCTGCACCCTGCCCTCCGCCCACGTGGCGCCCACCGTGACCTGACGCCAAGCCTGGATGCCGTCGAACGAACCGCTGGGCCACGCCTCAGGCAGCGCGGGCAGCACCACCACGACGCCAGGTTCGTTGGCCACGAGCATCTCGTTGATGCCGGACGTGGCGCCGAAATTGCCGTCGATCTGGAACGGCGGGTGGGCGTCCCAGAGGTTGGGATAGGTGGAGTGGGTGAGTAGGTTGCGCAGCATCTGGTGGGCCCTGTCACCCTCGCCGAGCTTGGCCCAGAAGTGGATCTTCCACGCCATGGACCAGCCGGTGCCGCCGTCGCCGCGATGTTCCAGCGAGCGGCGCGCCGCCTCCGCCAGATCCGTGCCGGGCGCGACGGTGCGCCCCGGCCACAGCGCGTACAGGTGTGACGAGTGGCGATGGTGGATCTCGCCGAGGGCATCCGAATGCTTCCACTCCCGCAGCATGCCCGTCTGCGGCGAGATCTCCAGCCCGCTGGAGATGCGCTCGGCGAAGGATTCGAGCTGGGCCGCCTCGTCGTCGAACCCGAGCACCCGAGCCGCCTCGATGGTGGTGGCGAACAGTTCCACGACGATCTGCTGCGTCATGGCCGCGCCTGAGGTGAAGTCGCCGTGCTCCGGGGAGTAGGACGGGTTGGCCACCAGGGTGCCGTCGCGGGGATCCTCCACCAGGTACTGCTTCCAGAAGCGGGCGGTGCGGCGCAGGAAGGGGTAGGCCTGCTCCCGCAGGAACGCCTCGTCGCCCGTGTAGAGGTACTTCCACCAGAACGCCTGCGCCAGCCACGCGTTAGCATCCGGGAACCAGAACGCCGTGGCCCAGTCGAACACGCCGGTGAAGCCCCACGGCGTGGTCTCGTTCATCACCATCCACGTGTCGTCGTAGCCGAACACGTTGCGCGCGGATTCCTCGCCGGCGCCGTCGGCGATGCTCAGGATGTACTCCAGATAGGCGTCGTAGGTCTCGGAGAGGTTGGCCGAGAACGCTGGCCAGTAGTTCATCTGGATGTTGATGTTGGTGTGGTAGTCCGCACCCCATGGCGGGTTGTTGCTCTCGTTCCACACGCCCTGCAGGTTGGCTGCACCCAGCACCCCGTCTCGCGATGACGAGATCAGCAGGTAGCGGCCGTACTGGTAGAAGAGCTCCTCGAGGGGCGCGCCGTCGAGCCTCAACTCCACCCGGCCGAACAGCTCGCGGTAATCCGCTTCGTGAGCGGCCTGGACCGCGGCCCATCCGGCGTCAAGCGCGTCGTCGATGCGGCGGGCCACACCTTCGGCCACTGCTTCGGCCGTCTGCCCGTTGCGGTATGACCGCGTGATGTCTTCGTGGTGCCGCGGGCCGTAATCCGTGGCCGCGGCCCAGATCACGGTGACCGCATCTGCGCCGTCGACCAGAATGGCGCCGCCATCCACCGACGTGCGGCCGCCCTCGGCGGCCACCTCGGCCAGCGCGGTGTAGCGCAACCCGTTGTTGCCCGAGACGCCCTGCAGCCGCAGCCGGGTGCCCTCGGCGGTGACCCCGCCGCGGGCCAGTGCCTCGGTGACCTCGCCATGCTCCGGGTGGGGTGGGAGGCCTTGCAGCTTGCGGTCGTAGGTGACGCGGAAGGAGATCTGCCCAGGGTGGTCTGCGGTGAAGCGCATCATCACCACGTTGTGGGGGTAGGACGCCAGGTACTCGCGCGTGAAGGCCACCCCACCGGCCCGGTACGTCACGGTGCCCAATGACCGCGAGATGTCGAGCGCGCGCTCGTAGCCCGTGACGGGGCCGTCCGGGTGAGCGAAGGCGAACTGCAGCTTCCCGAAGCTCTGGTAGGCGCCGTAGCCCACCTTGGGTTGGCCCAGCAGCGCTGCCACCTCGCGGGCGGGCATGGAGCCCTGCGCGTCAATGGTGTCCCGCACGGTGCGAAGGTTTCGACGGCGCCCGGCCACCTCGTCGTCCGGGTAGTTGCCGTACCGATATCCGGGCACTCCGGGGCCGCCGGTCCAGAGGGTCTTCTCGTTGAGGAACACCTCGTCGTGGCTGACATGGCCGAAGAGGGAGGCGCCCAGTGAGCCGTTGCCGATGGGCAGGGCTTCCTCCTGCCAGCGGTCGAGCGGCGCGGGTTCGTCGAAGCGGAGCGTGAGGGGCGCGTGGTGCATGTCAGATCCAGGAGTTGCCCAGCCACATCCGCTGCATCCACTGGGGGCGGGTGAGCAGATCTGCGGTCAGGATGGGGTAGATGAAGGCGAAGTTGAGGATGACGAGCGCCAAGATGATGCCCACGATCATCGCTCTCAGCCGGCGCTTGGGGTGCGACGCGGGACCGAGCAGCCAGCCCAGCACCATGGCCAGCGCGACGGTGCTGAACGGGATCATCGTGACGGCGTAGAAGAAGAAGATGGGGCGCTCCGCGTACTGGAACCAGGGCAGCCACATGGCGGCGAGCGCCAACACGGGCACGGAGAAGCGCCAGTCGCGGCGCACCACCCACAGGTACAACGCCACCAGCAGAGCCGCGGCGGCCGCCCACCACAGCAGCGGCGTGCCCATGCCGGAGATGATCCGCATGCAGGTGGTGCCCACGGCCTCGCAGCCCTGGCTGCCGGGTTGGATGTCGTTTTCCGCCTCGATGCCGATGGGGCGCAGCATCAGGATCCAGCTGGCGGGGTGGGACTGGTAGGGGTGGGTCTTCTCCTTGATCCCGTCGCCAGTGTGGAAGTTGTAGGCAGCCTGGTGGTACCACATGAGGGCACCCAGCGCCTTGCCGAAGATCTTCACCAGAGGGTGATCCGGGTTCTCGACGCCCCACTGCCGGTAGTACCCGCCGTCGGAGGTGAACCAGCCCCACCAGGTGGCGATGTAGACGGGCACGGCCAGCACGACGAGCTGGAGGAACGCGGCCGGGGCGTCGATCAGTGGGGACAACCACTTCCTGCGGCCAGCGCCAGCCAACTGGCGGGCGCCGAGATCCCAGAACACCACGAGAATGCCGAACACGGCCAACAGGTACAGCGTGTTCCACTTCACGGCGCAGGAGAGGCCGAACAGGATGCCCGCGGTGATGCGCCAGGGACGAAGAAGCAGAAGGGGACCGAAACGGCCGCCCAGATCGTCGAGGTTGTGCTTGCGGAGATAGGCGGCCAGTCTGTGCCGGAACCAATCCCGGTCTGCCACCAGCGCTGAGATGGCGCCGACGGCGAGCGTGGCCTGGAAGATGTCCAGCAGCGCGAGCCGGCTCATCACGAAGGCCAGGCCATCGAACGTCAGGAGCAGGCCAGCGATGGCGCCCACCAGCGTGGAGCGGGACAACCGTCGGGCCAGCCTGATGACGAACAGCACCATCAGGGCCCCGAACACCACCGACATGAAGCGCCACCCGAGCGGCGCCATGCCGAACATCGCCTCACCCCAGCTGATCAGCACCTTGCCGAGCGGCGGATGCACCACGTAGGCGGGGTCTTCGAGCAAGCCACTGAGGTCGCCTTGGACGATCTGTTCGTTGGCACCTTCAGCCCACTTGCGCTCGTAGCCGGATTGCAGGATGCCCCACGCCTCTTTGGCGTAGTAGGTCTCGTCGAACAGCACCTTGTTGGGCGTGGCCACGTTGTAGATGCGCAGCAGGAACGCCATCGCGGTGATGGAGAGGGTGAGGATCCATCCGAGGGCGCGATCACGAAGCTTGCCGTCATCGAGCGCGCTCAGGGTGGAATGCACACAGGCATCATAGGCTCTAGTCATGCACAGCCTCTCCGACGGCGCCCTCATCCTGGCGGCCACCCCCATCGGCTCCTCCGATGACGCGAGCCAGAAGCTGCGCGACACCCTGACCACCGCGGATCTCATCGCGGCGGAGGACACCAGACGCTTCATCACGCTGACCAAACGCCTCGGCATCGAGCCGCAGGCACGGATCGTGAGCTACTTCGAGGGCAACGAGGCCAGCCGCACGCGCGAGTTGGTGGAGGCAGTTGCCGCCGGCCAGCGGGTGGTGCTGGTGACCGACGCCGGCATGCCCTCGGTGTCGGATCCGGGCTATCGGGTGGTCACCGCCTGCATCGAGGAAGGGCTGCGGGTCACCGCGGTGCCCGGGCCCTCCGCAGTGCTGACCGCATTGGCTGTGTCCGGCCTGCCGGTGGACCGGTTCTGCTTCGAAGGGTTCCTGCCCCGGAAGGCCGGTGAGCGGCGCCGACGGCTGGCCGCGCTGGCAGCGGAGGAGCGCACCATGGTGTTCTTCGAGGCGCCGCACCGGTTGGCTGAGTTTCTCGCTGATGCTGCCGCAGAGTTGGGCGAGGGCCGGGCTGGTGCGGTGTGCCGAGAGCTCACCAAGCCGTACGAGGAGATCATCCGCGGCTCCCTGTCCGAGTTGGCCACCTGGGCCGGGGGTGAAGTGCGCGGTGAGGTCACCGTCGTGATCTCCGGAGCCGAACTGGCGGAAACCACGGCCGACGACGCGCTGGCGCTGGTTCGGCAGGCCATGGCCGGTGGTGCGAAACTGTCCTCTGCGGTGGCTGAGGTGGCCAAGATCACCGGCACCAATCGCAAAGAGTTGTACGCCGCAGCGTTGGCAGACAAGGAGAACTGATGAGCGCCATCGAAGATCTGGGCCTGCCTGCGCTGCCGGAGCCGCTGCCGCGCCCCGTGATCGACAACCACACCCATCTCACCTCGACGGAGGCCTATTCGGGGCTGCCCGTCGCGGAGAATCTGGCGCTGGCGGCCCAGGTTGGGGTGACGCGCATCGTCGAGGTGGGCTGTGACGTGCCCAGCGCGAGGTACGCCGTCGATCTGGTGACGCGGGAACCCAGTGTGCGGGCGGCCATCGCGTTGCACCCCAACGACGTGGCGCGCACCCTGCTCAAGCACGGTGAGCAGGCGTTGGAGGATGCGCTGACGGAGATCGGCGAGTTGGTGCAGCGCCCCGGCGTGATCGCGGTGGGGGAGACGGGGCTGGATTACTTCCGTACGCGGGACGACGAGGGTCGCCTGGCTCAGGACTTTGCCTTCCGCAGGCACATCCGCTGGGCGAAGCTGCTGGACAAGACGCTGGTGATTCATGACCGCGACGCGCACGACGACATCTTGCGCGTGCTGGACAGCGAGGGGGTGCCGGAGCGGTTCGTCATGCACTGCTTCTCTGGCGACGCGGATTTCGCAGCAAGCTGCCTGGAGCGCGGCGCCTGGTTGTCCTTCCCCGGCGTGGTGACGTTCGGAACGGCTGATGCGTTGCGCGAGGCGGCTCTGGCCACCCCGCTGGACCGGATCCTGGTGGAGACGGACGCGCCCTACCTCACGCCCAAGCCGCAGCGCGGGAAGGCCAACGCCCCCTACCTGCTGCCGCACACCGTGCGCTTCCTGGCAGAGCTATTCCAGGTGGAGCTGGCGGAGTTCTGCGATCAGGTGACGGAGAACACGTTCGCGGCCTACGGCGGGCGGTGGGGCGATGAGTGAGCTTGGCCTGCTGGATCCCACCTCGGTGCGGCGGCTGGCCGCTGAGCTTGACCTGCGCCCCACGAAGCAGCGCGGCCAGAACTTCGTGATCGACGCCAACACCGTGCGGCGCATCGTCGACTTGGCCGAGGTCACCTCTGACGACGTGGTGCTGGAGATCGGCCCCGGGTTGGGGTCGCTGACGTTGGGGTTGTTGGAGAAGGGCGCCACGGTCGTCGCGGTGGAGATCGAGGAGCGCTTGGCTCGGAGGCTCGAGCAGACGGTGCGTGAGCGGATGGGCGACGACGTGGCCGCCCGGCTGCACGTTGTCGAGGGGGATGCGCTCCAGGTGGAGCAGTTGCCCTTGGCGCCCACGGCGCTGGTGGCCAACCTGCCCTACAACGTCTCCGTGCCGGTGTTGCTGCGCATGTTCGAGTTGTTCCCCGAGTGGTCGCGGGGGTTGGTCATGGTGCAGCTGGAGGTTGCGGACCGCTTGGCGGCCAAGCCCGGCTCCAAGATCTACGGTGTGCCCAGCGCCAAGACCGCTTGGTACGCCGAGACGTCGCTGGCCGGCACGGTGGGGCCGAAGGTGTTTTGGCCCGCGCCCAACGTGGATTCCGGTTTGGTGCGCATCACGCGCCGACCGGCTCCGGAGACCACGGCCACGCGCGTCCAGGTGTTCGAGGTGATCGACGCGGCGTTCGCGCAGCGACGCAAGATGCTGCGGGCGGCGCTCTCCGGGATCGCCGGGTCCTCGGCCGCGGCGAGCGCGGCCATCGAGGCGGCGGGCTTCAACCCCCAGCTTCGCGGAGAAATGCTTGACGTCAAGGCATTTTCGGCCATCGCAGAACAACTTGTGAGGTAGGTTCGGGGCGTGAGCAACACGGTGCGTGTGCGCGTGCCCGCGAAGGTCAATCTCGCTCTGAGGGTCGGTGGGACCGACGCCCAGGGCTATCACGAGTTGGGCACCGTCTTCCAGGCCGTGTCCCTGGGGGATGAGATCGTCGCAGAGGCCGCTGCCCCCGGCGAGTTCAAGCTGGTCTTCCATGGCGAGGGCGCCGCGTTCCTGCCCGTCGACGACACCAACCTGGCCATCCGCGCCGCCAAGCTCCTCGCCAACCATGTCGGTCGCACGGATCTGGGGGTGTCGCTGACCATTCGCAAGCGCATCCCGGTGGCGGGCGGCATGGCGGGCGGTTCGGCAGATGCGGCCGGCACGCTGCTGGCCTGTTCCACGTTGTGGGAGTTGGGGCTCAGCCGCGACGAGCTGCAGCCGCTGGCGGCCGAGTTGGGCTCAGACGTGCCGTTCATCCTGCTGGGCGGCACCGCCGTCGGCACCGGCCGCGGCGTGGAACTCGCCCCCATGATGACCTCAGGCACGTTCCACTGGACGTTTGCCCTCTCCCACACGGGGCTCTCCACTCCGGCGGTCTTCAAGGAGTTTGACCGCACCACGGCGCCCAACAGCACGGAGATCCCACTCGAATTGGTCGAGGCGCTGCGCGCGGGCGATGCCGCGGCCGTGGGAGCCGCGCTCTCCAATGATCTTCAGGCCTCGGCGATCGCGTTGCAGCCCACGCTCGAACACACGCTGCGTATCGGCCGTGAGGCCGGGGCGCTGGGCGGCATCGTGACGGGCTCTGGCCCCACGTGTGCTTTCCTGGCCGGCTCGGAGGCACACAGCCACGAATTGGCGGAGGCGCTTGCCGTGTTCAGCGGGGTGCGCGCGGTGCGGCGCGCCTACGGCCCGGTGGCGGGAGCGCAGGTGATGGCATGAACGATGAGGTCGACGGTGTGGTGCGTGCCTGGCAGCACGCGCGCCCGGATCTGGCGTTGGAGCCGCTCCAGGTGTGGTCAAGGATCGACAGGTTGGCTGGCATTCTCGACGCGCACCGCAAGGAGGCGTTCGCGGCGCACGACATTGAGAGCTGGGAGTTCGACGTGTTGGCCGCGCTGCGTCGAGCCGGTGAGCCCTACCAACTGACGCCCGGCCAGCTCATCAAGGAGACCCACGTCACCTCCGGCACCATGACCAATCGGGTGGACAGGCTGGCCAAGCGGCAGGCCGTCGTTCGGGAACCCGATCCCAACGACGGGCGGGGCGTGCTGGTGCGGTTGACGGAGTACGGCCTGCAGTTGGTGGATGCGGCCATGGTGGCGCTCACCGAACTTGAGGCGGAGCTGCTGAACAGCTGGGAGCCGCAGGAGCGAGACCAGCTGGCTGGCTACTTGCGGCGCCTGCTCCTGGACGCTTCGTCCTGAGCCTCAGCTGCGGCGGCGTCGTCGGGGTCGGCGTCGGAGCGCTCGTCGGAGCTTTCGATGACCAGCCTCGGATCAGGCTTGAGGTGCGCCATCCCGTTCCAGGCCAGGTTGATCAGGTGCCTGGCCACCACCAGCCGTGACGGCTCCCGGTTGTCGAGCCACTGCTGGCCCGTCTGCGCCACCAGCCCGACGAGGGCCTGGGCGTAGAGGCCCGCGAACTGCGGATCATGGCCGGTGCGGCTGAACTCGGCCGCCAGGATGTCTTCCACCTGCACGGCGATGTCGCTCAGGATGGAGGCAAAGGAACCGCTGGGGCGCCCCTCCGTGGGGATGGAGGATGGGTCTCGGGAGAGGATCCGGAACCCGTCTGGCCGGTGCTCGATGTAATCCAGCAGCGCCATCGCGCCCCGCTCCAGGAGTTCACGGGAGCCCGCATTGGGGGAGGTGAGGGCGCTGCGGATGGAGTTGTGGAGCGTTTGGGTTTCCCTGTCCACGACGACGGCGTAGGCCCCCTCCTTCCCGCCGAAGTGTTCGTAGACCACGGGCTTGGACACCCCGGCTCGCGCGGCGATCTCCTCGACGGCGGTGCCCTCGAAGCCGCGTTCGGCGAAGAGTTCGCGGGCGATTTCGATGAGCTGCTCCCGGCGTTGCGCGGCCGTCATTCGCGTGCGGGAGCGGCGGGCGCGGTTGGGGGCAGCGGGCGTGGTCACGGGCTCAGTCTGCCAGCAAATATCCCACAGGCAGGCCACGGCGCTCCACGGGCCTACCTCGCGCGTGCCAGCCAGCAGCCCTTGATGTGGTCATCCACCATCCCGATGGCCTGCATCAGGGCGTACATGGTGGTGGGGCCAACGAAGCGGAAGCCGCGCCTGTGCAGCTCCTTGCTGAGCGCCTCTGATTCCGGCGTCGAGCTGGGCACGTCGAAGGCCGTCAGCGGTGCCGCGCGGCGGGGCGGCGGGGCGTGCTGGCCGATCAGATCCGCCAGACGTTCGCCGTCGGCGTGCATCTGAAGGAGGGCTTGGGCGTTGCCGATGGTGGCCACGATCTTCATCCGGTTGCGGATGATCTCCGGGTTGAGCATGAGATCTTCCACGTCATCGTCGTCGTATTCCGCCACGATGTCTGGGCGGAAGCCTGTGAACGCCTCGCGGAACGCCTCTCGCTTGCGCAGCACCGTGAGCCAGCTGAGACCTGCTTGGAAGCCTTCGAGGCACACGCGCTCCAGCAGTTCGTGTTCGTCATCCGACACTTCGAGCCGGCGGCCCCACTCCTCGTCGTGGTAGGCCTGATACAGCGGATCGTTGGCGCCGAAGCAACGCACCATGTCCATTCGGGTCTCCTTCATGAGTGTTCCAAGTCTCACCTCCACTATGGGCCGTTGGGTGGCGAAATCACCACGAGGTTGCGGCCCTGTGGATAACCATGGGTGGCCTTGGTAGACTCTCCGAAGCCTCTTTTGAGGCTGATCCCCGGTTGGTCTTTCGGCAGGGCCCGCCTGACTTTGAATCAGGATTAGCGAAGTAGGTTCGACTCCTACCCGGGGAGCCGATTTTTCTGCTCAGCGGTAGCGGCCTCGACGGTGCTCCAGCGCCTCAGGTTCGTCGTCGGGGAATTCCACCCACTCGATCACAGCGCGCACCAGAAGCCCCCACCCTGCATGATCTGGATCAGTGTCGAGGAGCCGCACCCCGGCCCAGGCGGCAGCGCCCGCCAGCCGTGGACCGAAAGCGTCATCAAGCCACTCGCCGGTGCGGAAGGGACCGCCGGGGGAGGGTGCCATCTGCGCGAAGACATCGGCCAGCCACCCCTGCCCCTGGGGTAGCACGTTGATGGTCGCCTGCCCGGTGCGGCGGAACATGTCCCACCAGTCGCTGTCCTCGTCCACGAGTGCGAGCACCTCGGCGGGTTCGCCGTCGGCCACCAACATCGACGAGATGGTCCAGCCCTCGCGGCGTTCGCCGTCGGCGCTGGTCCATATGGTCACAGGCGAGGGGAGCAGACCGCGCAGCCGCCGCGCTGGGCCACGCAACTCGCGCGGGGTCAGGAACGGGTGCTCGCTGTGGATCGACATGCAGCCAGTCTTCCTCACCTCGCCAAGATGTGCCTCCAGCGGCAGGTTAGGGTGCAGTCATGCGTGAGCGTAAGGACATCAAGAGCTGGCTGACGGACATGGACGGCGTGCTCGTCCATGAAAACGACGCACTGCCCGGCGCCGCTGAGCTCATCGAGCAGTGGAAGCGCGACGGCACCGAGTATCTGGTGCTGACCAACAACTCCATCTTCACCCCGCGGGACCTAGCGGCGAGGCTGCGAGCCTCCGGCCTCGACGTGCCCGAGGAGCGGATCTGGACCTCTGCGCTGGCGACGGCAGATTTCGTTGCGCAGCAGAAGCCCAACGGGTCCGCCTACGTGATCGGCGAGGCGGGCATGATCACCGCCCTGCACGAAAAGGGCTTCATCATGACGGATCGGGATCCGGATTTCGTCATCGTCGGCGAGACTCGCACCTACTCGTTCGAGCAGGTCACCACCGCCATTCGGCTGATCGCGGCCGGAGCCCGCTTCGTCGCCACCAACCCCGATGCCACAGGGCCCAGCGCCGACGGCATCCTGCCGGCCACCGGCGCGATCTCCGCGCTCATGACCAAGGCCACCGGCTTGGAGCCCTACGTCGTGGGCAAGCCAAACCCGATGATGTTCCGCTCGGCGCTCAACAAGATCGGCGCCCATTCTGAGGAGACCGGCATGATCGGTGACCGCATGGACACCGACATCGTCGCCGGCATGGAGGCTGGCTTGCACACGGTGCTGGTGCTCACCGGAATCGCCACGAGGGAGAACATTCAGGTCTTCCCGTTCCGCCCCGTCGAGGTGCTTGAGGGCGTCTACGAACTGGTGCGCGGCTACGGTCAGGAGCCAACCGAACCGTAGAGTCGGTTTGGATCGACGGGGGGAGCATCCACCACGATCTGAGCGGGCCTGCCTTCCGCTGCGGCATCAAGCGTGGTGAGGATGGCGCTCGCATACTCCTCGTAGTCGACGCCGTACGACATCACGCGTGGACGCAGGAAGTCGAGCACCTCTGTGTGTTCGGTGCAGACGATGTCTGCCGTCTCCCGCAGCCCCAGATCTTCGAGGGCATTCAGGAGCCCGAGCGTGGCGAACGTGGACGTGGTGACGAAGGCGTCCGGCCGGTGCCCGCTCTGCAGGAGTGCCGTTACCGCTTCCTGGGTGGAGCCAGGCTGGAAGGACCCGCGCAGAATGAGGTGCGCTGCGGCGTGCTCCCGCTCGTCGTGGGGCAACGCGTCGAGGAAGCCCCGTGTGGAGGCCCTGTCGTGAGGGGCATCCGCATCGCCCACGACCAGCGCGATCTGTTTGTTGCCCTTGGAGCGGAGTGTTTCGACGGCGCTGTGGGCCGCGTCTGCATGGGCCACCGTGACGGAGGGGATGGGCGAATAGCGAAGGTGCTGGGTCACCGTGACCACCGAGACACCTGAACTCTGCAGCTGCATCAAGGGTTCCCTGATTTCGGGAACGTCAATGTCCAGACCCACAGCAACCACGAGTCCGTCGAGCGGGATGGACCTGGCCCGGGCGAGGGTGCTGCGCAGGCGTTCCATGCTGCGGTCGATGTCAAGGAGCAGGACCCCACGCCCGGAGGCTTCCGCGGCATGTTCGAGGGACCGGGCAAGAGATCCGAAGTACGGCTGGCGGATGTCGCCCACGATCAGGGCAATCAGGTCCGAGCGTCCCGAGCGAAGGCTCCGGGCGGCGCTGGACGGGCGGTAGCCCAGAGTGCTGGCCGCTGCTTCCACCCGCTTCCGGGTCTCCGGGGGCCCACCAGTTGAGGAGTTGAGAATCCGCGACACGGTGGATCGGGAAACGCCCGCCAACGCCGCCACTTCGTGGATGGTGGGTGGGGTAGAGGGTGCCACTGTGCCTCCTGTGTCTGTGTTTCCATCCTAGCCAGACCCGTTCCTCGACGTTTGGGAACGTTCTTAGTTACCTTAGTTTAATACTGCCGTTATTCCTGTTTAAGCTATAGAAAGACGGCTATTGACAGAGCGAGAACGTTCTCATAGCATGATCCTAGGCAGTGTTGCCGAGGGAAGGTTTCAAAACATGACGAGTCACGTCCCTGCGGCCCCTGTGTCCGGGGCTCCCAAGATGTCTCCATGGAAGGCTGCAGGCGCGGCCATGATCGGTTCGATCCTGGAGTACTACGATTTCTTCATCTACGGTCCGCTCGCGGCCCTGGTGTTCGCCGACGTCTTCTTCTCGTCGGATATTCCAGACGCGGTGGGCACGCTCCTCGCCCTGCTGACGTTCGGTGTGGGCTTCCTGTCGCGTCCCTTCGGTGGCGTCGTCATGGGCCACTTCGGCGACAAGTTGGGCCGCAAGTCGATGCTGCTGCTCTCCTTCATGATCATGGGCCTTGTGACGGTCGCCATTGGCCTCCTGCCCAGCTACGCCACGATCGGTGTGGCAGCACCCATCCTGCTGACGGTCCTGCGCTTCATTCAGGGCTTCGGCATCGGTGGCGAGTGGGGCGGTGCGGCGCTGCTGGCGGTCGAATCGGCTCCTGAGAACAAGAAGCACTTCTTCGGCTCCCTGGTGCAGGCTTCCGCGCCCATTGGTGTCGCCCTGTCGTCGGGCACCATCGCCATCATCACCGCGATCCTGTCGCGTGAGCAGCTGGTGGCATGGGGCTGGCGCATTCCCTTCCTGCTGTCGATCCTCCTCGTGCTGTTCGGTCTCTGGCTGCGGATGTCCATCACGGAGACGCCCGAGTTCGCCGATGCGCAGGCGCGTGCTGATGCTGCCGAGGACGCAGCCAAGAAGGATCGCCTCCCCGTCGTGCAGGCCATCGCACGCTTCCCCAAGCAGATTGCCGCGATGATCGGTACCCACGTCTCGGATACCACGCTCGGATTCATCAACGGCGTGTTCGTCATCGGTTTCGCCACCGGGGTGCTGGGCTTTGAGCCCGCCCTAGTGCTTGCGGCCAACCTCGCCAGCGCCGCGGTCAACTTCGTCTTCACGATTCTGGCCGGCCGGGTCTCTGACAAGCACGGGCCCCAGCGGGTCCTCATCCCGGCCACGATTGCGCTCGGGTTGTGGGCGTTCCCCGCCTTCTGGCTGCTCAACACCCACTCGGTGCCGTTGCTCTTCCTCGTGATGATGGTCGGTGGAGCCCTTGTCGGTAGCCTCTTCTCCCCACAGGCGTCGCTCTTCGCGCAGGTTCTCCCCACCAAGGTCCGCTACAGCGGGATGTCGGTAGGCTTCCAGGTGGCCACGGTGCTGGGTGGCGGGCTTGGGCCCATCATCGCTCAGTGGCTGCGCAACGAGACGGGTGGCACCACGGCGGTGTCCGCGTACATCCTGATCATCGCTGTGATCGCGTTCTTCTCGGTGCGCTTCCTCACCCGGCCCGAGAACAAGCTCACGGAGGATTTCTGAGATGAGTACCGCCCCTGAGTTCGGAGGAGTCATCGGACGCACCTTCGAAGATTCGACCCCTTGGTGGCCGGCGGATCCGCCGCACATGCAGACGGCGCCCAACATCATCGTGGTCATCTACGACGACACCGGCTGGTCTGATTTCGGGTGCTTCGGCTCTGAGATCGCCACCCCGACGTTCGATGCTCTCGCGGCTCAAGGGGTGCGGTACTCCAACTTCCATGTGAGCCCGCTCTGTTCACCCACTCGGGCCTCCGTTCTCACGGGGCGGAACCCCCATCGGGTGGGTATGCGCTTCCTTGCGGACGCCGACACCGGCTTCCCCAACGCCCGCGGCTTCATCAACCACGACGTGCCCACGCTTCCCGAGGTACTTCGCAAGAGTGGCTACGGCACCTACCTCGTCGGCAAGTGGCACCTCACGCCACTGCATGAGATCACCCCCGTCGGCCCCACCGACAACTGGCCTCTGGCACGCGGTTTCGAGAAGTTCTACGGGTTCCTGGACGGCTGCACGGACCAGTACTCCCCGGAGCTCTTCCAGGACAATCACCAGGTTGATCCGCCCGATCGCCCCGATTACATCCTCGGTGAAGATCTGGCGGACAGGGCCATCGGCTACATCCGGGACCACACCACGTACCGGGCCGGGGCGCCGTTCTTCCTGCAGGTTGCACCGGGCGCGACCCACGCACCGTTCCAAGCTCCCAAGGAGTACATCGACAAGTACGTCGACGTCTTCCGGAAGGGATGGGATCAGACCCGCGAGGACAGGCTCGCTCGCCAGATCGAGTTGGGCGTTGTGCCCGAGGGCACGGTTCTCACGGAGCGCAACCCCGACGTCGTGCCTTGGGATTCGCTGGACGAGGACGCCAAGGAGGTCTACGCGCACCTGCAGGCAGCGTTCGCGGGCTTCCTCGAGCACTCGGACGCCCAGTTGGGGCGCATCCTCGCGGAAGTGGAACGTCTGGGGCTCACCGAGAACACCATCGTGGTGGCCTTCTCGGACAACGGAGCATCCAGGGAAGGCTACGGCGGCGACATCGACACCAACGTCGCCTACACCTGGGCGTCCCGGCCGCCAGCGGAGCAGTTGCCCCTGCTGGATCGGCTGGGCGGCATCAAGGGTGGTGCCCACTACCCCGCAGGTTGGGCGATGGCTGGCAACACACCGTTCCGTCGCTACAAGCAGTTCGTCGACCTTGGGGGCATCCGTTCCCCGCTGGTGATGAGCTGGCCCGGCCACACCGCCGAGGTCAATCGCGTCTCGTACGCGTTTGCCCACGCCGTCGACATTGCACCCACGCTGCTGGACCTTGCCGGTCTGCCCCCGCTGGAGGACACGGATGGGGCGTCCATCGGCGACGCCATCCGCTCCGCTGAGGAGATCCCGGGCCGAACCCATCAGGGCTTCGAAATGCTTGGGCACCGTGCACTGGTGCACGACGGGTGGGTTGCGGTCACCGAGCACGCCAAGGGCACGTCCTACGACGATGACACCTGGCGCCTCTACAACCTGAACGATGACTTCTCCCAGGCGACCGATCTGGCGGCCGAGTACCCAGAAAAGGTGGCCGAACTGGAGAAGCTCTGGTGGGAGGGAGCCGAGCGCAACGAAGTGCTCCCACTGGACGACCGCACTTTGATTGACCTTCTGTATCACCGCAATCCGAAGGGGTTGGTGGCCCGGGACGTCGTCACCCTCCAGCCGGGGCAGGGCCACGTCCCCTTCTCCAGCGCCATCTGTGGCTCCAACCGGTCCATGGTCGTGCGGGCGAACCTTGCCGCGTACGAACCGGGGGCAGAGGGCGTCTTGTTGGCCAGCGGCAACGAGAATTCCGGCTACACCCTCTACATCAAGGATGCTCGTCTGCACTTCGAGCATCACTTCATGGAACAGCGCGTGGTGCTCTCCTCCGCAGAACCGCTGGGGGCAGGCGATCAGGCGGTCGGCTTCGCACTCAAGGTGGACGAGGACAAGAGCGCCAGGGTCACGTTGTTGGCTGGGCCTCGGGAGCAGGAGAGTGCACGGATCAACCGGGTCTCCGGCCACCTCTCCTTCTATGGCCTGGACGTCGGGAAGGATCCCGTCAGCCCCGTCTCCGAAGCCTATGCAGCGCCGTTTGCGTTCCCTGAGGCAATGCTTCACAACGTCCAGATCCACTTCACGGAGGAACTGGATCTCGATGAGTGGGCTCATCTCCTCGAGGTCACGGAATGACCCTGGATCTCATCCTCGATGTGGATACCGGCATCGACGACGCGCTGGCGCTCATCTATGCCGCGGCCCATCCTGACGTGGCCATTCGCGCTGTCACCTGCGTGGCCGGCAACGCAGGTCTTGACGCGGTTGTCCGGAACACCCGGGGCGTGCTTGATCTGATGGGGCGGTCAGACGTTCCGGTGGCTGCTGGCGCGGCGTCCCCGCTTCTCGGCGACGCCCGTCCTGCCACGTGGGTCCATGGCCGCAATGGGATTGCGGACATCGACCTCGCGGAGTTCGGCGTGACCCCCCGTGACGCGGCACCGATCCACGCCGTGGAGCTGCTGCGCCAATCGATCGAGCAGTACCCCGGCGCCACCGTCGTGGTGCTCGGCCCCATGACCAACCTGGCTCTGGCCCTGCGGATGTATCCGCACCTGGCTGAGCAGATCCACCGGGTGGCGGTGATGGGCGGCGGTTTCACCATCGGCAATGCCACGGCGACGGCGGAATTCAATATCTGGCACGACCCTGAGGCCGCCCAGATCTGCTTCGCCTCAGGCGTTCCTCACCTCCTCTACGGCTTGGACGTGTTCTACGGTGCCCGCACGTCGAAGGCAACCCACGAGCAACTCCGGGCTGGAGGCCCCGTCGGGGAATTGGCGGCCCGGCTGCTGGACGCGCTTGGCGCGGTCTATTCGGGAGAGACCCGCGTCGCGACGGGGGAGTATTTCAGCTGCCTCGGCGATGCCGGTTTGCTGACATCGTTGGTCCGTCCGGAGGTGCTCAGCACCGAGGTCTATCCGGTCAACGTCTCGCTGCATGACCCGCTCACCAGAGGGCAGACGGTGGTGGACCGGCGCTACGTCCATGGCCGCGAGTCATTCCTCCCCATTCAACACCGCCGGCCGCTGGTCGAGGTCGGTGTGGCGATCGACGGCGACGCGTGCGTGGCTGATTTCGTCAGCACGGTGTTGAGCGGCTCCTAAGCAGTTGCCCAGCCGTTGGTGCCGACGATGGGCCCAGACTGGTAGTTTCTGGAGGTGAGTCCAGCCCGCCGTCGAATGGGAGACCTCATGTCCGCACCAGACAATGATCTCGCGCAGGTCGCAGCCGTCGTCGTCCTTGCCGCCGGCGGCGGGACGCGCATGAAGTCGAAGACGTCCAAGCTCCTTCACGAGGTCGCGGGCAAGCCCATGCTCAGCTATGCGGTCTCCGCCGCCGCTGCACTCGATCCCGAACACCTCGTTGTGGTGGTCGGCCACCAGCGCGAGCAGGTCGTCGAACATCTTGAGCGGCTCTCGGAACAACTCACCACCGCCGTGCAGGACCAGCAGCTCGGAACGGGCCACGCCGTCGCGTGTGGGCTCGCGGGGCTGGAGGGCGTGGAGGGCGACATCGTCGTCACCTACGCAGATGTCCCGCTGCTCGCCGGCGACACCCTGCGGCAGCTGGTGGCAGTGCACCGCGGCCGGCACAACGCCGTCACGGTCATGACCGCCCGGGTCGCGGATCCCACCGGATATGGCCGCATCGTGCGCGAGAACGACGCGGTGATCGGCATCGTGGAAGACCGCGACGCCACGGAGGAACAGCGCTCCATCACCGAAATCAACTCGGGCATCTACGTCTTCGACGCCGCGACGCTGCGCGAGGGTCTGGCGTCGCTCACCACGGACAACGATCAGGGTGAGATGTACCTCACCGACATCGTGAAGTTCTGCCACGACCGCTCCCAGAAGGTGGGCGCGCACCTTGTCGAGGACGTGTGGCAGACGGAAGGCGTCAACGACCGCATCCAACTGGCTCGCATGAACCAAGAGATGCAGCGCCGCATCCGCGACGCATGGATGCTCAAGGGCGTCACCATGGTTGACCCCGCGTCCACCTTCATCGACGTGGACGTGGATCTGGCGCAGGACGTCGTGCTCCACCCCGGCGTCATCCTGCAGGGCGCCACCACCATCGGCGAGGGCGCCATCATCGGCCCCAGCACCACGCTCATGGATGTGGAGGTGGGCGCCAACGCGGAGGTCATCCGCACGCACGGCTCGTTCGCGGTCATCGGCGAGGGCGCCACCGTCGGCCCCTTCGCGTACCTGCGGCCAGGCACCATCCTGGGCGCGAACGGCAAGATCGGCACGTTCGTCGAGACCAAGAACGCCCAGATCGCCGACGGCGCCAAGGTGCCGCACCTCGCCTATGTGGGTGACGCGATCATCGACGAGCAGGCCAACATCGGCGCGGGCACGATCTTCGCCAACTACGACGGGGTCCACAAGTCCAAGACCCACGTCGGCAAGGCCGCCTTCGTCGGCTCCAATTCCGTGCTGGTGGCGCCGGTTGACGTTGGGGCTGGCGCCCTCGTGGCCGCTGGGTCTACCATCACCGACGACGTGCCTGCGGGCACGTTGGGCGTGGCCAGGGGGAGGCAGCGCAACGTCGAAGGCTGGGTGGCGAAGGCCCGCCCAGAATCGAAGCAGGCCGCAGCAGCGGCCGAAAGTGACGGCAACGTCCATCCGGCAGTGATCGAGTCCCGAGAGAAGAAGGCCTGAGCCACATGTCCCAACAGATCGCCAAGAACAACAAGCACCTGATGCTGTTCAGCGGGCGCGCGTACCCGGAGCTCGCGCAGGAGGTGGCGACTCTGATGGGCGTGCCCATCGTTCCGACGAGGGCACTCACCTACGCAAACTCCGAGATCTACGTTCGTTTCGAGGAATCTGTGCGCGGCTGTGACGCCTTCGTCATCCAGTCCCACACCGCCCCCGTCAACGAATGGCTCATGGAGCAGCTGATCATGGTGGACGCGCTCAAGCGCGCCTCCGCCAAGCGCATCACCGTGATCGCGCCGTTCTACCCCTACGCGCGCCAGGACAAGAAGCACCTCGGCCGCGAACCCATCTCGGCCCGCCTCATCGCAGACATGTACAAGGCCGCCGGTGCGCACCGCATCATGTCGGTGGACCTGCACGCGTCGCAGATCCAGGGCTTCTTCGACGGCCCGGTGGACCACCTGTGGGGCCTGCCCGTGCTCAGCGAGTACGTCAAGGAGAAGTACGACACCTCCGAGATGGCCATCGTCTCGCCCGACGCCGGCCGCGTGCGGCTCGCGGATCTCTGGACGGATTACCTGGGCTGCTCCTTGGCCATCATCCACAAGCGCCGCGACCCCAATACCGCCAACCAGGTTGCGGTGCACGAGGTCGTCGGCGACGTGGAGGGCAAGACCTGTCTGCTGGTCGACGACATGATCGACACCGCCGGCACCATCGCCCAGGCCGCCCAGGCGCTGTTGGAGCGGGGCGCCAAGCGCGTCATCGCCGCGGCCACCCACCCGGTGTTCTCCGGCCCAGCCGCCCAGCGGCTCAACGCCTCCGGGATGGAGGAGATCATCGTGACCAACACGCTGCCCATCCGCACCCCGGAACCCATCAACAACCTCACCGTGCTCTCGATTGCCCCGCTCATCGCCAAGGCGATCGACGCGGTGTTCCTCGACGGTTCGGTCACTTCGCTCTTCGGCGGCCAGGCCTGAGCTGAGAATCCTGCTTCGAAAAGCGGGGGTCACTGTGCAATATGCACAGTGACCCCCTCTTTTTGCAGCAAGAGTTTCCGCATCCCCTGAGTCGTGCCGGACCTGCAGTACGCCGATCGTCGTACCTGCGGCTCCTACCTGCGTCCGTCAATGCTGGACGAGCGGCTGATGTTGGACGCGGAGGGGCAGCAATAGGTTGGGTACCGACCACTTCTGGAAGGACCCACATGACCCAGCCCCAGCCCGCCCGCCCGTTCGCGTGCGGCACCCAGAACCTCACGAAGGTGTATGGCTCAGCCGACCGCCAGGTGGTGGCCGTCGACGACGTCTCCGTCAGCATCGGGCAGGGATCCTTCACCGCGATCATGGGGCCCTCCGGTTCCGGCAAGTCCACCCTCATGCACTGCATGGCGGGGCTGGACAAGCCGACGGCAGGCTCGGTGTTCATCGGCGACGACAACCTCGCGTTCCTGCCGGAGAAGGCCGTCACCCGCATCCGCCGCGACAAGATCGGGTTTGTCTTCCAGTCCTTCAACCTGCTGCCCACCCTCACCGCCGAGCAGAACATCCTGCTGCCGCTGGAGTTGGCCGGCGCCAAGGTGGACCGGCAATTCCTCGCCCAGATCGTCGACTCGCTGGGATTGGGAGACAGGCTCACGCACCGCCCGTCGCAGCTCTCCGGCGGCCAGCAGCAACGCGTCGCCATCGCGCGCGCCATGGTGACTCGCCCAGAGGTGATCTTCGCCGACGAGCCCACCGGCGCCCTCGACCTGAAGACCGGCACAGACCTGCTGGAGTACCTCCGCCGCTGCTCCACGCAGCACGGGCAAACCATCATCATGGTCACCCACGACGCCCGCGCCGCCTCCTACGCGGATCACGCCCTGATGCTGCTCGACGGCCGCATCGTGGCCGACATCCTGCACCCCACCGTCGAATCCGTCAGCGCATTCCTGCAGCAGGCGGTGGCCTGATGTGGCGCCAGGCGCTTTCTGAACTCCGCCTCCACCCGGGTCGCTTCGTTGCCACGCTCATCGCCATCGCGATCAGCGTGGGCTTCATCGCGGCGATCTCCGTGTTCATCAACACCGAGCAGACCGCGTTGGGCAAGACCAACACCATGCCGCTCGCAAACGCCGACGTCTACGTGAACGCCGCCTACTCCGATGGCGGCGACGGCGTGCTGACGGCGCTCGAAAAGGTCGACGGCGTGCGCGCCGTCCACCCGGTGCCCTACAGCATGCCGATGCTGCTGAACTTCGGCGACAAATCCGTCATGGGCATGATCTACACCGTCCCGGTGGAGGAGTTGCGGTGGTCCAAGGTCGCCGAGGGTCGCCTTCCCGCCACGGACCGGGAGTTGGCCCTCTCCGAGGCCGGCCTCAAGGCGCTGGGCGCCAAGGTGGGCGACAAGCTCTCCCCGGACAACTCCGGCGAGGCACGCTTCACCATCGTGGGTGCCACCGACGACCCAGGCTCGCTGTGGTCTGCCATCGGCTACCTCGGCGGCGACACCGGCACCCGCTTTGAGTACGCGGTGCAGGTGGCCGACGGCGCGTCCCCCGAGACCGTGGCCGCCGCCGCTCAGGCCGCCGTCGCGGGCTTGGCGCCGGACATCGAAGTGTCGACGGCGGACGCCGCCCGCCAGCGCCAACTCGACCACCTCACCAACGACTTCGACGTGTTCAAGTACCTCCTCCAGACCTTCGGCGTCGTGGCGCTCGTGGTGGGCATGATCACCATCGCCAACACGTTCACGATCCTCGTGGCCCAGCGCCGCCGCCAGATCGGCCTGCTGCGCGCCGTCGGGGCATCGCCTGGCCAGGTGATGGGCAGGCTGATCGTCGAATCCTTCCTGCTGGGTCTGGTGGGCTCCCTGCTCGGCATCGCGCTCGGCTTCGCCGTCGCGGCCCTCGGCGGCACCATCACCGGGTCGCTGTACTGGGGCTTCGACATCCGCTGGAGCGAGCTCGCGCTGGCCCTGGTGTTGGGGATCGTGGCGACCATGATCTCCGCGATCGCGCCCGCCATCACCGCCTCGCGGGTCAAGCCCCTTGAGGCCCTCCAGGTGGTGCCCACCGCTGAGCAGGTGCGTCGCGCCGGCATCGCCCGCATCGTCGTGGTGGTGTTGGGCGCGCTGGCTGGCGCGGGGCTGGTGGCAATGAGCCGGCTCAACCCGGACACCAGCGTGCTCTGGGCCGTGGCGGCCGGCGTGTTCATCACCGTCGCCGTCCTGGCCGCCGCGCCGTTCTTCGTGCCGCCCATGCTGCGAGGGCTGGGCGCCATCTTCGGCAGGTTCGGGCCCACCGCCCGGCTGGCCTTCACCAATGCTGGCCGCAACCCCAAGCGGGCCGCAGCCACGGCAACGGCGCTCATGCTCGCCGTCGGGCTCATCGTCACCCTCCAGGTGGCGCTGGCCACGGCCCGCACCTCAGGCACCGAATCCATCCTGTCCACCTACCCCGTAGACTTCAGCGTCACCTTCCCGACGGCGAACGTCCCGGCAGAGCTGGTGGAGCAACTCGAGGACGTGCCCAATGTGGCTGGCGTGCTGCCCGTGCCCGCCAAGGAAACCCGCGATGGACTGGTGGTCTTCGCCCAGAACGAGTTGCTGCGCCAACTGGGCAAGCGGATCCCGGCAGACGCCCCGCCACGAGACGGTGAAATCCTCGTCCCCGAAGGCAGCATCCTCTCGGGCCAGAGCACCATCACTCTCCCAGGGGCGGGAGCGGGCAACGTTTCCCTCACCGTCCGCACGGGTGGCCAGGGGCTCAACTGGAACGCCGGATCGGTCAACCAATCGACTCTGGACCAGTTGCTGGGCGACACCGTTGAACGTGAGCTCTGGATCACCCTGGAGGACCGCGGCGACATCAGCAGCATCAACCAGGTGATGAAGGTGCTCGAGACCCACCCCGAGGCGGACTTCAGTGCCTCCGGCGCCGGGGCCATCCTCGTGCTCAACCAGATCCTCGGCGTGATGTTGATCGTGCTGACGGGCCTGCTGGGCGTGGCTGTCGTGATCGCATTGGTGGGCGTCAGCAACACGCTGGGGCTCTCGGTGATCGAGCGGCAGCGGGAATCCGCGCTGCTCAGGGCGCTGGGCATGCAGCGTGGAGGACTCCGCTGGATGCTGCTGGTCGAGGCCGTCGCGTTGGTGACCGTCGGCGTGGTGGTGGGGCTCGTGGCCGGCATGTTCTTCGGCTGGCTGGGGGTGTCGTCGGCGTTGCTGATGATCCCCGGTGAGAACGTGCAACTGCACTTCTCCATCGACTGGCTCTACACCGCCGGCCTGATCCTCGTGTGCCTGGTGGCGGCCATCCTCGCGTCCCTGTTGCCCGGCCAGAAGGCGGCCAGCGCGCCGCCCACGGAGGCGCTGGCTGCCGAGTAACCGCGGAAGAGCGGTAACCTGAGCCGGCAGCGACAACGAAGGAACGGATCGATGAGCGAAGCGCAAGGCGAGGCAAGGTACCGCTACACGGCGGAGGTTGCCGATCAGATCGAGCGCCACTGGCAGGACGTCTGGGAGGCGGAGGGCACCTATCACGCGCCCAACCCCGCTGGCCCGTGGGCGGATCCGGCGGCGGTGGCCGGCCGCGAGAAGCTCTTCGTGCTCGACATGTTCCCGTACCCCTCCGGCGCGGGTCTGCACGTGGGGCACCCGCTGGGCTACATCGCCACGGACGCCTACGCGCGCTACCAGCGCATGACCGGCAAGAACGTGCTGCACGCCCTGGGCTACGACGCGTTCGGTCTGCCCGCGGAGCAGTACGCCATCGCCACCGGTCAGCACCCACGAATCACCACCGAGCAGAACATCGCCAACATGCGCCGCCAGCTCCGACGGCTGGGCCTGGGCCACGACGACCGTCGTTCGGTTGCCACCACGGACGTGGATTTCTACCGCTGGACCCAGTGGATCTTCCTGCAGCTGTTCAACGCGTGGTTCGACGCCGAGGCACCCAACGCCTCCGGCGGCACGGGCAAGGCACGCCCCATCGCCGAACTTGTCGCCGAGTTCGAGGCCGGCACGCGCGCGGTGCCCGGCGGCGGAGCGTGGGCTGATGTGGACGAGGCTGCTCGTCGCTCCATCATCGACGACCACCGCCTGGCCTACGTCTCCTCGGCGCCCGTCAATTGGTGCCCCGGCCTGGGCACCGTGCTGGCCAACGAGGAGGTCACCGCCGAGGGCCGTTCCGACATCGGCAACTACCCCGTCTTCAAGCGCAACATGCGCCAGTGGATGATGCGCATCACCACCTACGCGGACCGCCTGATCGAAGACCTCGACCGCGTGGACTGGCCAGAGGCCGTCAAGCTGATGCAGCGCAACTGGATTGGCCGCTCGCACGGCGCCAACGTGCAGTTCGCCGTCGACACCACCGACGGCGCGGCCGAAGCCATCGAGGTGTTCACCACGCGCTCGGACACCCTCTTCGGCGCCACGTTCATGGTGCTCGCGCCCGAGCACCCGCTGGTGGAGCGCCTGGTGCCGGCCGAGTGGCCCGAGGGCACCCGCGAGGCCTGGACGGGCGGCGCAGCCACCCCGGCTGAGGCCGTCGACGCGTACGTCGAGGCTGCTGGCCGCAAGACGGATCTCGAGCGCCAGGCAGATGCGAAGGAGAAGACCGGCGTCTTCACCGGCACCTTCGCCACCAACCCCGTGGATGGCCGCAAGCTGCCCGTGTTCGTGGCGGATTACGTGCTCATGGGCTACGGCACTGGCGCCATCATGGCGGTGCCTGCAGAGGACGAGCGCGACTGGGCGTTCGCCAAGGCCTTCGATCTCGACATCATCCGCACCGTGCAGCCCACCGCGGATCACCCGGAGGATCAGGCCTACACGGGCGACGGCCCGTCGATCAACAGCGCCAATGAGCACATCGACCTCAACGGCATGGGCAAGGAGGAATCCATCGCCACGATGAACTCCTACCTGGAGAGCATCGGCGCCGGCCGCGGCACCATCACCTACAAGCTGCGCGATTGGCTGTTCAGCCGTCAGCGCTACTGGGGCGAACCGTTCCCCATCGTCTACGACGAGCATGGCCCGGTCGCGGTGCCTGAGGCGATGCTGCCCGTCGAACTGCCCGAGGTCGACGACTACTCGCCGCAGAAGCTCGACCCCAATGATTCGACGAGCGAGCCCGTGCCGCCTCTGGCGCGCGCGGAGGAGTGGGCCACCGTCGAGCTGGATCTGGGCGACGGCCCCCGCACCTACCGCCGCGAGCTGAACGTCATGCCGCAGTGGGCTGGTTCCTGCTGGTACGAGATGCGCTACCTGGACCCGGCCAACGACGCCGCATTCGTCGACCCTGCTGTGGAGCAGTACTGGATGGGCCCCCGCCCCGAGCCGGTGCCGGGCGCCCCTGCCGGGTTGCCTGATGTGGGCGGCGTGGACCTGTACGTCGGCGGCGTGGAGCATGCTGTGCTGCACCTGCTGTACGCCCGCTTCTGGCACAAGGTGCTCTTCGACCTGGGCCACGTGAGCAGCGCAGAGCCCTTCCGTCGCCTGTTCAACCAGGGCTACATCCAGGCCTACGCGTTCCGCGACGCCCGCGGCCAGATCGTGCCCGCCGCGGAGGTTCAGGAATCCGTCGACGCGTCCGGCGCCACCGTCTACTCGTGGGAGGGCCAGGAGGTCGTCCGCGAGTACGGAAAGATGGGCAAGTCGCTGAAGAACGTGGTCAGCCCGGATGAGATGTACGAGGCCTACGGTGCCGATACGTTCCGGGTCTACGAGATGAGCATGGGCCCGCTCGACGTGAGCAAGCCGTGGGAGACCCGCGCCGTCGTGGGCTCGCAGCGCTTCCTGCAGCGCATCTGGCGCAACGTCGTCAACGAGAACACCGGCGAGGTGAGCATCACCGACGGCGAGATGTCGCCTGAGTTGGCCCGCCAGTTGGCCCGCACCATTGAGGGCGTGGCTGCCGATTACACGGCGCTGCGCTTCAACACGGCCATCGCGAAACTGATCGAGTACAACAACGCGCTGACCAAGCTCGACGGCGTGCCCCGCGCCGCCGTCGAACCCCTGCTGGTGATGGTCGCCCCCGTGGCCCCGCACCTGGCGGAGGAGTTGTGGCACCGGCTCGGCCACTCGGATTCGGTGGTCTACCAGCCGTTCCCGCAGGCGGATGCGTCGCTGCTGGCCGACGAGACCGTCACCTGCGTGGTGCAGGTGATGGGCAAGGTGCGCGCAAGGCTGGAGGTGGCTCCGGACATCAGCGAGGAGACCCTGCTGGCTGCCGCGCTCGAGCTGCCGCGCATCGCGGAGCTGGTTGCCGGCAAGACCATCCGCAAGACGATCGTCCGCCCGCCGAGCCTGGTCAACATCGTCGCGAACTGACCTGATTCGCGGCGACGGCGGGGCCTGAGGTAAGCTTGCTGAGTTGCCTGGCGAGGGACCCCCAGGGTCCGTGATCGACTAGCTCGTTTCCTCGCTCGGCGCCCGCACGCGCTTTTTAGTTAACCGAAGCTTGAGGAGAATCATGGCTGCTGATGCCCAACTGAACGCCACCACCCGCACCGAATTCGGCAAGGGCGCTTCGCGCCGCCTTCGCCGCGACGGCGCCACCCCCGCCGTCCTCTACGGCCACGGCACGGATCCGGTCCACCTGGCGCTGCCCGCGCAGGAAACCTTCCTTGCGCTGCGCACTGTCAACGCCCTCCTCGAGATCTCCGTCGAAGGCGAGAAGAAGCCCGTGCTGGCCCTGGTGAAGCAGGTTCAGCGCAACCCCATCCGCCCCGTGATCGAGCACATCGACCTCCTCCTGGTGAAGGCCGGCGAGAAGGTTCAGGTCGACGTCCCGCTGGTCGTCGTCGGCGAGGCCGAGCGCGGCTCGCTGCTCAACCAGGACCTCCAGTCCCTCACCGTCATGGCCCCCGCCATCGACATCCCCACCGAGTTCGAGGTGTCTGTCGAGGGCCTCGAGATCGGCGCCCAGATCCTGGTCTCCGATGTCGTGCTGCCTGAGGGCGTCGAGGCGATGATCGAGGGCGATACCCTCATCGTCTCCGTCAACGCCCCGGTGGTCGAGGCTGAGGCCGACGAGGCTGCTGAAGGCGAAGAGGCCGCTGAGGCTGGCGACGCCGAAGGCGACGACTCCGAAGAGTGACCAACTCCACTTTCCTCGTGGTCGGGCTCGGCAACCCGGGCCCGGCCTACGAGGTCACCCGCCACAACGTCGGGTTCTGGGCCGTAGCGGACCTTGCGGATCGCTACGGCTCCTCGTTTTCCCTCAATTCGCGGCAGAAGGCCGAGATCGCGACGGCGACCCTGCCCGGCGAGGAACCCATCAAGCTGGTCTTGGCCCGGCCCACCACCTTCATGAACCTCTCGGGGGTCGCGGTGAAGGCCATCGCCACGTTCCACAAGATCGAGCCGGATCACATCATCGCCGTCCACGACGAGCTCGATCTGGATCCCGCTCGCCTGCGCGTCAAGTTCGGTGGGGGAGACAACGGCCACAACGGCCTCAAATCCATGCGCCAACACCTCGGCACCGGAGATTTCTACCGGGTGCGGGTGGGCATCGGCCGCCCGCCCGGACGGCAACCAGCCGCTGACTACGTGTTGAACAAGCTCAAGCCGAAGGAATTCGACCATATGCTGGTCGACGCCGCGGTAGCGGGAGATGCCGTCGAGGCCCTGGTGCGTGAGGGTCTGGTTGCCACCCAGAATAGATTTAACTCGTGAAGTACCCAGGCCTGCTCCAAGCGCTCGAGGCATCCGAAGGGCTCCAATACACGCTGGCCGACGCCAGGCGCTCTGGGGTCACCACTCTGGACGTCACCACCGTCGGCGCGTTCTTCCCGGTGCTCACCGCCGCGCTGGCGGAGGAATCCACCCGCACCGTGCTGCTGATCACCTCCACCTACCGCGAGGCGGAGCAGCTGACCAGCGAGATCGGCGGCCTGCTGGGCAAGGACGCCGTCGCCTATTACCCGGCTTGGGAAACCCTCCCGCACGAGCGGCTGTCCCCCCGTGCAGACACCGTTGGCCGGCGTCTCGCGGTGCTGCGTCGCCTGGCCGGCAACTCTGACGAGCCAGCCCCGAAGGTGGTCGTCGCGCCCGTGCGCTCCATCCTGCAGCCGCAGGTCAAGGGTCTGGCGGACATGGCCCCCGTGCGCATGGCGGTGGGGGAGACCTACGAGCTCAGCCAGCTCCTGGCAGACCTCTCCGGCGCCGCCTACAACCGGGTGGACATGGTGGAGCGTCGCGGCGAGTTCGCGGTGCGCGGCGGCATCGTCGACGTCTTCCCGCCCACCGAAGACCACCCCGTGCGGGTGGATTTCTTCGGAGACGAGATCGACGAGATCCGCTTCTTCACGGTGGGCGACCAGCGCTCCACCGGCGACACCACCTCCTCCATCATCGCTCCGCCCTGCCGCGAACTCCTGCTCACGACGGCGGTGCAGCGCCGCGCAAAGGCCCTGGCCGCGGCGCACCCGGAGCTGGGCGACATGCTCACCCGAATCGGTGAAGGCCAGGCGGTGGAAGGCATGGAGGCGCTCATTCCGGCGCTCGTGGACGGCCTCGAGCTGCTGGTCGACGTGCTGCCCAAGGGGTCGCTCATCCTCGCCGCCTCCCCTGAACTGATCCGCACCCGTGCGGCCGAACTGGTGGCCACCAGCCAGGAATTCCTCGAGGCGTCCTGGGCCGCTGCTGCCGGTGGAGGCACCTCGCCCATCGACCTCGGCGCCTCCGCGTACTGGGCCCTTGGCGACGTGCGCCAGCACGCCCTGGAGCTCGGGCATCGCTGGTGGTCGCTCTCCCCGTGGCTGTCCGCCCCGGCAGATGCCGACCAAGCGGCGGGCTCGTCCCCGGCAATCCCTGATGCGGATTCCGTCCACTCCCGCCAACTCGACATCACGGCCAGTGAGCCCTTCCGAGGCGACACCGACGCCGCCGTCCACCACATCCGCCAGCGCCTGGCCGACGGCTGGCGCGTCGTGCTCACCGTCGAAGGTCAGGGCCTGGCCAGCCGCCTCGTCGACCTCCTGGGCGAGGCCGACATCCCCGCCGCCCTCGGCACCCTCGAGGAGGAGCCTGCCGACGGCAGGGTCACCGTGGTGCTCTCCAACCTGCGCCACGGCTGGCGTGCGGAGGCGCCCAAGCTGGAGGTCATCACGGCAGGTGAGCTCACTGGTCAGGTGGAGCTGGACCGCGCGGAGCGCAAGCTGCCGCAGCGCCGCAAGGCCACCATCCAACCCCTCGAGCTCAAGGCAGGCGACCCCGTCGTCCACGAGCAGCACGGCGTCGGCCGGTTCGTGGAGCTCATCCAACGCACGGTGCAGGGCAACACCCGCGACTATCTCGTCATCGAATACGCGCCCAGCAAGCGCGGCCATCCGGGCGACCGCCTGTTCGTGCCCATGGATCAGCTGGATCAGCTCAGCCGCTACGTGGGCGGCGAGGCGCCGCAGCTCGACAAGATGGGCGGCGCGGATTGGTCCAAGCGCAAGGCCAAGGCCCGCAAGGCCGTGCGCGAGATCTCCGCGGAACTCATCAAGCTCTACGCCGCCCGGCAGGCCACCAAGGGTCACGCGTTCGGGCCCGACACCGTGTGGCAGCGCGAGCTGGAGGATTCCTTCAGCTTCGTCGAAACTAACGACCAGCTCTCCGCCATCACCGAGGTCAAGCACGACATGGAGCAGCTCGTGCCCATGGACCGCCTCATCTGTGGAGACGTGGGCTTCGGCAAGACCGAGATCGCGGTGCGCGCGGCCTTCAAGGCGGTGCAGGACGGCAAGCAGGTGGCGGTGCTGGTGCCCACCACGCTGCTCGTCACCCAGCACTACCAGACCTTCGCCTCGCGCTTCGCCGGCTTCCCTGTGCAGCTCGCCGAGCTTTCGCGCTTCCAGACCGACGCGGAGGCCAAGAAGGTCGTCGACGGCTTGGCCACCGGTCGCGTCGACGTCGTGATCGGCACGCATCGCCTCCTCAGCAAGGAGATCGAGTTCAAGGATCTCGGCCTGGTGATCATCGACGAGGAGCAGCGCTTCGGCGTCGAGCACAAGGAGCGCCTCAAGTCGATGCGCGTCAACGTCGACGTGCTCTCCATGTCGGCGACCCCCATCCCGCGCACCTTGGAGATCGCCATCACGGGCATCCGCGAGATGAGCGTCATCGCCACTCCGCCGGAGGAGCGCCACCCAGTGCTCACCTTCGCTGGCCCCTACGACGATGGCCAGGTCAAGGCCGCGATCCGCCGCGAGCTCGCCCGCGAAGGCCAGGCCTTCTTCGTCCACAACCGCGTGGGCACCATCGAGAAGACGGCCGCCCACCTGCGCGAGTTGGTGCCCGAGGCACGCATCGTCACCGCGCACGGGCAGATGAGCGAGAAGCGCCTCGAACAGGTCATGCAGGACTTCTGGGAGCGCCGGGCAGACGTGCTGGTGTGCACCACCATCGTCGAATCCGGCCTCAACATCCAGAGCGCCAACACCCTCATCATCGACAGCGCAGACAAGCTGGGTCTCTCGCAGCTGCACCAGCTCCGCGGCCGCGTCGGCCGGTCCCGTGAGCGCGGCTATGCCTACTTCCTCTACCCGGCAGACAAGGTGCTGACCGAGACCTCCCACGAGCGCCTCGCCACCATGGCCGCGAACACGGATCTGGGCGCCGGCATGGCCATCGCCATGCGGGATCTGGAGCTCCGCGGCGCCGGCAACCTGCTGGGCGAGGACCAATCCGGCCACATCGAGGGCGTCGGCTTCGACATGTACCTCCGCATGGTGGGAGAGGCCGTCGCCAACTGGCGCGGCGAGGACACGGAGCCTGAGCCCACCATGCGCGTCGAGATCCCCGTCGACGCCCACCTCCCGGATGGCTACATCACCTCGGAGCGCCTGCGCCTGGAGATGTACAAGCAGATTGCCGAGATCCGCACGCAAGCAGATATCGACGGCGTGCGCGCCGAACTCGAGGATCGCTACGGCGAGTTGCCCACCCCCGTCGAGGAGCTGCTGGGGGTCGCGGCGCTGCGCAACCTCGCGCGCGAGCACGGCATCCAGGAGATCATCCCGCAGGGCAAGGTGGTGCGCTTCTCACCGCTGGTGCTGCCGGATTCCAAGCAGCTGCGCTTGAACCGCCTGTATCCGGGTTCTGTCGCCAAGGCCGCCACCGAGCAGGTGCTGGTGCCCAAGCCCGAGGGTAACTACCTCCAGTGGGCCACCACGTTGCTGACCCAACTCTTCGCCTGATGCCAACCTTCACCGTCATCGGTTGGCTGGTCCAGCGCAGGCAACCGTCTGCGGTAACCTGTGCACGGGGCTAGAACCCGCCCATTCGAGAGGATTCCAATGAAACTCACGCGTCTCGTTCCCGCGGCCGTCGCCGCCGTCGCGCTGCTGGCTGGGTGCAGCCCCACTCCGGGCACGGCCCTCGTCGTGGATGGCACCCACTACACGGAGGGGCAGGTCAGCGAGATCGTTGACGGTTGCGCGGAGGCGCTGGACATCACGCCGGATCAGATCCGCCGCTCGGGCGTCGTGGGCACCCTCCTGCTGGGCAAGCTCTTCGACTCGCTCGTCACCGACACGTCGGAGGCAGACATCCAGGCGATGGCGGAGCAGTTCCAAGCCGAGCAGCTCTTCGACGTCGAGGCCTGCAAGCCGCTCGCCTTGGCCAACATCAAGACGCAGCTGCTGGGCACCGTCGGCAACGACGACGTCATCCTGGAGGCGGCCAGCGCGCTCGACGTACAGCTCAACCCCCGCTACGGCAAGTGGGATCCCGCCAGCGGCACCCTGCTCTACCCCTCCGGCTCGCTGTCCGAGCCCAGCGTTTCGCTCCGGTGACCTCTGAGCTCGAGCGGCTGCGCCAGGTGATGGCGGAGCTGCGGGCCAAGTGCCCGTGGGACGCCGAACAGACCCACCGCTCGCTGCTCAATCACCTCATCGAGGAGGCCTGCGAGGTCGTCGACGCCGTCGAAACCGGCTCCGATGCGGAGCTGGCGGAGGAACTGGGAGACGTCCTCCTGCAGGTCTACTTCCACTCGCAGATCGCCACGGACGAGGGTCGCTTCACCATCGACGACGTGGCCCGCGGCATCTCAGACAAGTTGGTGCGCCGTCATCCGCACGTCTTCAGCGACGAGGACGTCCCCGCAGACATGTGGGAGAGCTGGGAGAAGCGCAAGCAGGCGGAGAAGGGGCGCACGTCTTCGCTGGAAGGCATCGCGGAATCGCTCTCGGTGATTGCCCGGGCCCACAAGGTGGTCTCGCGTTCGCGCTCGCATGCGGTCGCCGTCGAGCTGCCTTCGGAGCCCATCGACGAGGAGAGCGTTGGCCGCGAGATCATCGCCCTCGTCGCCCGTGCGCAGGCCAGCGGGATCGACGCCGACGCCGCGGCCCGCCGAGCGCTGCGGGAGCTTGAGGGGCGCATCACCGAGGCTGAGGTGCAGGGCGGTTCGTAGGGATGAGTGACTCCCTGACAAGACATCGTGTGGTAGCGGGCCTGGTCATCAGCGTCTTCTACGTGGTTTTCTGGCTCGTCTTCAGGATGGAGACCAGCCCCTTCATGGTGTACACCCCACGCTGGGTTGCAGGGATCATGGTGTTCTTCGCCGTGATCAGCCTGGGTTGCGCGCTGCTGGGGCCGCGATGGGCAGGGTATTGGAGCCTGGGTGGATTCCTCGCTGGTGTCGTCCTCGGCGAGGTGATCGGCGAGTTCGTTTACGCCCTCCAAATGGACAGACTGAACGAGTTGAAGCAGGATCCGTCGTACAACCAGAATTGGGAGCCCCATCAGCCGGGTTGGCTCATCGCAATCGTTGTGTTCTTGGCGCTGTCGGCTTACGGGCTCTGGCGTGGTCGAAGTGCGTCTGGTGAACCCACCCCCACTCACGGTGGGGCCTGATTCTCGACTAGGCTGAGCACTGCAAGAGTGACTCTCTGAAAGGGACCTTCATGGCATCCATCGAATTCATCCAGGCACGCGAGATCCTCGACTCCCGCGGCAACCCGACCATCGAGGTCGAGGTCGAGCTTGAGTCGGGCGCGCAGGGTCGCGCCGCCGTCCCGTCGGGTGCCTCCACGGGCGCCTTCGAAGCCGCTGAGCTTCGCGACGGCGACAAGGGCCGCTACGGCGGCAAGGGCGTCCTCACCGCGGTGAAGAACGCCGCTGAGGTCATCGGCGAGGAAATCCTCGGCCTCGACGCCTCCGAGCAGCGCCTCGTCGACATGGCGATGATCGAGCTCGACGGCACCGACAACAAGTCCAAGCTGGGCGCCAACGCCATCCTCGGCGTCTCCATGGCCATCGCCCACGCGGCCGCCGAAGAGGCTGGCCTTCCGCTGTACAAGTACGTCGGCGGCCCCAACGCGCACATCCTGCCCGTGCCCATGATGAACATCCTCAACGGTGGCTCGCACGCTGATTCCAACGTTGACATCCAGGAATTCATGATCGCCCCCATCGGCGCCGAATCCTTCGCCGAGGCCCTCGAGATGGGCGCCGCGGTCTACCACGCGCTCAAGGCCGTCCTCAAGGACCGTGGCCTCAGCACCGGCCTGGGTGACGAGGGTGGCTTCGCGCCCAACCTCGAGTCCAACCGCGCTGCCCTTGACCTCATCATGGAGGCCATCAAGAACGCTGGCTTCGAGCCCGGTGCCGACGTGGCGCTGGCGCTTGACGTTGCCGCCTCCGAGTTCTTCGCCGAAGACGGCTACACCTTCGAGGGCGAGAAGAAGACCGCCGAGCAGATGGTGGATTACTACGCCGAGCTCGTCGACGCCTACCCCATGGTCTCCATCGAGGACCCGCTGAACGAGGAAGACTGGGACGGCTGGAAGCTCATGACGGATCGTCTGGGCGACAAGGTGCAGCTCGTGGGCGACGACCTGTTCGTCACCAACGTCACCCGCCTGCAGCGCGGCATCGACACCAACACCGCCAACGCGCTGCTGGTGAAGGTCAACCAGATCGGTTCGCTGTCCGAGACCATCGACGCCGTCGACCTCGCGCACCGCAACGGCTTCAAGACCATGATGTCGCACCGTTCCGGCGAGACCGAGGACACCACCATCGCTGACCTCGCCGTCGCCCTTGGCTGTGGCCAGATCAAGTCCGGCGCCCCGGCCCGCACGGATCGCGTTGCCAAGTACAACCAGCTCCTCCGCATTGAGGAAGACCTCGACGAGGCTGGCGTCTATGCCGGCCGTTCGGCTTTCCCCCGCTTCAAGGGCTGATCGCTAGGCTCCACTCCGCCAACTGAATTGGCACCGCGCCAACGAAATCTGTCCCCGCCAGTGAAATATCACGGGCACCGACGGTTCTCGTTGGCGCGGTGCTATTTCGTTGGCGCGGCGGTCGTTTGGTTGGCGCAGTGGCTCGACGGCCCTTCGTCGTCCTGCGGCCCTCGTGCCGCGGGCGCAGCACGCTCAGGGACCAGCATGACCGCGCGTCGCGGGCGGGGCCCGTCGAGAGTTGCGGCACACTGGTTGGGTGGCTCAATCCCCTCGCCTCAGCAACTCCGGCCCCGGCCGCGGCACCCCGCGGTCTCGGACGAGCGCGCGCCCGGGGGAGCGCAACCGCAAGCCCGCCGTCGAACCGCTGCCGGAGCAGGAGGTCGACAGGGCGCTGAGCTCCAAGCCCGCGCCCCCGCCGCGCGCCAGCCGGGCAGTGACCGCCACGTGGCGGCTCGTGGTGCTGCTCGCCGTGGTGGCCGGCCTCGGGTTGGTGTTGGCCAACTCGCTGCGGGTCTACTTCGCGCAGGCCGCGGAGATCGCTGCCGTGCGGGCAGAGATCGTGGCGGAACAGGATCGCATCGCGGAGATGCAGGATCAGCTGGCCCGGTGGGATGACCCGGAGTACGTCCGCTCGGTTGCCCGCGTTCGGCTGGGTTGGGTGATGCCGGGCGAGATCGGTTACCGCGTGATCGACGCGGAGGGCAACCCGCTTGAGGGCGTCACCATGGAGGAGCCGGAACCTGAGCTGACGGGCGAGTGGTACGAGAAGATGTGGACCTCCGTGAAGCTTGCAGACACCCCGGCGGAAAAGGAATAGGCATGAGCGAACCCACCCGAGAAGATCTCGCCGCGGTAGAGCTGCAGCTGGGCCGCGAGCCGCGCGGTGTCGTCGAGATCGCCTGGCGCTGCCCCTGCGGCAAGCCCGGCGTGGTCAAGACGGAGCCGCGCCTGCCCAACGGCACGCCGTTCCCCACCACCTACTACCTGACCTGCCCCCGCGCCACGTCGGCCACGTCCACGTTGGAGGCCTCCGGCCTGATGGCGGAGATGACGGAGCGGCTCAAAACCGACGACGAGCTCGCCGCCGCCTACCAGCGCGCCCACGAATCCTACCTGGCAGATCGCGAGGAACTGGGCCACGTCGAGGAGATCGACGGCATCACCGCCGGCGGCATGCCCACCCGCGTCAAGTGCCTGCACGTGCTCGTGGGCCACGCGCTGGCCAAGGGCCCCGGGGTCAACCCGCTCGGCGACGAGGCCGTGGAACTGCTCGGCGAGTTCTGGCAGACCCCCTGCCTGGAGGCTGAATGAGCACCGTCGCAGCCGTTGATTGCGGCACCAACTCCATCCGCCTGCTGATCCTGCGGCAGGAGGCCGACGGCGGGCTCACCGAACTCGCCCGCGAGGTGCGGCTCGCCAAGCTTGGCCAAGGGGTCGACGCCACCGGCGAGTTCCACCCTGATGCGCTGGCACGAGCCAACGCCGTGTTCGAGGATTTCGCTGCGCTCATCGCTCAGCAGGGAGTGGACCGGATTCGCTTCGTGGCAACCTCCGCCGCGCGGGACGTCTCCAACCGGGCGGAGTTCGAGGCCAACGTGCGCGCGCGGCTGGGAGTTGACGTGGATGTGATCCCCGGCTCCGAGGAGGCCAGGCTCTCCACGCTGGGCGTGCTGAGCGGCGTCGACGTCGATACTCCAGCGCTGGTCTTCGACATCGGCGGCGGCTCCACCGAACTGATCGTGGTGGGGGAGGGCGAGCACGTGCTCTCGTCCATCAGCCTCAACATCGGCGCGGTGCGCATCAACGAGCGCTTCCTGCCGGGCGACCCGCCGTCGGAGGACGACGTGGCCCGGGCCCGCGCCTACATCGGCAAGCAGCTCGACGGCGCGGGGATCGACTTCGCGGGGCTGGCCAGCGCGGTGGGGGTCGCTGGTACCGTCACGAGCTTCGCCGCTGCGGTGCTGGGTATCCAGGAGTACACCCGCGAGGCCATTCACGAAACGGTCCTGACTCGGGGCAACATCACCGAGACCTTGGAGCGGTGGCTCACCCAACCGTCGGCCGTCACCGCTCAAGAGCCGTGCATGCATCCGCTGCGCGCCGCAGTGATTGGCGCTGGTGGCCTCATCCTCGACGAGATCTCCCGGCGGGTGCCCGGCGGCGAGGTGCTGGTGAGCGAAACGGACATCCTCGACGGGATCGCGCTGGGGCTGCTGCCGTGATGATGCCCTCGCTTCCGCTGGTGCAGGCCCCCATGGCCGGCGTTCAGGGGAGCGCACTGGCGCTGGCGGTCAGTGGCGCAGGGGCGCTGGGGTCGCTTCCTGCGGCCATGCTCAGCGACGAGGCGCTCACGGCAGAGCTGAGCGTGCTTGCGGCGTCAGAGCTGCCGTACAACGTCAATTTCTTCGCGCACCAGATGCCAGCGCCGGATCCGGCCGCGGATGACGCCTGGGTGGCCGCGCTGGCGCCCTATCGGGCGGAGTTCGGGGTGGCGGAGACGGGCAGCACCGCCTCGCGCCGGCCGTTCGACGAAGGCGTCTGTGGTCTGGTGGAACCGTTCGCCCCGCCCATCGTCAGCTTCCACTTTGGGCTGCCGGACGAGGCGTTGCTGCGCCGGGTGAAGGCTTGGGGTGCGGTGGTCATGAGCACCGCCACCACCGTTGATGAAGCCCGGTGGCTGGTGGCCCACGGCGCTGATGTGGTGATCGCCCAGGGCTGGGAGGCGGGCGGGCACCGCGGGCACTTCCTGTCGATGGATCCTTCGTTGCACCGGCCCACGCTGGAGTTGGTGCGGGCGGTCAAGGCCGCCGTCGACGCACCGGTGGTGGCGGCTGGCGGCATCACCACCGCCGAGCACGTCCGGGCCGCGCTGGATGCGGGCGCGTTGTCCGTTCAGGTGGGGACTGCGTTCCTGCTGGCCGACGAGGCGACCACCTCGCCCTTCCACAGGGAGGCGCTGCTGCAACCGCACGAGACGGTGGTGACAACGGCGATGACCGGCCGGCCAGCGCGCGGGATTCCCAACCGGCTGATCAATGATCTGGGCGCCTTCCCCGAGGCCGTGCCGCCGTTCCCGCGGGCCGCCGGCGCCATCGCCCCGCTCAAGGTCGCGGCAGAGGCACGGGGCCGCGCGGATTTCACCTCCATGTGGTGCGGAACGAGCACCGAAGGGTTGCGCGCGGCCCCGGCCGCCGAGATCGTGGCTGAGCTCACTCCTCGGCGGTGATGTCCTTCAGCGGCTCCGGCTTCTTGGCACCCACCTTGTCGAGGATGGCCGTCAGATCGTAGCCCGTGGTGTCCTTCACCAACTGCAGGGTCTGCATCAGGTTGTCGGTCACCTGGCGGGGCAGCGTCGAGGCGCCATCGGTGGAGACCACCGTCAGCTTGTCGATGTTGCCCATGGGTGCAGCCACCTTCTCCGCCATCTGCGGCAGCACCTCGATGAGCATCTGCAGCACGGCGGCGTCGTTGTAGTGCGCGAATGCCTCCGCGCGCTTGTCCATGGCCTCCGCCTCGGCCTGGCCGACGGCGAGCACCGCGGCGGCCTTCGCCTCGCCCTCGGCCCGAACGGCCTCAGCCTCAGCGATACGACGGGCCTTCTCGGCCTCACCGCGGCGGGCACCCTCGATGGCCTCAGCCTCAGCGAGCGCGGAGCGGCGAGACTTCTCGCCCACGCCGGTGAGCCGATCTCGCTCTGCCTGGGCCTCAGCATCCGCGATGGACGCAGCCTTGCGGGCCTCCGCCTCGAAGATCGCCGCGTTGCGGAGCGCCTCTGCTTCGGTCTCGACGCGGTACCGCTCGGCATCCGCCGGGCGGCGCACCTCGGTGTCCAGCTCGCGTTCCTTCAGAGCCGCCTTGGCCACGGCCACCTTCTCCTGCTCCTGCAGGATCGCCTGGTCCCGGTCCGCCTGCGCGAGGGGGCCAGCCGACGCCGCGGTGGCGCGGGCCGCGTCGGTCTCAGACTGGATCTCCGCTTCCTTGAGCACCAGCGCACGCTGGGCGATGGCGATCTCCTGCTCGGCGGCGATGCGCGCCTGCTCTGCCTCGCGGCGGGCCTCGGCCTCGGCGACGGCGGCCATCCGGCCCACCTTCGCGGATTCGGGGCGGCCAAGATCAGACAGGTAGGTGCCGTCGTCTGAGATGTCCTGGATCTGGAAGGTGTCCAGCACCAGGCCCTGGCCGGTGAGCGAGGATTCGGATTCGTCCGTGACCCGCTGCGCGAACGCTGCGCGGTCACGAATGATCTGCTCCACCGTCAGCGAGCCCACGATGGAACGCAGCGAGCCGGCAAGCGTCTCCTGTGTGAACGTCTCAATCTCGTCCTGTTGGCCGAGGAAGCGCTGTGCCGCGGCGCGGATGGAATCGTCGTTGCCGCCCACCTTGACGATGGCCACGCCCTCGAGGTTGAGCTTGATGCCCTGCCCGGAGACGGCGTTGCGGATGGTCACCATGATGCGGCGTGAGGAGAGATCCAGCACGTGCAGCTTCTGGATGAACGGGATGACGAACACGCCACCACCCATGACCACCTTCTGCCCGCTGAGATCAGTGGAGACCAGCCCGGTTTCGGGGTTGCGCACCTCCTTGCCCTTGCGGCCGGTGATGATGAACGCCTCGTTGGGCTTGGCCACCTTGTAGCGGCTGGCGATGAGCAGGCCCACGAGGACCAGCAGGACCAACAGGCCCAGGATCGCGATCAAGACGGGGCTGATGTTTGGCATGAGGGCCTTTCAGTTAGGTCTGGCAGGGAATCAGGGGGAGAGTTCGCCGGAGGCCACGGGGGTGACCTCAACAGCGGTGGGGGAGAGGATGGCGGACACCCACACCTCATCACCGGAGGCGACGGGGGCCTGGGCCTTGGCGGCGATCTTGCGCACGTGCCCGCCCACCGAGATCGAGATCTCGCCGTACCCGCCCTCCGGGATGGCCGTGATGACCCGGCCGGAGTGGCCGATCATCGCATCAGACCTAAAGCTGGCTGCATCCTCGCTGCGCTTCAAGGCCTTGGTGAGACGCACGGCGCCCCAGGCGGCGAGCGCGCCCACGATCAGGCCCATGACGACGGCGACCACCATGTTGTCGACGAGCGCCAACCCCAGCGCACCCCCAAACCCGAACGCCCCGATGAAGGCGGAGAGGGAGGAGATGGAGAAGAGGTCGTTGTCGAGGAAATCGAGATCCAGCACGCCGTCGAGCACGTCACCGACGATCAGGGAAACAACCACCAACACGATGCCAACCGCTCCGATGATCAGAAACGCGGTCAATGCGGCACCTTCCTTTGTGGTGTCTCCAGTTTACCGGGGCGCCAAAGCACCCGGCATCAGACCATGGTCCGGTTCACTACACTCGCCCTGAGGCCCTCGTAGCCCAATTGGCAGAGGCAGGCGGCTTAAACCCGCCCAAGTACGGGTTCGAATCCCGTCGGGGGCACTTCGTTGCTACTCGCGCGGCTCGGTGCCCGGTTCCGGGGCGGCCGGCACGTCGACCTCCAAGTCAGCGGGGTCCACGGCATCGGCCAGCAGGGTGACGACCTCGCCGTACTTCGGCGCCACGGCCACCCAGCCCAACTCGTCGGAGATCCGGTTGGCGAACAGCTCCGCGACGTGCGGCTCGCCGTGCGTCACGAACACCTCTTCGGGTTCCTTGTCCAGATCCTTCAGCCAATCCATGAGATCCGAGGCGTCGCCGTGCACGGAGAACTCCCGGTCGCGCACGATCTCAGCGCGCACCCGCACGTAGCGACCGTTGATCTTGACCTGCCGCGCGCCCTCCTCCAGCGCCCGGCCGCGGGTGCCTTCAGCCTGGAAGCCGGTGAGGACGACGGTGTTGCGCGCGTCCGGCAGCAGCCGCTGCAGGTGGTAGAGCACCCGGCCGCCCTCGGCCATGCCGGAGCTGGAGATGATGATCATGGGATCCGTGCGCTTGTTGAGTGCCTTGGATTCGCGGCTCTTGCGGGTGGCCGTGAGATTGAGATCAGTGAAATCCGCCACAGTGATGTCGTCGCGCAGCTCGCCCAGTGATTCGTCGGCGTACACCGCCATCGCGGCCAGCGACATGGGCCCGTCGACGATCACCGGCACGTCCGGGATCCGACCCTCGCGCTTCATCTGCACCAGCGCGTGCAACACGGTCTCCGTGCGGTCGATCGCGAAGGCCGGCACCACCACCTGGCCGCCCCGCTCGACCGTGCGACGGATGGCCGCGGCAAAGTCTTGGTGCGGCACGTCCGGCTCGGGGTGCTCGCGGTCGCCGTAGGTGGATTCGATCAGCACCACATCTGCACCCGGAGGCGTCTCGCGATCCTTCAGGATGGGGTGGTCGTGGCGGCCCAGGTCACCCGAGAACAGCACCGAGCGGTCACCGAAGCGCACGTGCACCGAGGCCGAACCCAGGATGTGGGCCGAACGCACCCAGCGAGCCGTGATGCCGTCGATGTCGATGTCCGTGTTCCACTCGACGGCGCGGAACAGCGGCAGCGTGGCCTCTACGTCGTCGGTGGTGTAGATGGCCTCGGGGTTCTCATGCTTGGACCAGCCGCCGCGCACCGCGTCGTTGACCGACTGCTCCTGCAGCTTGCCCGAATCCCGCAGCACGATCTCGGCCAGCCGAATGGAGGCCTCCGTCGCCCAGATGGGCCCGCGGAAGCCGTGCTTGACCAGCGCTGGCAGGTACGCGACGTGATCCGTGTGCGCGTGGCTGAGGATGACGTCGGAGATGGTGGCCGGGTCGACGGGGAACTCGTCGCGGTTCTTCAGCCGCCATTCCTTCTCGCCCTGGAACATGCCAGCGTCGACGAGGACGCGCCGGTCATCCAGCGTCATGAGGTACTTGGAGCCGGTCACGGTGCCTGCCGCGCCGAGGAACGTCAAGGTGGCCTTCTGAGGAGTGCTCATGCATCGATGGTGGCACGGGAGTGGCCCGCGGGGAAGGAAAACCCCGGCTCCGGGCCAGTTCAGGGTGTGACGCACAGGAAATTGATAGGTACGGCACGTACTATTGAGCGCGACGGCTCCGCAGGGGGCCTTGACTCAGAAAGAGAAATCACATGGCAAACCCGATCATCGGCAAGCCGGACGCGTTTACCAAGCACGGCACGCAGCAGCGCGGTTACACCGGCTACGGCGGCCCTCAGGGCTACGCGCCTCCGCAGGCAGATCAGTTCAACCAGCACGCTCAGTACCAGCAGTACACGCAGCCGCAGTTCGATCAGTACACGCAGCAGGCCCCGGCGGCCGGCGGCGTGATGACGCTCGACGACGTGCTCGCCAAGACCGCCATCACGCTGGGCGTCGTGACCGTCACCGCGATCGCCGTGTTCCTCGGCTTCTCCAACGGCCTCCTGCCGATGACGCTGCTGACCCCCGCCGTGATCGTCTCGGCGCTCGTGGGTCTGGTCACCGTCTTCCTCGTGGCTGGCCGCCGCAAGCTCCCGGTGGGCGGCGTGCTGTTCTACGCCGCCGTCGAGGGCATCTTCGTGGGTGCGTTCTCCACGCTGTTCGAGTTCATGTACCCGGGCATCGTCACCGCTGCGGTCCTTGCCACGTTCGTCACGGCGGGCGTCACCTTGGCCGCGTACAAGTTCTTCAACATCCGCGTCACCCCCAAGTTCCGCAAGATGGTGTTCATCGGCACCGCGGCCATGGCCGGCGTGCTGCTGATCAACTTCGTGCTCTCCCTCATCGGCATCAGCACCCCCCTCCGTGAGGTGGGCGGTGGCGCTGGCTGGATCTCGATTGGCGTGTCGATCCTCGCCGTCGTCCTGGCAGTGCTCAACCTGGTGACGGATTTCGACTCTGTGGAGCGCGGCATCGCCGCCAAGGCACCCGCTCAGGAATCCTGGCGCGCAGCGCTCGGCATCACCGTCACCATGGTGTGGCTGTACGTCGAGATCCTGCGGATCCTCAGCTACTTCAGAGACTGACCAGTCATCAGCTTGCGGGCGTACTGACTCAGCAACGTCCGCGAGCTGTTGGTCCAATGCAACGAGCGCCACGTGCGCGTAGGCACCCAGCCGGCCTTCAAGGTTGATCCACCAACGTCGTGGACAACCGGGTCGCTGGGTGCTTTGCATATCGCCCCATAGACCACGCGCAGCGCGTGGAAATCCTCCAGGCGCCCGGCCATGGAGCGCCCCACCCAGTGCTCGGATTCGAGGCTCAGCACGCGGTCGATGACCACCTCCTGGCCCGTCTCCTCGAACACCTCCCGCAACACGGCCTCCGACGGCGACTCGCCGCTGTGCAGGCCGCCACCCGGGAGCGACCACGTGCCGGGGGCGGGGGTCGCCGTCGAGTTGACGGTGCCGAGGATGCCGCGCTCGGAGATGACCAGCGCATACGCCCCAATCCGCTGGTATTGGGCGGGCGTTTCCGACGGCGAATTCACGTAGACGGTGTGCCGCTCGGGTGGGCGGTGATCCGCCTCGTGCACCTCACGCACCAGCCAGGTGAACACGATCTCGTCGTCCTGCATCGAGGCGGCCAGGGGGCGCAGCGGAACGTACCCGTGATCGAACATGGTCACGCGGGGATGCGCGCCGTGCTCCACCCGAAAGCTGGCCACGGGTGCCCTCAGGGGGCTGGTGACACCGATGACGCGCATTCGGCCAGTCTAGTAGGCCCATCTTTTCGGGTGAGGGAGGCCGCTCGGAGCACAACAATTCAGCCTCAGTGAGCCCCCAACGCTTGTCAGAGCGGGCCCGCCTGCGCTGAAATGGGGTTATTGTTTGGCTGATCTCAGCTCCGGGCCGTCCGGAGCACGGGGGTCTGCTGGAGGGTTTCCATGGAATATCGCTCTGACGCTGATATCAGCGGTTCACGCGTTCGTCGCCGTACTGGTGGCGGAGGCATGGGTGGCGGCGGCCGCGGCCCCATCGCAGTGGGCGGTGGCATCGGCGGCCTGATCATCCTGGTTCTGATGCTGCTGTTTGGCGGCGGTGGCGGCTTGGGTGACATCCTCGGCGCGCCGCAGCAGGGCCAGCCCCAGCAGCAGGGCCAGCCGCAGGGCGGCGAGCTCAACTGCGAGACCGGCGCGGATATCGAGGCCAACCGTGACTGCCGCTACGCGGCCTACGACGTGGCGCTCGAGAAGTACTGGAGCTCCGCCTTCAACGAAGGCTTCCGCCCCATCTCGGCGCTGAACCTGTTCGAGGGTCAGGTGGCAACCGCCTGCGGCACCGGCTCCTCCCAGATGGGTCCGTTCTACTGCCCCGGTGACCAGGGCATCTTCATCGATGACGTCTTCATGGGCCGCCTGCTCGAGCAGCTGGGCACCACCCGCAGCGACGCTGCCGAGCTCTACATCATCGGCCACGAGTACGGCCACCACATTTCGTACCTGACCGGTGACATGCAGAAGGCCCGCGCCGGCGGCAACGATTCCGGCCCCCGCTCCGGCGCCGTGCGCCTCGAGCTCCAGGCTGACTGCTATGCCGGTGTGTTCTTCAAGAACACCATCGAGGATCCCGAGTCTCCCATCGAGAAGGTGACCCAGGACGACCTCAACCGCATCGTCGACGCCGCGCGCGCCGTCGGTGATGATCACATCCAGCAGCAGCAGGGCGGCCGCGTGGTGCCCGAGAGCTGGACGCACGGCTCGTCGCGGATGCGCCAGTACTGGGTGGCCAAGGGTTTCCAGAGCGGTGATCCCAACACCTGTGACACCTTCAGCACCAACGATCTGGGCGAGTAACGCCCGCCTTCGAAGCGCCGACCATCCTTCGGGGTGGCCGGCGCTTCGTCGTGAAGGCGGTCAGCGCTGGATGAGGTGGGTCATGTCTCGTCCGCGCAGATCTGCGAACGTGACCGTGCCCGAGCAATCCAGCCGGACGACGGCGGCGCTGCGCTGCGTGCTCCGATCGATCGTTACGGCGCAGGGCGCGGCCGGATCTGCCTGGGCTTGCGCGATGAGTTGCGCCAGCACGGCGGGGTCGATGAGCTGCGGGTCGAAGGGCTCGACGGCGGGCGCCTCGCCCCGTCGCGTCTCGAACACGGGCAGCCCCGCCAACCGGCTGCGGTTCAGCACCACCCCTGGCTCGGCATCCGGGAGATCCGCCCAGTAACCTCGCGTCGGGTTGAATCCGACGGCGTACGCCTGGGCGTCGGTGCCCACCACCTCCGCCAACCCGGCGGTGAGATCTGCCACGCTCGTGTAGCCCAACTCGGTCACCGCAGTGCCATCCGGCCGGAAGAACACCGTGGCCGATTCAGGGCGCGACGAGATGGTCAACAGCACCTGCCCTTCGCGGTACTCCACGATCTGCAGGATGGCCTCGCCGCGCACGCCCCGCAGATCCGCGATGTCGAACATGCGGGCGGCAGATGTCAGTGGGAAGGATGCCGGGTCGAAGGTGGCCTGTTCCAGATACTGGATGTCCGAATCCACCCGGGTGATCTCGCCGTCCTGCCACCGGTAGCTGCTGACGGATCCGTCCGGCAGGAGCGCCGTGAGCGTGGCCTGGGCGGCGGTGAGATCCACCTTCAAGACGGGCAGGTTGGCCGCCACGCGATGCAACTCCGCAACCACCCGGGCCGCGTCGTCGCTCAGCCTGCCCTGCACGGGGAAGGCCAGCGGGAGCTCCTCATCCAGGGGGCTGGTGGCCGGGGAGGCTGGTGCTGGCGAGGCCGGGGAGGCGGCCTGCGTCGGCGCTGCGGAGGGCGGCTCTGGCAGCGTCTCACCGCCGGGTGACAAGGGCGTACACCCGGCCAGGAATGCGGCTACCGCAATGGCGGCCAGCGATTTCCTCATTGCGCCAGTCTAGGCGGGCGCACCCAGCACTCAGGAATTCTCCGTGGCTGCGGCCCTGTCCACGAAGTAGGAATCGTCCATGGCCGGATCTGGAGCGATCGGGATGTACTGGCGCCGCACGCGCGCCTCGCCCCATTCCCGGGATTCAACGGCCTCGCGCGCCTGGTTCACGGCGTCGCACTGTTCCTGGTTGAGGTAGAACTCGATCTCCTCGACGGCGCGGTCCGCCCGCGTGAACGCCTCCGGATCCTCGCCCTCGGCCGAGGTCTGCACGAGGCGCTCCACAGCGCGCTGCACGGTGGCCCGACGCACCCGGCGCTTGGATTTGGGCAGCAGATCGATGCGGCCGTCCTCGGAGACGATGATCACCATCGCGCCCTTGCCCGCGCCCGCGAGGTAGCGGATGGCGGAGCCGAACCGGGCGCCCCGCGCAGGGTCACCAGTGCCGGTGGCCAAGCCGTCGAGGATCACGCCGACGGCGTGGCACCGCCCGTCAGGCGAGACCAGCACCGCGCCGTCGATGCTCGTTGCAGCCTCCAGCGCCCGCTCGGACAGGCTGGTGGGGGCGATGGCGTAGCCCTGGGGGAGCAGGCGCGCGGCCTCCTCGCCGGCCTCTGGGTGGACCACCAGCATGGTGCCATGGGCCTGCTGGGAGCAGGCCACCGCGATGCGCCAGAGCAGCTTGGCGTTGCGGGCCGAGACGTTGGGGAACACCCGCTCCACGGTGACCGCGAACTCGTCCTCATCCAGGAGGTCCCGCGGCATGGTGGGGATGCCGTTGTCCACGCGCAGGAACGGCACGTCGCCGTCCCACAACTCCCAGGAACCATCGCCGGAGATGCGCACCTCGAAGGTGTTGGTGCGCCCAGCGATGTCGACGGTGCCCAGCCCGTAGACCTCGCGCCCGTCGCACAGCAGGTGCAGGCCTGGGCCGGAGAGCTCGAGGATCTTGCGCAGGCCGCGGGTGCGGCCAATCGGCACGGGGTGCTCGAGGGTGATGATCTGGGTGACCGACTCGTCATCCGATGGCACCAGCGCCAGGCTGCCTTTGCCGGCCCGGCCCTCATAACGGGTGGCGGCCACGGCGTCGAAGGCCTGCATGGCGCCGAACGCGTGATCCTGGCCGGTGCGGGCCACCACGGCTGAGACGAACGCATCTGCCGCCGCGCGGAGGACGGCTTCGGTGTCTGCCCGCACCACGCGCCCGGGCGTCTGGCGGTCGAGCTCGCGGGAGGCCACGTCAAGCACGGTGGTCACCACCGCCTCCTGGAAGGAGCGGGCCGTGAGGAATGCATCGGATGCCGCTGCTGACAGCTGCGGCAGGTCCTGCCACGGGTCTGACTGCAGCGCGAGGACGGGAAAGGCCATGTGGTCTCCCAGCGTCACGCCGAGGCCCACGAAGTGCACGCGGCCGCTGGCGCGCGCGGCTGCATTGAGCTTGTCCGCCACTGCCCGACGGCGGGTCAGCGATTCCAGCGCGGCCAGGTGGGCGTCGCTGTCGTCGTCGAAGCCGTTGTCTCGCACCAGCTTGTTGAAGCGGCGCGTGGCGAGCGCGCTGGCCTGCTTGAGGATGGCGCGGTCGAAGTGGCCGCGCTGTGGCTCCACCATCACGTCGCCGTCTGAGGTCAGCGGCAGCGCCACCACGAACGCTCGGGGGTCGAGATCTGCCCCGGCCGCGTCCAGCACGTCGTTGGCGACCTGCTCCAAGGAACGACGGAAACGCGCTTGTCCGTCCCACAACTGCCAGCCCACGGGGGCATCATGCCACGAGTTGTCAGGTGCCGGTGGTCAAGACCGTGGTGTTCGCGGGCGGCGTGCCGCGACGAAAGCAAGCTGTTGCTTGTTGGGCCGGAGATCAGGCCTCGGGCTCGGTGATATCTGCGACGGTGGCGCCCAGGTGGGTGAGCATCGCGTCGCCATCGAGCGTGGCGGCCACGCCGTGCTCGCCCGCGCCAATCGAGACGGCCCGGCCGCGGATGCGTTCGTCTGCGACGACGGGCAGGGCGGTCTTCGTGCCGAAGGGTGTGATGGTGCCGCGCTCGAAGCCGGTGACCTCGAGCGCCGCGGCCGCATCCGGCATCGACAGACGGGAAACGCCCAGCAGGGTGCGCAGCTTCGGCCACGAGATGGCGCGGTCTCCGGGGACCAGCGCGAGGAGGTGATCCCCCTCGCCGCGGCGCACCACCATGGTCTTGATGATGTCGCGGGGTTCGACGCCGCGCGCCGCTGCCGCTTCAGCCAGTGAGCGGACGCGGCCGTGCCTGGTCACCGTGTGATCGAGGCCTGAAGCAGCGAGGGATTCGAGTGCGGGATTGGTCACGTGGCCAGCCTACTAGGGCCCCGTAGTGTGGTTGAAATGTTTGCCTTCTTGCAATACTATTTCCGGTGCTGTTCGCTGATCGCCCCGTCCGTTGAGCCCCAGCTCACGCGCCGCGACCTCACCTTGGCGAGCAGATTCCACCTTCCAAGAAGAGCTCTTCATGGCCCAGAAAAACCTGACCGTCGGGTCGCCGCTGCGACTCATCGTGGCGTTCACCATCCCGCTGCTCATCGGCAACCTGTTCCAGCAGGGCTACGCCGTGGCTGACGCCATCGTCGTCGGGCGCATGCTCGGCGTCGATGCGCTCGCCGCGGTGGGCGCCTCGGGCAGCCTGCAGTTCCTGCTGTTCGGGTTCGCGATGGGCAACTCCGCAGGTTTGGCCATCCCCATCTCCCGCGCCTACGGTGCAGGCGACCTTCCGGCCATGCGCCGGGCCGTGGCCATGGGAGCGCTCCTCAGCGCGGCGGTGGCGGTGGCCATCCTGCTCGTCGGTACGTTCGGGGCCTCGACTCTGCTGACGTGGCTGGGCACGCCGTCGGCCCTGATGGAGCAGTCCACCACCTTCCTGGTGGTGCTGTTCAGCGGCGCCCTGGCCACCGTGGCATTCAACTACCTCAGCTCCGTGATCCGGGCCCTGGGGGACAGCCGCACTCCGCTGATGTTCCTGATCCTGGCCACCGTGCTGAACGTGGTGCTGGTCATCGTGTTCATTGGCGCACTGGGCACCGGGGTGGGTGGCGCGGCGCTGGCGACAGTGATCGCCCAGCTCGTGTCTGTGCTGCTCTGCATGGTGCTGATCTGGCGCAAGATGCCTGAACTGCACCTGCGTCGCGCAGATTGGCGCATCGACGTGGCGCAGCTGCGCCAATCCGCCAAGCTCGGCCTCACCTTGGGCTTCCAGATGTCCATCATCGCCATCGGTGCCGCGATGCTGCAGTTCGGCATCAACGGCCTGGGCACCAACGCCGTGGCGGCCTTCACCTCAGCCATGCGCGTGGATCAGGTGGCAGTGATTCCGCTGGCCACCGTCGGTGTGGCCATGACCACCTACGTGGCCCAGAACGCGGGTGGCCGGCAGTGGCGCCGCATTCGCGTGGGCGTGTTCCAGGCGCTGCTTCTGGGCGTGGGCATGTCTGTGGCGCTGGGGTTGATGATCGGCTTCTTCGGCACGCATCTCGTGCGCCTCTTCGTGGGCGATGGGCAGGAGCAGGTGGTGCAGATGGCGCACCAGTACCTGCTGATCAACAGCGCCCTCTACGCGGTACTTGCCGTGCTGTTCGTGGTGCGGCACGTGATCCAGGGGCTGGGCTCCACGCTGGCGCCTACGCTCGCGGGTGTGATGGAGCTGGTGGCGCGCGGCATCATCGGCCTGTTCGTCGTCCAGCACGTGGGATTCATCGGCGTCATCCTCGCCGCACCGGTGGCCTGGGTGGCCGCACTGGTGCCGCTGCTGATCGCGTGGTACTACCACCGGCGTCGGCTGGTGGCAGACGAGAAGGCCGACGAGGCCAAGCTGTTGGCGGTGCCTGGGCCGTCGTCGGAACGCTGCCTCGAGCCCTGCCCCGCCTGACGGAGCTGTTCAGGCGCGGGGCGTAGCGGCCTAGCCGGTGGGGTTGTTGCCCTCGTCGTCGAGTGACCTGAGGAAGGCCTCCGCGGCAGCGCCCAACTCATCTGACGTGGGGATGTCCTCCGCCTCCACTTCGGCCTCTTGGCCGAGAGCGTGGATCACCTTGTCGTGCTGCTCTTCGAGCGAGCCCACGAGGTCGCGGAGCTCCTCGTGCTCCTCCAAGTGCTGCGCCAGTTGGCCAGCCACGAAGCGGGCCTTCTCCTCCAGTGCCCCGGTGGGCAGCTTGAGCTCAGCATGGCGCGCGAGCGAATCGATCAGCGCGATCGCGGCCTCGGGGTGGTCGTTCTCCGCGAGGTAGGGCGGGATGTGCGCGGCGATACCGACGGCGCCCCGGCCTGCCTCTCCCAGCTTCACGCTGATCAGCGCGGGCAGCGAGGCTCCCATGCGCATGGTGCCGAAGACCGGCTGGTTGCCTGGGATGAGGTCGACATTGGTGGCGTGGCGCGTGATGCTCACCGGGCGGGTGTGGGGCACCGCCATGGGCACGCCCTGCAGGCTGATCACCTGATCCACATCGAATGCCTTTGCGAGGTACACCACGGCCTCGGCCATCCGGCCCCACTGCAGAGAGGGTTCCGGCCCATTCAGCAGCAGGAACGGCACGCCGTCGACATCCGTCAGGTGGTGGAGGGTGATCTCCGGAGCCTGGTAATCCGTGAAGTGATCGCGGTCGAACGTGATGGTGGGGCGCTGGGCGCGGTAGTCGAAGAGTTGATCCGCGTCGAAGCGCGCCAGCACGTGATTGGGCAGGGCCTCGAGCAGGTGCTCGTCGACGAGCCGCTGCACGTGGCCGGCGTCGATGAACGCGCCGAGGGTGAGCACCATGACGCGGGGGCGGATGGATCGCGGATCGATGTGCGATTCGAACCGGAACAGCGCCGTGGGGTCCAACATGCTTGCCTCCTGATTGCTACTTCAACTATTCAACGTGTGGTGCGCCCGAAACATTCCCTGCGCGCTGCCACGCCGTGAGGATCGCCGTGCGGGTGGCGTCGTCGATGACCATGTCCATGTGGCTGGAATGGGGGAGTTCGAGCTGCTCGGCACCCAGCAGCTCAGCCACGGGGCGGCCCCGATCCGGGAACTGCGGGCCCCACACCACCATGACCCGCGTGGCGGGTGGCAGGGGAGGCACGTCGACGCCGTTCTTGCGCTCGTCGCGGGCAGGAGAGCTCTCGGGACGGCGCGGGTAGCCGTCGGAGACGGGGCCGTAGGTGGCGTCGTGGTCCAGCAGGCCGGGGCGGGGCTCGATGATCTTCCGCTCGGGGTCGAGGAGAGGTGCGGGCATTGAGGGTTCCAGCAGGATCAGACCCACGACGGCGGGGTGATCCGCCACGGTCATCGAGACGAGGCCGCCCATGGACCAGGCGACGATGACCACCGGATGCTGCGCTTCGTTGAGCGCCGCTGTGACCTGTGCCGCTTGGCCGGCGGTGGTGAGGGTGGCGGGGTCTGAACCGGCCTGGAGATCAGGGGTGAGGATCTCTGCGGCGCCAAGGGCACGCACGTCGTCGTGCCAGAAGTCGAAGATGTTCGGGTAGGTGCAGGCGCCGTGCACCAGCACCCACGTGGTGGGGTGGTCAGAAGACGCGGTGCTGAACGACAACATGGGGGAAGGGTACCCGGCGCTAGGTTGGGCGGTGTGAGTGATCTCGACCATGTCTTCGGCGACGAGTGGCAGCCCGGCCCCGACGGGATGCTGTTTCGGCGCGGTGCGCGCGTGCTGCTCTTCGATGAGGACGACCAGCTTCTGCTGATCCGTGGCCACGATTTCGGCAAGGAGGATCGCTCGTGGTGGTTCACCGTCGGAGGCGGAGTGGGAGTTGGCGAGGACGAGGCGACGGCGGCGCTGCGGGAGGCGCGGGAGGAGACGGGCTACGTCTTGTCTGCCGGTGACTTGGTGGGGCCAGTGGCAGAGCGCTCCGCCATCTTTGATTTCGCGCTGAAGCACGTGCGCCAGGACGAGGTGTTCTTCGTTGCCCGGGTGGAGCGGGCTGAGCTTGATCTGAGTGGTCAGACCGCCGTCGAATCCCAGTTCCTGGATGAGTACCGGTGGTGGGATCTTGACGATTTGGAGGCCGCCCAGAAGGAGGGTGCCACGCTGTATCCCGCAGAGCTGGTGGCCTTGGCGCGATCAGTGGTGAGCGGCTGGGACGGAAAGCTGCTGAGGCTCGAGGACCAGCGCGACTGACGATTTGAGCCTCGCAGCGAATGCATCAGATGCGTCGTGCCTGCACGGTGGGAATTCCCAGGCGGCCGCCCCGAACGACGATTTCTTGAAGCTGTGTACCGGAGACCGTGTCCAATTCCTCAGAGATGACCCGCGCGAGCCACGGCACCCCACGAGCTTCCATGAGTTTGGCAGTGCGCGCCTTCGGGAGGCGCACAATGACGGGGTTTGCACAGTTCCCGTAGCTCCAGTTGGAGATTGTTGCCACGTCGAAACTTGCCCCCCGGGGCTCCAGCGGTATCCCCCATGCCGCCAGTTCCTCCTGGAGAATGATGCGGGGATCCTTGTTCATGGACAGCCTCTGTCGCTTGGGTGGACGGACTCAATTCGCGTGCCCAGAGTGAACATGCGGAATTTCTGTTTGAGGACGATGCGGCCATGGTCGTTCGCGAGCCAGAACACCCGGTCGCGGCAAAGCTGGCCTCCCCCTGCTGGCCTGGTCACGTCAGGGTCGTCAATCAGCCAGACGATCACGAAATCTGCAAGGTCGCGCCAGGTCCTGTTCGTTAGCGGCGTTGGCGTCAAGCGTCGGAAATCGTCTCGGTGGCTCTTGATCATATGCCGATACCCGGTTTTTTCCTTGACGTTCCCACAGCGAAGCACAATGCCGCGAGCATATTGGCGGACAGTCTTGCTGTCGGACGTGAACCATCCACATGCTCCCCAGTATGGAGCAATTGGTAGCTTGTTGGGTGCGGCCGTGGCGCGCTGGATGCCTCCCGTGGAGACCAGTGCGATGGCGAGCAATGCGACGAGAAGTCGAGGTAGAAAAACGCTGTTTCATGGTGTCAGTGTTCTTGACGCGGCGGGTGTTGGGGGTAGTGGCCGCGGACGCCCAGGACGCGGCGCCGAACCCATGTGGTTGGGGCAATATCCGTTCGGATTCTCCAGCAGTTATGAAAGCAGTCATGCTCGTGCTGGGGTAGAGGTGGTGAGGCTCAGGTGCGGATGAGTTTTACGACTGGGCGGCGGAGCCAATCATGGGTCACTACGATTTCCTCCAGTTGGGTCGTAGTGTCGGTGTCGACAGCTTCGGCGATGAGCACCGCCAAATAATCGATACCTTCACTCTTGGCGAACTTTGACACCCACTCTAGGGGTAAACGAACGGTGACGGGGGCGGCGCAGACTCCCCGGTCCGTAACGATTTCTGCTACATCGAGATTGTCGCCTCGCGGCCGTAGCTCAAGGTTCCAGTTTTCGAGCAGCGAGACGCGTAGGCCTTCTCGAGGGTCGCTCGACATGTCAACACCCCTGAGTAGTTGGATGGACGGAGTTAATGCGATTGCCTACGGTGTACAAGCGGAACTTCTGCTTGAGGACGGTGCGGCCGTGCGCATCCGCAAGCCAGAAGACACGTTCTCGACATGCTTGTCCGCCGCCCACCGATGGTCGCATGCGTAGCCCATCGGATTCCCAGTGAGTCACCATCGCCTACATGCTCCAAGGGGTCTCCGGGCGTCGGATGCGCCAGTACCGGGTGGGTTTGGGGCGGTCGAGGTTCCGGTTCGTATCAGGTACGAAACCCACTGCGCGGTGGCACGCAGCTGCAGCATCGCGACTGTCCTCGAACTCGTTGACAGCCTCGACGGCTGCCGTCTTCGACCACATCTCATCGAGCAGAAGTTGGAGCATCGACTTCGAGAGGCCCTGGCCGCGTCGCGAAGGGATGACGTTCAGTCCGATGCTGGCGCGCTGCGCCGGGTCGAGCTCGTAGTGCACGTGGCCAATGAACTCTTCTCCGTCGGAGACGTAGAAGTAGCCGTGCTCTTCAGACGGTCGCCGCAATCTGGACTCAAACGCACCCCACTGAGACTCGGGCCACTCGACACAGCCTGTGTCGTTGTTGTACAGGGGCGTTGGGAGTTCCCAGCCGGCGTTGTACGACATCATCTCGGGGTCTCGTAGCCAGCGCTGTCGGATGGGGAACTCCTCGCGTGCTGGCACGTGTAGACGCAGCGATACCGGCGTCACGGCAGAAGCTCGATGTACTGTCGTCGCGCTGGCATGGCGTGGATGAGGAGCCCGTCCCCATCGGGGCTTCTCAAGACGATAACTTCCAAGAGTCGGGCCCGAGTGTCGAATCCGAGTCGAAGCTCCTTGACGAAGTCACCCGTGGCCTCGTCCAGCGGCTCAATCCACAGCGGCCAGTCTGCTGCCTGCGAAGCATCCTCTGCGCTGACGCCATGCTTGCGCGCCGAGGGATGAATCCTCATCCCGCGGCGGTGGCGATGGCCAAGGCGTCGCGGACAGCGTCAGAGCGACTCTGGCCTCGCTTACGCGCCAGGTCGTCCACGGCCGCAAGCTCTTCCTCGGTGAGTCGGACGGCGATGACTTGCATGGGCTCAGCTCCTCGCCCGGGTCGGCCCCGGCCTCGTCGCTTCAACTCCGCGACGTCGTATCCGGCCTCCGCCTCGGCCACCAGTTCGGCAATGCGTTCTTCGCTGACCTCAAGTCCCATGCAAATAGTGTATGACGAAAATCCGTTACTCGGAAGGGCCGCACTTCACGCCGGTGGCGTGGTTGGGGCAATATCCCGCCGGATTCTTGTGCAGGTACTGCTGGTGCTCGAGTTCCGCGTAGTAGAACTGCTGCCCCATGGTGATCTCGGTGGAGATGGGGCCGTAGTTCTCCGCGGTCAGGCGCTCCTGGAAAGCATCGCGGCTGCGCTCGGCGGCCTCGCGCTGCGCGTCGTCGACGGGGAAGATGGCCGAGCGGTACTGCGTGCCCAGGTCGTTGCCCTGGCGGTAGACCTGCGTGGGGTCGTGGTTCTCCCAGAAGAGGGTGAGCAGGTCGTCGTAGCTGACCTTCGTGGGGTCGTAGACCACCTTCACTGTCTCGGTGTGCCCGGTGTGGCCGGTGCACGTTTCCTTGTAGGTGGGGTTGGGGGTGAAGCCGCCCATGTAGCCGACGGCGGTGTTGAGCACGCCGTCCACCTGCCAGAACATGCGCTCCTCGCCCCAGAAGCAGCCCAGCGCAAAGTAGGCGACCTCGGCGCCCGCGGGCACCTCGTCGATGGGCCGGCCTAGCACTTCGTGCACGGGGATGGGGTTCAGGATGGGGGTTTGGCGGCCTTCGAGGGCCTCGTCCTCGGTGACCATCTGCGGCTGGGCCATGCGGGCGTTGAGCCAGGCAAGTACGTCGATTTCCATGGCTTCAGGCTACAAGCGCTCGCCAAGGCTGGGCCACGGTTGCTAGTCCTCCTTGGCCGGGGTTCGTTGCTCAGGAGGTCAGTGTGCCGCGAGATGCAGGCCCCAGTCGATGGGCTCGCCGCCCTGCTCCTGGAGGAGCCTGTTGGCGGTGCTGTACGGCCGGGACCCGTAGAACCCGTTGCGCGCGGAGAGGGGCGACGGGTGGGCGCTGGCGATCACAGGCGTCTCGCCCAGCATGGGCTTGGCGGATTGGGCGTCGCGGCCCCAGAGGATCGCGACGAGGGGGCCGCCCCGTCGGGCCAGCGCCTTGACAGCACAGGCGGTGACTTCCTCCCAGCCCTTCCCGCGATGCGAGGCTGGCGCGCTGGGTCGGACGGTCAGCACCCTGTTGAGGAGGAGGACGCCTTGGTTGAACCAGGCGGTGAGGTCGCCGTGTTGGGCTTGGGGGATGCCCAGATCCGTCTCGAGTTCGCGGTAGATGTTGCGCAGGCTGCCGGGAAGCGGCCTGACGTCGGGATTGACCGAGAAGGAAAGCCCCATCGCGTGCCCTGGGGTGGGGTAGGGATCCTGGCCGAGGATCAGCACGCGGACGTCGGCGAGGGGCAGCGTGAAGGCGCGCAGGATGTGCTCGCCGGCCGGGAGGTACGAGTAGCCGTTGGTGATTTCCTCGCGCAGGAAGCTGCCCATGGCGGTGATGTTGCCCTCGACGGGCGCGAGGGCCTCCGCCCAGTCGGGCGCCACCAGTTCAGCCAACGTCTTGCGCATCCCCTCACTCTGGCACAGGCCGCCGTCGGGGAGAGGCCCCAGATCCAGATTCGGGGTCGCTGACGACGTTGAATCTAGATTCGGTGCTCGACGGTGGGTTGGGTGGTCGGGGGCAGGCGCTGTCGGCCTGGGTTGTTGGTGCAAGCCCGAACAGCCTCGGCGCGCAGCGGGTGACCCATGGCGGCCCCGAACTCAGGGAAGCCTCAGGGTTGAGCAAGTGAAAAACAAGCTTCCCAAAATGGAAAGCTGGCGTAAACTTCTTTGCATGAGTAACGCAGATCTGGGTCCGATTCTGGACGACCTGGCCGCCGGGCGGATCGACGCCCAGGAAGCCAGCAAGCGCATTGAGGCCGCGAAGCGGGCAGCGGCGGGCGAAGACGCCGCCACCGAAACGCCCGAGGCCAGCGACACGACGGCGAAGGGCGGCCCCAAGGCCGGTGGCCTCTCGCGTGTGTCCGTCACCGCCGTCGGCCGACGGGTGCGCATCGAGGGCGACCCGTCCGTCAGCACGCTGACCATCGACGGCCCGCATGTGTTGCGCCGCGTGGGCACGGTCATGGAGGTCAACTCCACCGGCGAGATCGGCCCCAACTTCCAGGGCTTCTCGCTGATCCGCCCGCCTCGCAGCCTCGACGACCTGCGCGACATCGGCCTCGGCAAGGAACTTGTGGTCAAGGTCAACCCCAAGCTCATCGTCGACGCAGAGGTCACCACCGGCGGTCTCCGCACCGTCGGTGTTCCCCGGCTGGGGCGCATCCGCGTGACCGCTGGCGGCTCCAATCTGGAGGACGTTGAGGAGATCGAGGATCTCCTCAGCCAGGCTGGCGGGATCTCGGTGGAGGGCCCCATCTCCCTGGGGCGTTCCAGGCTGAAGGTGGAATCCGGCACGCTCACCGTGCACCTCACCAAGGGGGCCAACGTCACCATTCGCGGCGAAGCCAAGCTGGGGCGGATCGCCTGGCCGGATGGCACTGACAAGGTGGATGAGTTCATCGTCGGCAACGGTTCTGCTCGCCTGGACGTCAACGTCGTCATGGGCATGGCCACGATCAAGGCGGATGACTGACATGGCGAAGCCGCTCTTCCACGCCCCCGCAGATTGCCCCGTGTGCGGCGATCAGCTGATCACCATCCGCAAGGGCTGCCTCCACTGCGGCACCGAGATTGCAGGCGAGTTCGCCAGCTGTGATTTCTGCGCCCTGACCGACGCCGAACTGGCGCTGCTGAAGGTGTTCCTCGTCTCGCGGGGCAACCTGCGGGAGGTGGAGAAGCATCTGCAGGTGTCGTATCCCACCGCGCGCGCCCGGCTGGATGCCGTGCTGGCCAAGCTCGGTCTCGACCCCGCAGATCCTGGCCAGGCGCCCGCCTCCCACGCTGAGCCCGCCGTCGAATCTGACGACGACGGCATGGCCGAGCAGTCCGAGTACGGTGACGCCGTGCCCGAAGACAAGGGCAGCGCAGAGGATCAGATCCTCGCCCGTGTTGCCCGCGGCGAGATCAGCCCTGAGGTCGCCGCCCAGTTGCTGGGCTGAGGAGACAGGCGCCTGCCTTAAGTGGGGAGGCCTGCGCTATAGGGCAGGCAACCCCACGTAAGGCAGGCGCAATCGCCAGTAACGCAGGCCAAACAGATTTGGGCAGGCACCGCTGAACAAGGCAGGCGCGTGGCCACCGACCCGCCCAGCCCATCGGGTGGTACAACGAGCACACGTGAAGGGGCCGCCGTCGGAGATCGACGGCGGCCCCTCAGCATTGCGGTAGGTCAGAGGACGGAGACGTCCTTGATGACGACCATCAACTCCTTGCCGTTGGGGGCGGTGTAGCGCACCTCGTCGCCCACCTTCGCGCCAAGAATGGCGGAACCCATGGGGGATTGCGGGGAGTAGACGGTGTACTCCACCGAATCATCAGTGCCCAGCACCTCGCGGGAACCCAGCAGGAACGTATCCGTGTCGTCATCGTCGCCGTCGTAGGCGACCGTGATGACCTTGCCGGGCGCCACTTCATCCTTGGCACCTTCCGGCTCGCCCACCTGGGCGCGGCGCAGGATGTCTTCCAGTTGGCGGATGCGACCTTCCATCTGGCCCTGCTCCTCGCGGGCTGCGTGGTAGCCGCCGTTCTCGGAAAGGTCGCCCTCTTCGCGGGCAGCAGCGATCCGTGCGCTCACATCTTCGCGGCCCACGGTCCTGAGCTCGTTCAACTCGGCCTCGAGCTTGTCATAGGCCTCTTGGGTGAGCCACACCACATCAGTAGCTGTTTCGGACATTTCGCAAGAATATCAGCCAGCCACGCGGCAACCCTCAATCCGAATGGCCGTGGCTTCCTTGATTGTCTTCAGCGTGACGTCGACAACGGTGAGCTTTTCGGTGCCGGGCGGGATCTCGACGATATGCTCAGCCACCTTCTCGTAGCTTTCCGCCTGTGCATACAGGCGACACTCTGCCGCGTCCGCCGGGTTCTTCCGCTGCACCACGATCTCCGCCGTGATCTCGGATGCGGACGGCACCTCGAAGCCGCGGATCTGTGCGACCACCGGCGGGTTGGAGTTGCGCAACCCCGTGATGGTCACCAGCACGATGGCCACCAGGATGGCGACGGTGGCAAGGCCTCCCAGCAGATAATCGGCGGGGCTTGCTTTGGGGTAGCGGGCCTTGATGCGGGCTTCGTCGGTGGCGTTTGGGGTGGTCACGCACCCCATTGTGCCCTGAGACGTGCCGCCGATGAGCGGGGGGTCGCGGCACAATACCTCCCATGTCCACGTCCGGAGCGCCCCAGTTGCGGTTGTTGCACGTCCACGCCCACCCCGACGACGAGTCGAGCAAGGGTGCGGCCACCACGGCGAAGTATGTCGCCGAAGGGGTGGAGGTCATGGTGGTCACCTGTACAGGAGGTGAGCGCGGCTCGGTGCTCAACCCGAAGCTGGCCGACGACCCCGAGGTGCAGCGCAACATCACCCAGATCCGCCGCGACGAGATGGCGCGGGCGCGAGACATCCTCGGCATCCAACAGGTGTGGCTGGGGTTCGTCGACTCTGGCCTCCCCGAAGGCGACCCCCTTCCGCCGCTGCCCGAGGGGTGCTTCGCCCTGGAGGATCCCAAGGTGGCGGCTGGGCGCCTGGTGAAGGTCATCCGCGAGTTCCGGCCGCACGTCATCACCACCTATGACGAGCAGGGCGGCTATCCGCACCCGGATCACATCCAGACGCATCTGATCACCGTCGAGGCGTTCAAGGCGGCGGCGGATCCGTATCAGTGGGCGGAGCACGGAACGCCGTGGCAGGCGGCGAAGTTGTACTACCACATGAGCTTCCACCGTCGGCGCTACGAGCAGCTCGAGGCCGCGATGCACGAGCACGGCCTGGAATACAGCTATCCCGTGCGGGACAACGATCCATACTCCTACGGCCGCCTCACCACGTTCGTGCCCTGCGCGGAGTATTTCCCGGTGCGCGACGAGGCCCTGCGCGCCCACGCCACGCAGATCGACCCCGACGGCCCGTGGTTCGCCGTGCCGCTCGCAATCCAGCAGGCGGGGTGGCCGACGGAGGATTACCAGCTGGTGTTGTCCAAGGTGCCCACGATGATCCCCGAGGACGACCTGTTCGCGGGCCTGCGCCCCGAGCCGCTCGTGCCGGAGTACGTGATCTAGTAGCTGGTGGTCTGCCTTCTGGTGCCCGATGTGCGGGAGTGCAGCAGGTAGGCCGCCAACACACCCCCGACGGCGCCACCCAGGTGGGCCTGCCAGCTCACGCCCGGAACGCCGGGGAAAACCCCGAGCAGCACGCCGCCGTACAGGCCGAAAACCACCACTGCGATCAGGATCTGCGAGATCTTCTTCGAGAAGATGCCACGCACCAGCAGATAGGTGAGGTAGCCGAAGATCACTCCTGAGGCGCCGGCGGTGATGCTGCCGGTGGCCGACATCACCCAGGCTGCGAGCCCGGACGTGACGGTGCTGACCACCGTCGTGACCACCCAGCGCACCGCTCCTGAGAGGTAGGTGAGCACGCCCAGCACCAGGAACGGCACCGAGTTGCCGATCAGGTGGATCCACCCGAAGTGCAGCAGCGGCGACCACAGGATGTTGGGCAGGTCAGAGATCTGGCGAGCCTCGATGCCGTAGGCATCCAGGGAGTTGAGCGTGACCGTGTCGATGATCTCAAGCACCCACATGACGGCGAGGATGCCGCCCACCACGATCAACGCGGCGGTGAGAGGGGATCTGGCGGTGCGGGTTTCGCTCATGGATCCATTGTCCCCCACCGAGTGGCCACTTCAAGGGAACTCAGGCTCGGCTGAGGGATGGCTCAGGCGTCGGTAGGGCCTGATCCCGAGAGACTTCGGCCCGGCTGCTCCATAGGTTCGATGTCAAGGACAACTGCTGAGGGGCTGAGGAATGCTGCAACGGATGATCGTCAAGGACGCGGCGAGGAACGTGACCGTGACGGTGACGCTGGTGGTGCTGATGACCCTTTCGGTGATGATGGCCACGGCCAGCGCTGGGCTGCTCGCGCGGCTCACGGGGGCCAGCGGCCGCCTCCTGACCACAGCGGATGCGCCACACGTGGCGCAGATGCACGCCGGCCCCATCGACCTCGCCGCACTGGACCACTGGGCCGCCGAAGTGCTGGACATCCTCACGGAGCTCAACGCGGAGGGCACGACGGTGGTGATGGTGACCCATGACGCCGAGGTGGCCGCCCGCACCGACCGGGTCATTGAGATGCGTGACGGGCGGGTCACAAACCTTTGAGGGGGAAAACGTGGAGATGTCCCGCATACGGGGAGATCTGCATGTTTTCGCCGTCTGAAGATCTGCGCCAACCGGATACGCTTGGGCACCATGGTCAACCGCCTTGCCGAATCCTCCAGCGACTACCTCCGTCAGCACGCCCACCAACTCATCGACTGGTGGCAATGGTCCGACGAGGCCCTGGCCTCCGCACGCGAGCTGGACCGCCCCATCTTCCTCTCCGTTGGCTACGCGTCTTGCCACTGGTGCCACGTGATGAGCGGCGAATCGTTCGACGACCCGGAGATCGCGCAGTTCATCAATGAGCATTTCGTGGCCATCAAGGTGGACCGCCAACAGCACCCGGATGTGGATGCCGTGTTCATGCTGGCCACCCAAGCCATGAACAACGGCGCTGGCGGCTGGCCCATGACCGCCTTCCTCACCCCGGAGGGCAAGCCCTTCTTCACCGGCACCTACTTCCCACCGGAGCCCGGGGCCGGGCAGCCGTCCTTCAGGCAGGTGCTGGAGGCCATGGCGGATGCTTGGCGCAGCCGCAAGGACAAGGTGCGCGGCTCTGCGGAGTACCTCGTCAACGTGCTGGCCTCCCGGGAAGAAACCGTGGCGGACAAGGCGCCGGATCTCCGCAAGGCCATCGACGACGTGGAGGCTGGCTTCGACGTCATCCACGGCGGCTTCGGCACCCAGCCCAAGTTCCCCAACCCCACGCTGCTTGACGCACTGCTCGTGAAGGGAGATCCGCGCTCGCTCGAGCTCGCGCAGCGCACCCTCGAGCACATGGCGCGCGGCGGAATCTTCGACCAGGTGGGCGGCGGCTTCCACCGCTACTCCGTGGACGCCGGCTGGGTGGTGCCGCACTTCGAGAAGATGCTCTACGACAACGCACTCCTCCTGGGCACCTATGTGCGGGGCTGGCGCCGCACCGCAGATCACGACGCGGGCCTGCGCGCCCTCTTCGAGCGCACCGCCTACGGCATCGTCGAGTGGCTCGAGCGTGAGATGGTCAGCGATGAAGGCGCGTTCATCTCTGCGCTCGACGCGGATTCCTGCGACATCCGCGGTGCCGTCCACGAAGGCATCTTCTACCTCTGGAACCCCGAACTCCTCGACGACGCACTCGGCGCCGAGCTGGGGGAGTGGGCCTCCGAGGTGTTCCACGTCACCAAGGGCGGCACGTTCGAAGACGGTCTATCGACGCTGCAGCTGCGTGGTCGCCCAGATTTCGCGCGGCTTGAGGAGGTGGCCGAGAAGCTGCTGGCCGAGCGCGAGACGCGGTTCCGCCCCGCTTCGGACACCATCGTGGTGGCTGCCTGGAACGGGTGGATGATCTCCTCGTTGGTGACCGGCGCCCTCATCTTCGACGAGAAGGGCTGGCTGGAGCTGGCGCTCCGGGCGGCAGAGCATCTTGTCTCCGTGCATCTGGTGGACGACCAGCTGCGCCGCACCTCGCGCGACGGCGTGGCGGATGCCGCGCTGGGTGGCGCCGAAGACTATGGAGCGGTGGCCGAGGCCTTCGCGCTCTTGGCCGGTGCCACGGGCGACGCCGAGTGGTTGCGCCGCGCTGAGGCCCTCGTCGACGAGGCCGACGAGCTGTTCAGCCACGAGGACGGCGGGTTCTACGACGCTGTCGACACCGGCCTGTTCGAGCGGCCGCGCTCGCTGACCGACAACGTGTCGCCCAGCGGCACCTCCGCCTTGGTGGCCGCGCTGCGCATCGTCGGCACGCTCGCGGAGCGGCCCGAGCTGGTGGAGCGCGCCAACCGGGCCGCCCGCACCACCTGGGCCACGGTGGCGGAGAACCCCCGCTTCGCCGGCGCATCGCTCGCGGATCTGCTGATCGCCGACGAGGCCCGACGGGGGCTCAAGCCCGCCGTCGCCGTCGTGGTCTCGGATGATCCGTTCAGCCAACTGGCCCGCGCCTCCTGGCGGTTGGCCCCTCCCGGCTCCTTCGTGGTCACAGCCCCCGAGGGTGCTGAGGGATGGGGATCGCACTTCGACCAGCGGCCAGACGGCTTCGTCTACGTGTGTCGCGGCACCGTCTGCTTCGATCCCGTCGATGACTACAACAATCTGAAGACTCCGCTCTGGTCTCGCGTATAGCTGCCTAGAGTGGCGGCATGGAAACACTGAACTGGTCTGCAGGCACCTGGACCACGCCGCCCGCTGAGGTCCACGAGGACGGCTCGGATCTGGTGGTGACCTGCGTCGAGAGATCCGACGCCTGGCGCATCACGTCCTACGGGTTCGAACGCTACAACGCGCACGGCCTCGTCGCGCCGCTGCCGCAGAACACCGCGATGGAGGTGGTGTTCACCTGCGATTACACCGAGCAGTTCGACCAAGCCGGCCTGTTCACCACCGCAGGCCCGGAGCTGTGGATCAAGGCCGGGGTGGAATTCGCCGACGGCCACGCCATGCTGGGCGCCGTCGTCACCAACCCGGTCTCAGATTGGTCCACGGGGCCGGTGGACGACTGGATTGGGCAGCGGGTTCGGGTGCGGGTGTCGCGCGCCGGGGATGCCATCACGGTGCGTGCCGGGCTCGACGGCGGGGAGATGCGCCTGGTGCGCCTGGCCCCGTTCCCGGAGGACGCGGAAGCCCAGGCCGGACCCTTCACCTGCGCCCCCACGCGCGCGGGCCTGACGGTCCGCTTCCACGAATGGCTACAGGGCCCGGCAGATACCTCGCTGCACTAGAGGAACGACAAGTCCGTCTTCGCGACGGTGTACCCCTCGGCGCGCAGATCGTCGGCAACCTCATCGGCGAACTCGCCGGGAATCACCAGCGCGTCGCCTCGCAGCGACGTGATGTCGCCGTCGTACTTGAGGATCAGGCGCTTGGGGAACCACTCCAACATGCGGGCCTGCAGCCAGGTGGGGTAGTAGCGATCCGCCACCCCGGGGATGGCATCCGGGTTGAACGCCTCGTCGAGGTCGACCTCCTCGAGGCTCTGGCCCAGGTTCTTCTCCACCAGATATTGGTACTCGAACGGATCCATGAGGTCCTTGAACTCCCGCCACGTACCAGCGTTGTTCAGTGCGCGGCGGATGCGTGCCACGATGTGCGCCTCATCGCGGCGGGCGAAGACGGCCTCACCGAACTCGTTGTTGGTGGTGTAGAGAATCTCCATGCCCTATCCTCTCAGCCCGTCACCTTGATCTCGCAGTCGTCGCACCATCCGGTGGTGAGCGGAACCTGGATGAAGCATGAGGGGCACACGAGATTCTTCGGGGCAATGCGTTCCCGGTCGTAGCGGGTGGGGGCCTTGACGGCCTTGGCCTTCGGTGCGGCCGTGCGCGTGGCGGCGGGGGCCTTGGTGGTGGTCGCCTTCGCCGGAGCTGCCTCTGGGCTCTTGATCTGGGTGAGCTTGTTTCCCATGGGGTCGAACTCCGCCACCAGCTCGCCAGCGGCGATGGCTGCATCGCCAGGCGACATCTCCATGTGCCACCAGAACGAGATCCGGTGCTCCGCCTTGAAGGCCGCGTTGATCAGGTTGTTGACCTTGGCGGGGCCGCTGTCCACCGACGACGGGCTGACGGAGGTGAAATCGCCGCGGCTGTGCGCCACCAGCGACAAGTCATCCGTGTGGCCCACGTAGATCACCTTGTCCGTGACCACCCACGCGTACACGCCCGGAGCCGCTCCCACTGAGGTGTCCACCTCGAGCTGGCAGAAGGGCCCGGCCTTCGGGGCTATGGGAATGCGGAGATCCCAATCTGCCACCTTGACCTTGCTGGGTGTGAACTCGAGATCCTTCAACTGGTCCGTATGCCGCATGGCGCTTCCTCCCACAGTGTCAGCCTCTGGGCCGACACCTGCCACGATAATCGCCCGAGGGGGGTGCCGTCATCCTGAGAGCCCCGCCCGCAGGGGAAGGCCCCGGTGGCATCTTGTACGACCTGGGTCTGATCTTTTCCTGACTTTCGGTCAGAGTCGCTCACAGGCGGCGGGCACCTATCCCTTTGGGTGTGGTCAGGCCGATATGTTTCTTCCAGACGCCCATTGGGGGGCGTCGGGGTGTTTCTGGGGAGGGACTAGTGCCGCCGAAGACGAAACGACCTCCGCTGCCGGAGGTTGGTCAACCGCTCGTCCACACGCGGGATCTGAGCAAGATCTTCCGCGTGGGCGATTCGCGCGTCGTGGCACTGAACCGCGTCAACCTCACCATTCCGCGCGGCAGCTTCACCGCCGTCGTGGGCACCTCCGGCTCCGGCAAATCCACGCTGCTGAACATGCTGGGTGGCCTCGAACACCCGACGGCGGGCGAGGTCTTCGTTGCAGGCCAACCGCTGCACAGGTTCAGCCAATCCGAGCTGGTGACCTACCGCCGCGAGCAGGTGGGCTTCATCTTCCAGTCCTTCAACCTCCTGCCGCAGCTCACCGCGCTTGACAATGTGGCCCTGCCGCTCAGCTTCCGCGGCATCCCGAAGAGCGCTCGTCAGGCCCGCGCCCGTGCTGTGCTCAACCAGCTGGGGTTGGCCAAGCACATGCACCACAAGCCCGGCCAGATGTCTGGTGGTCAGCAGCAGCGCGTCGGCATCGCCCGTGCCCTGGCCATCCAGCCCACGCTGGTGTTCGCGGACGAGCCCACGGGCAACCTGGATTCCCGCACCTCCGAGGAAACCCTCAACCTGTTCCGAGCGGTGATCCGCAAGTTCCAGCAGACCTGGATCATGGTCACCCATGACAGGCATCTCGCGTCCTTCGCTGACACGATCGTCAGCATTGGGGACGGACGCATCACAGATATCACCCAGACCGAACACGCACAGACGGCGCCCGCCGTCGCCAACCAGAAGGTCATGCCATGAAGATGATCCACCGCCTGATGCTCGTGCTGATGATGGTCTTCAGCCTCAGCCTCATCCCCCTCAGCAGCGCTGCGGGCGATCCCACCGACGGTGGGGTGCTCGGTGAGGGCGGCTCCAGCGGGTCCGGTGGCTCCGGCGGCGGTGGCGGTGGGGGCGTCGTCGACCCTGGCGGCGGTGGCGGGGGCGCAGTGCCCGGCCTCTCGACGCCGCGCGTGATCCTCTCCGGCTTCACCACCAACCCTGAGGTCGTGCAGGCGGGTCAGGATTTCCAGGTCACGTTCACGCTCCGCAACACCTCCACCCGCACGCGAGTGCAGAACATGAAGATCACGCTGTCGTCAGCTGACAACGCGTTCCTGCCCGCGAACGGCTCCTCGTCGATGTTCCTGCGCCGCATCGGTGCGGATCAGGTGGAGGCCGGCACCATGAACTTCCACTCGCTGCCTTCGCTGGAGGAGCGGCCCTATCAGATGGTGATCAGCGTCGAGTACGAAGACACCCAGGCCAACGCCTACTCCACGCAGGAGACCGTCTCGGTGCCCGTGAAGCAGAACATCCGCGCAGATGCCTCCGTGCCCCAGCTCACCCCGCCGCAGCTCATGCTCGGTCAGGAGGCGTCCCTCACGTTCAACATCTTCAACCAGGGCAAGACGAAGCTCTACAACGCCAAGGCCACCATCAAGGAAGGCCAACCGGTGACCGCGCCAGAGGTGTTCATCGGCACCATCGAACCCGGCACCTCGGGTGCTGTCGACATGACGGTCATGGCCGCGGAAGAGGCGGCAGGCCCGGTCACCATCACCGTGTCCTACGAGGATGTCGACGGCAAGGTCTCCACCATGGACAAGACAGTTGAGGTGGCCGTCATGCCGCCCATGCCCATGGAGGAGCCCGGCATGTGGGAGGAGCCCCCGATGGAGGAAGGGGGCTTCCCGTGGGTGCCCGTGCTCGTGGGCGCTGGCCTCCTGGGCCTGTTCGTGATCATCGCGCTCGTGGTGCGCGGCCGCCGTCGCAAGCGCCGCGAGGCCGAGGATCTGGAATCGCTGGCCGCGCTGGGCGATCCGCTGATCACGCCAGACGCCAACTGAGCCCACCATGCGTTGGTCCGATCTCATCGCGACGAGCCTCGCGAGCCTCCGTCAGCGGATGTTTCGCACGTCGCTGACGGTGCTGGGCGTGCTCATCGGCACCACCGCGGTGATCGTCATGGTGTCGCTGGGCGTGGGCCTGTCGTCGGGATTCACCGCCCAGATGCAGAACATCAACCTGCGGCAGGTCACCGTCTACGGGCCGCCGCCGCAGGAGCAGGGGGCTGCCTCACCAGGTATGCCCACGAAGATGAACGATGCCATGAAGGCCTACCTTGAGTCGGTGCCTGGGGCCCAGGCCGTGTGGCCGGTGTACCGGGCCGACATGCAGGTCAGTATCGGCAGTTCCGAGCAATTCTTTTCGATTGAGGGCCTGCCCGCCGACGCCTTCCCTGAAATGGACCTCGATCTGGCATGGGGCGACCTCCCTCAGCAGGGTGTCTTCGAACTGCTGCTGGGCGACATGGTCGATCAGAATTTCTGGGACCCGGTCACTGGGATGCCCATGGAGATCGACTTCCGAACGCAATCCTTGTTCGGCACACTCACCACGTGGGGTGACTACGGCCCCGTTCCCATTGGGGGCGACGGGGGTGGCGACGGCGAGCCCAACGCCCCGGCCAAGCCCGCAAAGCGGCACATTCTCCCCGTCACCGGGCAACTCAAGAAGACCGGTGATGAGAACAACTGGGGACCTTATTCCGGGTCGGTGTGGTCTGATCTGGATGGGCTCATCAAGTGGATGAAGAAGGCGTTGCCGGGCAAGGCTCTGCCCAATCAGCCTTCAACTTCCGACGGGCGGCCGCTTGGCAAGGAGTTCATCTACAACGAATTCCGGGTGCTCACCAAGGACCCTGAGGCCGCGGAGAAGATGCTCAACACCCTGCGCGAGCAGGGCATTCAGGCTCAGGCCGAGGTGGAGTGGATCCGGCAGGGGCAAGCCACGGCCGTGATGATCCAGGCCGTGTTTGGCGGCATCGGTTTCATCTCGCTTCTCGTGGCCGCCATCGGCATCGCCAACACGATGATGATGAGCGTCTACGAGCGCACCAAGGAGATCGGCATCATGAAGGTCATGGGTGCCGCTTTGGGCGACATCCGCAAGATGTTCCTGATTGAGTCCGCCGCGATCGGGTTCCTTGGTGGCATCATTGGGTTGCTGCTGTCGCTGGCGGTGTCCGCCATCCTCAACGCCACCTTGGGGGCACAGATGGGGATGATGGGGGCAGGCAGCCAGTTGTCGGTGATCCAGCCGTGGCTCATGGTGGGCGCGGTGCTGTTCGCCACCCTCATCGGCACGCTCGCCGGCATGCTGCCAGCGCAGCGGGCGATGAAGCTCAGCCCGCTGGCGGCCATCCGCAACGAGTAGGCGCCGGCTCTGCGCTCGCCATTCGGGAGGTGCCTTCGCCTCTCGGAGCAACGTCGCAGGGCTTCGCGCGTCGTCGCAGGGCTTAAAGCTGCAGGAAGCCCTGCGACGATGGCCAAAGCCCTGCGACGTTGCGTTCGGGCGCCCCGAAGGGCTGCGACGAAGCGCGGCTGTCAGCCCAGTGCGTCGACCTCGAGCATGTCGGTGACCAGCGCCGCGATCTGCGAGCGCTCGGAGCGAGTCAGGGTCACGTGCGCGAACAGCGGGTTGCCCTTCAGCTTCTCGATCACCGCGACGATGCCGTCATGGCGGCCGACGCGCAGGTTGTCGCGCTGGTTCACGTCATGGGTAAGCACCACCCGCGAGTTCTGGCCCACGCGGGACAGCACCGTGAGCAGCACGTTGCGCTCCAATGACTGGGCCTCGTCCACGATGATGAACGCATCGTGCAGCGAGCGGCCGCGGATGTGGGTGAGCGGCAGGACCTCGATCATGTCCTGTTCCTGCAGCTCGTCGATGACGTACTTGTTCGTCACGGCGGAGAGGGTGTCGAAGACAGCTTGGCCCCAGGGCTGCATCTTCTCGTCTGCGGTGCCCGGGAGATAGCCCAGCTCCTGGCCGCCCACCGGGTAGAGGGGGCGGAAGATCATGACCTTCGAGTACTTGCGCTGCTCCAGCACGGCGTCGAGACCGGCGCAGAGTGCCAGGGCGGATTTGCCGGTGCCGGCCCGGCCGCCCAGCGACACGATGCCGATGGAGTCGTCCATCAACAGCTCGAGCGTCACCCGCTGCTCCGCGGAACGGCCCCGAATGCCGAAGACCTCACGGTCGTGCTTGATCAGCCGCAGATTGCCATCTGGCAGCTTGCGGGCCAGCGCGGAGGAACCGGGGGCGTTGAGCACCACGCCGGAATGCGTGGTGATCTCCCGCGCCGCCTCCGTGGTGAGCACGCCGTCCTCGTAAAGGGCATCCACGTCATCTGAGGTGACGTCGATCTCCGCCATGCCGGTGTGGCCGGTCTGGATGGCCATCTCGTTGCGGTATTCCTCGGCGGCCAGCCCGACGGCGGCGGCCTTGACGCGTAGGGGGAGGTCCTTGCTGACCAGCACCACATCGTGGCCCTCGTTGGCGTAGTTCAGTGCGACGGCGAGGATCCGCGTGTCGTTGTCGCCGAGCCGGAAGCCGGCCGGCAGGGAGCCGTCGTCTGTGTGGTTGAGCTCAACCCGCAGGTTCCCGCCCTGTTCGTTGGTCTGCATGGGGGTGTCCAGCCGGCCGTGTTCAACCCGAAGGTCGTCGAGGAGGCGCAGCGCCGAGCGGGCGAAGTAACCCAGCTCAGGGTGGTGGCGCTTGGACTCCAGCTCCGTGATCACCACGATGGGAAGGATGACGTTGTGCTCTGCGAAGCGCAGCATCGCCTTCGGATCAGAAAGGAGGACAGAGGTGTCGACGACGTAGGTCTTGATGGCGGTGGACGGCTGCGCAGCGGTGGGGGAAGTCTGCTGATCTGACAGGTTGAGCACTGTTGCTCCCTTCGCGGGGGCCGCGCTTTGGCCTGCCCCCGTGCTGTTGGTCAGGGGACCGGATCTACTTCGATGGAGCGGATCTCCATGCCCCGACGATAACCCGAGAGCGGCTCGTTGGGAAGGAGGAACCACATAGATGTAACTAGCTGTTCATCTTGGGGCCACTGATCAACCGGAAGTGAACGCGGTTGTCCACGCCGTTGCGGGCCACCGACCGGTAGATCTGCGCTCTGGCCTGCGTCTTCACTGGAGTGGCAGGATCCAGCACCGCCAGATACATCTGGTGTTCGGCCAGCGATCTGATGGCGGCGTGCACATCTTCGTCGTCCACGAACTCATGGTGCGTGGGGCCAGGGCCGTTTTCGAAGTGCCACACGTCGCGGCCCTTGAGCGCCTCGACGGTGGCCTCGCCCACCGCGGTGTGATCCGCCTGGTTGGGCATTCCAGGGGCCCACTCCGGGCCACGGTAGGTGGAGATGACGACCTCCGCGGGGTGGGCGTCGAGCGCACCGCGGATCGACTCCGTCAGGGTGGGGCTCTCCGACAGGCGGCTGTCTGGTTCGTCCAGCCACACCAGCGTCTTCACGCCCACGTGGAGCCCGGCGCGTCGCTGCTCCTCTTCGCGCAGTGGGCCGGCCTCACGGGGATCCATGCCTTCGATGCCGGCCTCACCGCTGGAGGCGAGAACGTAGGTCACCTGCTTGCCTTGGCGCGTCCACTTGGCGACGGCGGCGGCCATGCCGTACTCGGGATCGTCGGGGTGGGCCACAACGATGAGGGCGTGTTTCCAATCCTGCGGGAAGGGTTTCGTCATGTCTCGACCATACCCGGGGGTGTACGCCGTCGGGCTAGAAGATGGCGAGCCCGATGGCAACCGCGTGCAACACCGCGGCGATGATGGTGCAGGCGTGGAACACCTCGTGGAAGCCGAACCAGGTGGGGGAGAGCTTGGGTCGCTTCGTGCCGTAGGCCACCGCGCCCAGCGAGTACACCAGGCCGCCAGCCAGCAGCAGGACGACGACGGCGGGGCCGCCGGCCGCCCAGAACTGGTTGAGCCAGCCCACGGCTGCCCAGCCCATGGCCACGTAGAGCAGCGTGTAGAGCCAGCGCGGCGCCGACAGCCAAGTGGTGCGGAAGACCACGCCCAGAACGGCGATGGACCAGATGAGGATCAGGAGTGTCCAGCGGGCGTTGCCCTCCAGCAGCGTCAGCGTCAGAGGTGTGTAGGTGCCGGCGATGAACACGAAGATGTTGGAGTGGTCGATGCGGCGGAAGATCGCGTTGGCCTTGTCGGACCAGTTGCCGCGGTGGTAGACGGCGCTGGTGCCGAACAGTTGGACCGCGGCCAGCGTGTAGATGGCCGCGCCGACGCGTCCGATCAGTTCGGGCGCGAACGTCGTGAAGGCGAGGCCGGCGATGAAGATGATGGGGGACATGCCCAGATGCAGCCAGCCCCGGAGCTTGGGCTTGATGGTGCCCGCCGCCGTCGCGATGGGGTGGCTGCGGATGGGAGCCTCAGCGGTCATGGTGTCGCTCACTTCTTACCTACGCTTCCGTAACTTACGCAACCGTAGGTTAACTCTTTTCCGGTCAGAATCCAACCTACGCGTCTCACCGTCGGTCATCACCCCTGGGCTGGGCAAAGGCAAGTTGTGCAGCGGAGTCCCTGCACAACTTGTCTTTGCCCGGCGCGGAGGTGCGACGGTGGGTTGGGCATTGGTGACTTGTGCAGCGGAGTTGGTGCACAGGTTGGCTTTGCTTGCCCTAGGCTGGCTGGCATGTCATGGGTGAGCCGCGTCGTCGATCGGATGTGGCCGCCCAAGTGGCTCTACCGCACCTACGAGCGCTCAGTCATGGGCCAACTCGACAAGGGGTCCATGCCTCATCACGTCGCCGTCTTGGCGGACGGGAACCGACGGTGGGCGCGGATGAACGCGCCGGGCCAGCCCCTCGTCGCTGGTTATCAGGCCGGGGCGGCCAAGCTGCTCGAGTTCGTGGAGTGGTGCGAGGAGACTGGCATCGAGGTCATCACCCTCTGGGTGCTCAGCACGGACAACCTCGGCCGCACCAAGGACGGCGAGCTGGAGCCGCTGCTTGAGGTCATCGACCAACTCGTCCGCGACCTCGCGGCTCGCCGTCGATGGCGAGTCCAGGTGGTGGGCGCCCTCGACCTGCTCGAGGAGAAGTGGGCCGAATCGCTGCGCACCTCTGCAGAGTCGACGGCGGGCATCTCCGGCATGACCGTCAACGTGGCGGTAGCCTACGGTGGCCGACAGGAGCTCCGCGACGCCGTCCGCTCCCTCCTGGCGGAGAAGGCCGACGAGGGGGCCACCCTGGGCGACGTGGCGCAGACGCTGGAGATCGACCAGATCTCGGAACACCTCTACACCAAGGGCCAGCCTGACCCGGATCTGATCATCCGCACATCGGGGGAGCAGCGGCTCTCCGGCTTCCTGCTCTGGCAATCCGCGCACAGCGAGTACTACTTCTGCGAGGCGCTCTGGCCGGATTTCCGCCGGGTCGACTTCGTGCGCGCCCTTCGTGCCTACTCACAACGCGAACGCAGGTTCGGCCGCTGACCGGCGATCCCCAGCCCGTACCGCCTGGCTTCTGGGACCGTCTGCATGCACCCCTGACCGGACCGGCCGCCCTCCATGCCCACCCGCTGGCCGGGTTCGCGCCCGTTCCCACCCGCTCGGTAGGGTGACCCGCATGGCTCGCAACCCCAATGCCCGCTCCCGGGACATGATCATCTCCTTGGCGGTCATTGCCATCCCCATCATCCTCATCATGGCGCTGTTCACGCGCACGCCCGAGGAGAAGGCGGAGCCGGTGGATCTGGGGCCGTTCCTGGGCAGGGCGGTGGCGGAGTCGTCGTATCCCGTGCTCACGGCCGACGGGTTGGGCGAGGGCTGGCTGCCCGTGCGCGCCGCGTGGGCCAAGAAGGGGCAGCGCTGGATCACGGCGGAACCCGCGCTGGGCAATTCCTGGCAGGTGGGCTACCTGTCGCCTGATCAGATCTACTACGGCGTCCTCCAGCGCGACGCCGCGGGCGAGGAACTGATCCGCAGCAATACGCGGGAGGGCAAGGAGATCGGTGAGCCGGTGTCGCTGGCCGGCCGCGAGTGGGTGCGCTACGAGAGCAAGGACGGCCGCACCGTCAGCCTCGTCAACGCGCAGGGCGACGTCACGACGGTGGTCTCAGCCGACACGGACTTCACGCAGCTCGAGGCCTTCACCTCGACCCTCGTGGAGAACCCACCCGCTGGTTGAGCCAATCACTGGTCCCTGAGCGGGGCGGGTGCGAGGAGCGAGTACCGCGTCACGACGAAGGGCCGCTCGGTGTTGCGCTGTCGCGTGCCTTGGCGACCTGCTCCTTCGCGCCGTCGAGGAACTCCTGACAGATGCGGGCGAGCTCCTCGCCGCGCTTCCACAGCGCCATCGAATCCGCCAGGGACGCCCCACCAGACTCCAGCTTGCTGACGACGGCGACCAACTCGTCGCGCGCGGCTTCATAGGTCAGTTTCTCGTCAGCCATGCTGCGGCTCCTTGGCGGTGAGATCTGCCACGTCGAGATCAAGCTGACCATCGGCGAGGTAGGCGTGGATGCGGGCTCCGACGGTGGTGTCGGCGACACTGGAGACCGAGGCGTGGAAGTCATCCACCAGGACGGCGTAGCCGCGCTCCAGGGTGCGTTTGGGGGAGAGGGCGCGCACCGTCGAGACGGCGGAGCGCAGGTCTGATTCCTCGTCGCGCAGGCGGCGGTCGATGGCCCCGCCCAGACGGTGCCGCAGCAGGGAGAGCCGCTCGTAGTGGGCGGCGAACGCGCTGGTGGGATCCACCATCACCGGCCGCGACCGCAGCGTGCTCAGCTGCTCCTGATGGCGGGCTAGCACGCCGTCGATGGCGCGGTTCAGCCGGCCGATCGACTGCTGCACCCCGGCCACCTCGACGGCGTGGTCCGGCACCACGCGCTTGGCGGCGTCGGTGGGGGTGGAGGCGCGGAAATCAGCCACGAAATCCACCAGCGGGAAGTCGCGCTCGTGCCCGATGGCCGTGATCACCGGCGTGCGGGCGGCGTGGACGGCGCGCACGAGGCCCTCGTCGGAGAAGCTCAGCAGGTCTTCGAGCGAGCCGCCGCCGCGGGCGATGATGATGACCTCCACCTCAGGGTCCTCGTCGAGTGCTGCGAGCGCGAGCATCACGGATTCCGCTGAGTTCGCGCCCTGAACCAGCGCGTGGCGGGTGCGGATGCGGGCGCCGGGCCAGCGTCGCTCCACGTTGGTGACCACGTCGCGCTCGGCGTCGGAGTTCTTGCCGGTGACCAGCCCGATCACGCCGGGCAGCGCGGGGAGGCGGCGCTTGTGGTGCGCCTCGAACAGGCCCTCGGCTTGGAGCTTGCGCTTGAGTTGTTCCAATTGGGCCAGCAGGCGACCCTCACCCGCCACCCGCAACTCCAAGCATTCGTAGGAGAGCGAGGACGTGCGGTCGAACACGCGTGGGCGGATGCGGGCGGTCACCCGCGACCCCTCAGGAATGGGCCCGGCGGCGTCCAGCACCAGCGTGGAGGCGGTGACCTGGCAGGACATGTCCGCGATCCGGTCTCGGAACGTCATGAACTGCGTGGGCGCGTTGCGGCGTTTGATCTCCACCACCTGCGCGTCCACCCAGATCTCGCCGCAGCGGTTGACCCAGTCCTTGACGGCACCGATGACGCGGCCCAGCGGCTGCGGTTGTTCGGGTGAGCTGGTCAGTGCCATGCGGGCTACCCTAACCGGCGTTGTTGTCCCACGTGCCCGCGTTGGCCACTGCGTAGAACGTGCCGTGGATCACGTTGCCCGGCTCGACGGGGTGCTCCATGGGCACGGCAATGGTGATGTCGACGATGCTCGAGGCCCGCACGTACTGGAAGTTGACCTCGGAGAGCTCGTTGCGCCGCACCTCCACAGATTCGACGACGGCGCCCATCAACAGCGTGGGCCCGGCCTCCTCGATGGTCAGCGACGCCGACTGCAACCCCATGAGCGAGGGCGACACAAGGGATTTCGCCTCCATGAGCATCGATCCCACACGGGAGGCGTCGGACGCGTGGAAGGCAGCTTCGTCGGCGAAGACCTGCACGTCCATGGCCAATGCCCCCACTTGGAGGGCCTGGATGATCGAGAACCCGCCGCCCTCGGAGAGAGAGTGCTGCTCGTAGGCGATGGGATCATCCACCAGCGCCAGGAACTGCGTCAGCAGGCTGCCATCCTCGCCGGAGGAATACAGCGCCACGCGCGCCATCTGATCCGAGAAGCGCACCACCTGCGCGCGGTAGATGGTCTCGGAACGAAGCGCTGCCAGCACGACGGCGGGCTGGTTCTTGCGTTGCTGGAAGGCGACCCGCGCGCCGCTGGGATCGGTGTAGGCGCCGATCAACGAGAAGCCCGGAGCCGAATCGACCCCGCGCACCCCGCCGTCGAAAGCGGCCTTGATGAGGGCGTCCATGTTCTTGAAGTCGAATCCGACGGCGTGCAGCTGAGGCGATTTCATGGGACAAGGTTACCGGTGCCGGAGTATTTCCTATTTCACCTAGACTGAGTGGCATGACTGCTGCCAAACGAGTCGTCGTCGCCGCCCCCCGTGGGTACTGCGCTGGCGTTGACCGTGCCGTGATAACCGTTGAGAAGGCCCTCGATCTGTACGGGGCTCCTGTGTACGTGCGCAAGGAGATCGTGCACAACCGCCACGTGGTGGAGGATCTCGAGGCTCGTGGCGCCATCTTCGTCGAAGAACTTGAGGAGGTGCCCACCGGTGCCACCGTGGTGTTCTCCGCGCACGGCGTGTCGCCTGCGGTGAAGGCAGAGGCCAACGAACGCGGGCTGAAGTCCATCGACGCCACTTGCCCGCTGGTCACCAAGGTGCACCACGAGGCCAAGCGGTTCGCGGCAGACGGCAAGACCATCCTCCTGATCGGCCACGAGGGCCACGAAGAGGTGGACGGCACGCGCGGCCACGCACCGGAGCAGACCATCCTCGTGCAGCATCCCGACGACGTGGCCGGGCTGGATCTGCCGGCTGATGCGGATGTCGCCTGGCTGTCGCAGACCACGCTGTCGGTGGACGAGACCATGGAGACGGTGGGGCTGCTGCGCCAGAAGTTCCCGCTGTTGATGGACCCGCCGTCGGACGACATCTGTTACGCCACCCAGAACCGCCAGCTCGCGGTGAAGCAGATCGCCGGCAACGGCTGCGACCTGATGATCGTGGTGGGCTCGGCCAACTCGTCGAACTCGGTTCGCCTCGTGGAGGTCGCCTTGGAGGCTGGCGCGAAGGCCGCCCACCGCGTCGACAACTACACGGAGATCAACCCTGAGTGGCTCGACGGCGTGGAGTCGGTGGGCGTCACGTCCGGCGCCTCGGTGCCCGATGCGCTGGTGCAGGGCGTGCTGAAGTACCTCGAGGAGCAGGGTTACCCGGTCGCTGTCGAGGAGCGCCTGACGGAGGAGACGCTGCAGTTCGCGCTGCCGCCGGAGCTCCGCAAGGACCTCCGCCGCGCCGTCAAGCACTGACGCTGGTTGAGCCGTCCGCATCCGAGCTTGCGAGGATCGCGGGCGTGTCGAAACCCGGTGAGATGACCGCCTGGGTGGTCTACACCAGGAATGTGAAGTACGGCGAATCGTAGGCGACCTCTTCGGTCTTCATGCCGCTCTCCTCGATCCGCTGGAGCAGGAAGCGGTAATCCCCAGGGTTGCCCAACTCGACGCCGACCAACGCCGGGCCCGTCTCCTTGTTGGTGCGCTTCACGTACTCGAAGTACGTGACGTCGTCATCTGGGCCGAGCACTGAATCCAGGAACATGCGCAGCGCGCCCGGCTGCTGCGGGAATTCCACCATGAAGTACCGCTTGCGGCCCTCGTGGATGAGCGAGCGCTCCACGACGTCGCCGTAGCGCGAGACGTCGTTGTTTCCGCCGCTGACAACCACCAGCACCCGCGACCCCGTGGGAATGTGCACCCGCTGGCCCGTCCCGCCGGTGGGCAGGGCCGCCGTCGCGAGCGCCCCGGCGGGCTCTGCGATGATGCCGTCGGTCTGGTACATGTCCAGCATCTCGGTGCAGATCTGCCCCTCGGGCACGCGCGCCAACTCGATCCGGGCCTCGCGGATGGCCTGGAACGTGAAGTCGCCAACGCGGCGCACGGCTGCGCCGTCGACGAAGGTGTCGATGCTGTTGAGCGTGACGGGGCGGCCCGCGGAGACGGCTGCTGCGACGCACGGCGCGCCCTCCGGCTCCACGCCGATGATGCGCACCTTGGGGTGCATCGCCCGTAGCCAGGCGGCACATCCGGCCACCAGTCCGCCGCCGCCGATGGGCAGCACCACCACGTCCGGGACGAAGCCCAACTGGTCGAAGGCCTCCACCATGAGGGTGGCCTGGCCGGCCGCGGTGCGGGGGTCGTTGAAGGCTGGCACCAGCACCTTGCCCTCGTTGGCCAGGCGAATTGCCTCGTCCGAGGCCTCGTCGTAGGTGGCGCCGTGCAGCACAAGCTCGACGAACTGGCCGCCGATCTCCTGGATCCGGTCTCGCTTCTGGCGAGGGGTGGGGTGGGGGACCACGACGGTGGCGTGAATGCCCAGGGCGGCCGCGGAGAAGGCGACCCCCTGGCCGTGATTGCCAGCGGAGGCGCACACCACGCCGGCGGCCTTCTCCTCGTCGTTGAGCGTGCTCATCAGGTTGTAGGCGCCGCGCAGCTTGTAGGAGCGCACGGGCTGAAGATCCTCGCGCTTGAGCCAGATCTCCGAGCCCGTGGCGGCACTGAGCCGCTGATTCAATTGCACGGGGGTGCGCACGGCCACGCCGTCGAGGCGCTGGACCGCATCCGGGATGGCTTCGGCAAGGTCGGCGAGGGTACTCACCGGCCCATTGTGTCACCTGCATGGCAGGATGAGCCCATGATGTCGTCGCCGCGCACACCCGCAGACGGGCCCCGCGACGACTCCCCATTCCGCCGGCCAGATTTTGAGGCCGCCCCGCAGTGGGAGCCCATGCCCACCCCAGAGGTGGATGCGGGGCTGCCCACGCCGTCGGGATATGTGCTGCAAGGGTCGCCGAGTGATGGCTCAGTGAGCGCCGGCGCAACTGGTGCCGATGAGGGGGTGGAGGAGGCCGAGGAGCCTGCGCGCAGGTGGCGCCCCGGGCTGCTCTTCGGGGTGGTGCTGGGAATCCTCGTGGTGGCCGGGTTGGTGTGGGCCATCTTCTTCCGCGAGCAGGCTCCCGGCCCGGAGCCAGCCCCCACGGCGCCCATCCCGAGCACATGGCTGGCCCCGCCGTCGTGGGATCCAGCCGACATGACCCCGCCCGGCAATGCGCAGCTCACCACGCCGCCCGTCCCGGCGCTCGTTGGATGGGTGGATCCTCAGCGCGGGATCAGCATGAATGGCGGCGGAGCAAATGTGCAGCGGCTCGACGCGAACACGGCCGTGATCCTCACCAGCGGCCATCTGCAGCACGTCAACCTTGCCGACGGCGTGGTCAACTGGACGGTGGAGGCTGAGGGGCGGCCGGTGGTCTCGGCCGAATCGGGCGCGGTGTTGGAGGTGGCGCCTGACGGGTCGACGATCAGCCGCGTGGTGCTCACGGGTGACGAATTGTCCCGCGGCAAGCTCCGCGGCAATCCTGCGCTGTGCGGAGATCTGGTCCTGGACGTGGCGTCCGACCGGATCGATGCGTACGACCCGACTGACCTCACGCAGCGCCTCTGGGGGATCGACGTGTCGTTCCCCGAGATTCAGGGCGGTTCCCTGGACTGCTGGGCTGATGGGCGCGAGCTGCTCATCGGCGAGCGGCCCAACTACTTCGCCTCGGTCATCCCCGGCACTCGGGAGGCCCGCTCCGTGTTTGGGGTGGATGCTCTCGACGTGCGGGCGGAGGTCGCCGAGGAGGGAACCACGATGATTGGGCCGTTCGGCCGCACCTCGCGTCCGGGGGTGCATGTGTCGTCGTTGGCGTCAGCGCAGGGGGTGGCGGTGACGACTGAGACCAAGGCTGACGGGACGCCGGTCATGAGCGGATACAGCGTGGACAGCGGCGAGCAGTTGTGGTCTGCGTTCGGCGTGGTGATCACCCAGGTCCTCACGGTGGGGGAGGCGGTTGTGGGTGTCACGCCTCAGGACGTCGTGATGGTGTCGCTGGACACGGGCGGCGTGCAGGCGTTGATCTCACGCGATGAACGCGAGGTCGCGCCCGATGCGCACGGCAACGTGTGTGCCTACACGGGGGCGAGCTACGGCCAACCCCTTCTCAAGCAGCTCACGTGCGTGCGGCCCGCCGATGAGGCTGGTCGCAGCTTGACGCTGGAAGGCGACTGGCTCGAGGTGACCGACGGCGTGTGGTTGCTGCACCGCGACGGCGAATTGGATGTGTTCCAGTAGCCCCGCGGAGTGGGAATCCGAAATTGTCTGAGGCCCCTGATTAGCTGGGAGACATGGAACTCCTTCCCGTTCTCCTGGCCCTTCTGGCACTGGCTCTCGGCGCCGTGCTCGGCTACCTGTTTGGCCGGCGCGGCACGGATACGGCTGCTGAGTCAGACGCCGCTGCCCGTGATCTGGAGCGCCGCCAGCTGATGCAGGCGCGCGACGATTCGGCGCAGGCCCGCGCAGATGCCAGCCGTGCCCGGGAAGAGGCGGCGTTGGCCAAGGCGGAGATCGCGCAGGTGCTGGCAGACAAGGCTGAGCTGCGCGCCGTCGCGGCTGATGCGCAGCGCATGGTCGCGGAGGCGCAGGGGGAGACGGCGAAGGTGCAGGCCCTGGTTGCGGCCACGGCGGCGGAGCGTGATGCGGCCGTGCAGAAGGCGGCGGAGCAGGCGGTGGATCGCGAGGTGCTGCTGGATCGCTTCAAGGTGCTGAGCGCAGAATCGCTGGAGAAGCAGGGCAAGGCCGCGGATGTCGTCGCGGATCAGCGCATGAAGGCCACGGAGCAGTTGGTGGCGCCGCTGGCGGAGGGGCTGCGCCAGATGCAGGAGAAGCTGCAGCTGGTGGAGAAGGACAGGGTGCGCATGGCCGCTGAGCTCTCTGAGCAGGTCAACACCGTGCGTCAGTCTGGGGAGGCCATCCGCCGCGAGACGCTCAGCCTCAGCAACGCGCTGCGCACGCCTCAGGTACGCGGTGCCTGGGGGGAGAGTAGCCTCAAGCGCATCGTCGAGATCTCTGGGCTCACGGAGCGCTGCGATTTCGACACGCAGCAGACGTACTCCTCGGATGACGGGCTGTTCCGCCCAGATCTCCGCATCAACCTGCCCGCTGGCAAGGTCATCTTCGTGGACGCCAAGGTGCCGCTGGCGGCGGTGCTGGAGGCGTACAACACCGAAGATGAGGCGCTGCAGAAGGCGCACTTCGCGACGTTCGCCAAGCATGTCCGCACCCACATCGATCAGCTTGCGGGCAAGAACTACTGGCAGCTGGATCTCGGCTCCCCAGAGTTCGTGGTGCTGTACCTGCCTTCGGATGAGTTCTACCGCCTGGCCATGGAGCACCTGCCGGATCTGCACGAGTACGCCACGCGGAAGCACGTCGTCTTGGCCTCGCCGGGCCTGCTGATCCCGCAGCTCCAGATTGTCGCCAACGGCTGGAAGCAGGTGGCGCTGGCAGAGACGGCGGGCCAGATCTCCAAGTTGGGTCGCGAGCTCTACGAGCGGCTGGCCACGCTGGGGCAGCACTTCGACAAGCTGGGTCGCTCGCTGGGCAGTGCGGTCACCAACTACAACAGGGCCGTCGGTGCGCTCGAGAGCCGGGTCATGGTTTCCGCTCGTCGCTTCCGTGATCTCGAGGTCACCTCGGATGACCTGGCGGAGCTCAGCGGTGTGGAAGACACGCCGCGTCAGGTGACGGTCACGGAGATGCTGGATTACTCGGAGCTCCGGGAGCAGGAAAACAGCCTGTTCAGTGCTGAGCCCTCCCTGCTGGACCCGCCCGTTCGCCAACTGCCCCGCCGCACCGACGCCGGGTAGCGGTTCCTGAGCCTGCCCCGCGAGCTTGCGAGCCAGGCAGGTCGAAGGACACCAGACGACCCGACTAAGTTAGACATCATGCTCACCACCGCCTCAGACCACATTGCAGATCTCGCGGAGTTCGTCACCGCCTCTCCCACGAGCTACCACGCGGCCGCCACCGTCGCGGAGCGGCTGCGGGAGGCAGGCTTCGAGGAGCTGGATCCGCGCCGTCCGTTTGACGGCGTTGCGGGCAAGCGGTTCGTGCACCGCGACGGCGCGGTGGTCGCCTGGGTTGCCCCGGAAGAGTTGGCTGAGGATGCGGAGTTCCGCATCGTCGGTACCCACACGGATTCGCCGTCGTTCAAGGTGAAGCCCAGCAGCAGCATTCGCTCCGCCGGCTGGTCCCAGGTGGGCGTGGAGATCTACGGCGGCCCGCTGCTCAACTCGTGGCTCGACAGGGATCTGGGTATCGCCGGCCGTTTGGTCACTATGGACGGTGAAGTCCATCTCGTGAAGAGCGGTCCCATCGCCCGCATCCCGCAGTTGGCGATCCACCTCGACCGTGGTGTCACCGAGGCCCTGAAGCTGGACAAGCAGCAGCACATGCAGCCCATCGTGGCGGTGGATCTGCAGCGGCCCATCGTCGAGTATCTGGCCGAACTTGTTGGCGTTGATGCCGCGACGGTCGCGTATCACGACCTCTACCTGTTTGATACCCAGCGCCCTGCTGTCATCGGTGCCCAGGAGGAGTTCTTCGCGTCCGCGCGCCTCGACAACCTCTCCTCGACGCACGCCGGCCTCACCGCGCTGGAATCGCTGGGGGAGGGGCGGCACGTCAACCTCCTCGTTGCCTTCGACCACGAGGAAGTCGGCTCCGCCACCGCCACCGGCGCAGGCGGCCCCATCCTGCAGGATGTGCTGGAGCGGATCGCGGCTGGCTACGGGCTGAAACTCGACGCCACGCGCGCCATGTTCGCCCGCTCCAGCTGCATCTCAGCGGATTCCGGGCACCTGGTGCACCCCAACTACGTGGGCCACCACGATCCCCAGAACAGGCCGGTCCCCAACGCTGGTCCGCTGCTGAAGATCAACGCCAACCAGCGCTACGCCACCGACGGCGTGGGCGCGGCCATCTGGCTGGATGCGTGCCGTCGGGCGGAGGTGCCCACGCAGGCGTTCGTCTCGAACAACGCCATGCCGTGCGGCTCGACCATCGGACCCATCACCGCCACGCGGCTGGGCATCACCACTGTCGACGTGGGCATCGGGCTGCTCAGCATGCATTCGGCTCGCGAGATGTGCGGCGTCAAGGACGCCTGGTACCTGGCCCGCGCGCTGGAGGCCTACTTCACTGGCTAACCGGCGTGGAGCGTCAGCGGGGTCTTGCTGCCCAACTGACGCGACAAGCAGCAACCCTCCATGCCGGAGGTGGATTGGCAGTGCTTGCAGGTGGGCACCGGCAGGTAGAAGTGCGCGATGGGGCGGCCGCGGAACTCGGTGACCTCAATGTCCAGATCGAAGACCTCACGCAGCAGGCCGGGCTGCACGATCTCTTGGGGCGTGCCGACGGCATGGATGCGGCCGTGCTTCATGGCCACGATCTGATCAGCCCAGCAACTGGCGTAGTTGATGTCGTGCACCACGATCACCACGGTCTTGCCGAGCTCATCCGCTGCGCGGCGCAGCGTCTGCAGCATTCCGTGGGCGTGTGACACGTCCAAGTTGTTGAGGGGCTCGTCGAGCAGCACGTACTCCGTGTCCTGAGCCAGCACCATGGCGACGAAGGCGCGCTGGCGCTGGCCGCCGCTCATCTCGTCGAGGAACCGGTCGCGCAGATCGTCCAGACCCATCCAGCGGATGGCGCGGTCAATGGCCTCGCGGTCCTCCTTCGTGTGGCGGCCACCGCTGTGGGGGTACCGGCCGAAGCCCACCAGATCCGCCACGGTGAGGCGGGCCTGCACGTCGTTGTTCTGGCGCAGGATTGCAAGGCGCTTGGCGAGCTCGCGGGAATCCGCCTTCGCCACGTCGAGGTTGCCGACGGTGATCTCACCCGTGTCAGCACCCAGCAGGCGAGCGACCATGGACAGCAGCGTGGACTTGCCAGCACCGTTGGCGCCGACGATGGCCGTCAGGCCGCCGGTGGGCAGCGACACGGTGACGTCGTCGACGACGACCGCCTTGCCGTAGCGCTTGGTAACGTCCTTGACCTCGATCATGAGCGGGAAGCCTTCCTGATGACGAGCCAGATGAACGCGATGCCACCTGCGAATTCGATGATGACGGAGAGAACGGTGCCCAGGCCGAAGACCTGCTCCAGGATGGCCTGGCCGGCGACGATGACGCCGAGGCCCAGCAGCCCGGCCATGGGCATGGTGTAGGCGTGCTTGCCGGTGCCGGCGATCTGGTAGGCGACGGCGGCCACGATGAGGCCGAGAAATGTGATGGGCCCCACCAACGCCGTCGACACGGACACCAGCAGTGTCGCCACGAGCAGCACCCGTCGCACCGTGCTCTGGTACGGCACGCCCAACGAGACGGCGGCCTCGCGGCCGAGCGTCAGCACGTCGAGCGCGTTGCGCTGGGTCCAGAGCCAGACGCTGCAGCCCGCGACGACCACCGCGCCCACCCCGATGAGCTCCGGGTTGACGGCGTTGAAGGAGGCGAACAGGTTGCCCTGCAGCACCAGGTAACTGGTGGGATCCAGGATGCGGCTGATGAGTGAGGAGAACGAGCGCAGGATGGCGCCCATCACCAGGCCGGCCAGCACCACGAGATAGACCGAGCGGCCCTTGCGGCCGAACAGCAGGCCGGTCAGGCCCATGGTGGCCACCAGCATGACCGCCACGACGATGCCGAACATGGCGTAGGGGCCGATGGTGGAGATGAAGCTGACGCCCAGCAGGAAGATCAGGCCGGTCTGGAGGAACGCGTAGAGGGCATCGAGGCCAAGGATCGACGGCGTGAGCAGCCGGTTGTTGGTCACGGTCTGGAACGCCACGGTCGCCAAGCCCGTTGCCCAGCCCACCAGCACCATGGCGGCGAGCTTGCGGCCGCGGAACGGGATGATGAACTCCAGGTTGGCGGCGGCGTTGAGGGTGAGGAACGCGACGGCGGCCAGCGCGCAGAAACCCAACGCGATCCAGAGGCGCGTGCCGGGGGCGAGCGCGCGTCGGGTCTTGGTCTCGGGGTGGAAGGCGATGGCGGTCATCGGGCGGCCTTCAGCTTTCCGGTGAGCAGGAGCAGGAGGAAGACGGTGCCGCCGAGGACGCCGGAGATGGTGCCCACGGGGATTTCGTAGGGGTAGTTGATGGTGCGGGCCAGCAGATCGCAGATGAGCACGAAGCCGGCGCCGAACAGGGCGGTCCAGGCGATGCTGCGGCGGAGGTTGTCGCCGAGCCACATGGCGATGAGGTTGGGGATGATAAGGCCCACGAAGCCGATGGCGCCCACGACGACGAGCGTGATGGCAGAAGCGGCTGCCACCAGACCGAGGCCGAGGTTGAGGGTGGTCTTGTAGGAGAGGCCCAGTGAGGTCGCCTGCTCCTCGCCCAGTGCCGCGACCGTGAACCGGTCGGCGAACAGCCACAGCACCACGCCGACGATGGCCAGCAGCCACAGCAGCTCGTAGCGGCCGCGCAGGACGCCGGAGAAATCGCCCTGCATCCAGATGCCGAGGCTCTGCAGCAGGTCGAACTGATACGCGACGAAGGTGGTGCCGGCCGAGATCACGCCGGCCAGCATGATGCCGACGAGCGGCACGGCCACGATCGGAGCCCGCGGGGGGAGTGCCCGGATGAGGCGGACGAACACGGCCGTGCCAGCCAAGGCGGTGATGATGGCGATGATCATCTTGACCCACAGCGGCGCCGCGGGGAACACCATGACGGCGATCAGGATGCCCACGCCCGCAGATTCGGAGGTGCCCACCGTCGTGGGTTCGACGAATCGGTTGCGCACGAGTAGCTGCATGAGCAGGCCGGAGAGCGCGAGTGCCGCGCCGGCCAGCAGGACCGCGATGGTGCGGGGGATGCGGGAAGCGAAGAGGTTGAGGCGCTGCTGCTCGGTGGCGGAGCCCGAGATGAAGTCCCACGGAGAGAGATCCGCCACGCCGACGAACAGCGAGACGAGGGCCAGCAGCGCGAGCGTCACAACGGCAGCGAGCCCGCCGGCCCACCCCCGGCGTGCGGGGGTGGCGGCGGGCTGGCGCTTGGTGCGCTCGGCTGTCAGGGTCACAGCTCTGCGGCCACCTGGTTGATCATTTCGACGGCGTTGTTGACGCCGTGGATGATGATGTACCAGCGCTGGCCATCGAGGTAGATGACGTCGCCGTTCTTCCAGGCGTTGGTGGTGGCCATCAGTTCGTTGTCGAGCACCTGCTTGGCGGCGGTGCCCTCCTCGCCGATGGCGGCGTCGCGGTCGACGACGAACAGCCGGTCCGGATTGGCCTGCTGGATCGCCTCGAAGGAGATGGCATCGCCGTGGGCCTCGGCCTCGACGTCGGAGATGGTGGGCTCCAGGCCGAGGTCGTTGAACAGGGCGTTGTAGCGCGACTGGGTGCCGTGCACCGAGACCTTGCCGCCGGAGGTCATCAGCACCATGGCGTTCTTGTCGTCGGCCTTGTCCTTGGCGGCGGCGATGGCGTCCTCAAGCTCCTTGAGTTCGGCCTTGGCCTGCTCTTCGGTGCCGGTTGCCTGGGCGATGATGTCCGTGGCGTAGGCCACGCCGTCGTAGAAGGACTTGGAGTAGTCGTAGGTGATGTCGACGGTGGGGGCGATCTTGCCCAGCTCGGGAACGTGCTTGGCAGAACGGAAGCCGGCGACGATGAGATCGGGCTGCAGCGCCGCGATCGCCTCGAAGTTTGGCTCCTGGAGCGTGCCGACGTCGGTGGTCGCGTCCGTGTTGTAGGCGCTCACGGCATCGGGGATGTAGCCGCCCTTGGGGACGCCGATGACGGATTCGCCGGCGCCGAGGGCATCGATGGTGTCGAGGGCACCGAAATCGAGGACGACGATCTTGCTCGCCGCGCCGTCGAGTTCGGCGGTGCCCTGGGTGTGGGTGATGGAGATGGTCTCGGCGGGCGTGGTGTCGCCCGCTGCCGGGGCATTATCGGGTGTGCCGCAGGCCGTGAGGGCCAGGGCGCCGGCCGCCGCGAGGGCGGTGAGGATGCGCAGGGTCTGCTTCATCGGGAACTTTCCATGAGGAGGGGTCGTTGTCGCGACTTAGGTAAGCCTAACCTCCTCTATTAACGCTACGCAACTGTGACCAAAATCCGAACGCTGGTTGAGGCTGGCTCGCCCGGGTGGTTGAGCCAGCGTGCGATCGTTGAGCCTGGCTCCCGCGTTCGCCAAGTCGGGCTCCTTTCGCTGGTTGAGCCGGCCCCCCGAGCTTGCGAGGCGGGCCGTGTCGAAACCCCGGAAACG
>JAUNUF010000063.1 GCA_030538315.1 Propionibacteriaceae bacterium
GGCGACGGCAGCTGGGGCGCGGAAGTCTCCGGAGCGCAGCCAGCGACCGCGAGCGCCCCAAGCGCCAGGGCGGTGCGCCGTCGGATGATCATGGGCATGACCCTACGAGAAGAACAGGATGGTGTTTGTCAGCGGCGCCGATTACGCTCGAACCATGACGAATCAGATTGCGCAGCAGCACGCTGCCCTCGCTGCCAAGCTCACCGCCCTCGCTGAGAACGTGACGGATTGGGATGCCCCCACTCCGGTCGCTGAATGGCGCACCCGAGACATCTTCAGCCACCTGATGGGCTGGCTGCCCGGCATGCTCGGCGCTGGCGGCGTGGAACTGCCCGCCGTCGAGGTGGGAGACGACGTGGTGGCCGCGTGGAAGGAACACACCGCCAACGTGCAGGCGCTCGTCGACGACGAGGAGCAGCTCGCGCGCACCATCGACGTTGGCCAGGGCCCCCAGCCGCTGGGCGCCGTCCTGGAGCAGTACTACATCGCAGATCTGTTCATGCACCGCTGGGATCTGGCCAAGGCCTCCGGCCAGGAGGCAGACCTCGAGCCGGAGATCGTGGCCGGCATGGTGCAGGGCATGACCCCCATCGCTGAGGTGCTGGGCGCTTCGGGCCAGTTCGGCACCCCCGTCGTGCTCGACGACACCCACTCGGATGAAGACCGGCTGATTGCGCTCATCGGGCGCGACCCCAACTGGAAGCCCTGAGGGTCGGGTTTCGACGCGACGCTCGCAAGACTCGCGTCGGCTCAACCAGCGCTGAGGTCGACGCCGAACATGTTGGCGGTCTGGCGGGCGGATGGCGTGCCGGCGTCTGGGTTTGCCCCAGCGGCCAGCAGCAACCGAACGGATGCCATGTCCTTCTTGAACACCGCACAGGTCAGCGCCGTCTGACCGCGGTCGTTCTGGGCCTCGATGTCTGCGCCCTTGCCAATCAGCATCGACACCGTCTCGGGTTGATCCCGGTAGGCGGCCAGGATCAGGAAGGTGTCGCCGTTCTCGTTGCGCATATCGACGGGGGCGCCGGCGTCGAGGTAGGCCGCCAGCTCTTCGACCTCACCGTTGCGGGCGAGGTCGAAGAGCTTCTGCGCCAAGGCAATGGCGTCGTCAGAGGGCGGCATCAGCTGCTGAGCATGACCTGGCCACCCGTCACCGGGATGGCCTGGCCGGTCTCGTAGGCCTGCTCGACGATGTAGTACACCGCGCGCATCACGTCGGCGCCGTAGGTGCCGCGCCGAAGCGGCACCTTGGCCTCGTAGAACTCGCGCACTTCGTCGACGGTGGTGGCGCCAGGCACCTTTCCGGAGCGCAGGTACTGAACAAACAGGCCCCTGTCCGGATCAGACCACAGCGGGCCGTCGTAAAAGTTGCCCGGGCAGATCGCGTTGACCTTGACCCCGTGCTCGACCATCTCAAGCGCGAAGGACTGCACCAAACCGATGCCGCCGAACTTCGAGCCGGCGTACGCGCCGTTCTTGTTCGAGCCCACCATCCCGGATTTCGAGTTGATCTGGATGATGTCGGTCATCCAGCCCGGAGCCGTCTTCGCCTGAGTGGCGAGCAAGCCGCCCAGATGCTTCGTGACGAGGAAGAACGCCGTGTAGTTGATGTCCGTGGTGAACGCGAAGTCCTTCAACTCCTGCTCCAGCACGGAGCCAGCGCGCACGACGCCCGCGTTGGACACCACGAGATCCAGGCCGCCGGTGCGGCGAGCGATGGCCTCGGCCATCTCAGCGACCGAGCCCTCGTCGCCGACGTTGACCTTGATGGCCGCGGTCCGATCAGCGCCGAGCTCTTCGGACAGCGCCGTGGCGCCGTCGATGTTGAGATCCGCGATGTAGACGAACGCGCCGGAATCGACGAGCCCGCGCACGATCTCAGCGCCGAAGCCCTGAGCGCCGCCCGTCACGACGGCAACCTTGCCGGCCACCACATCGCTGCGGAAGGTCGCGGCCCGGGCCTCGGCGGACTTGGCGTCGGGCAGCACCTCGACGTCGCCGAGCGTCTCCACTGCGAAGGAGTAGGACTCCCCCGCCACGTCGACGGTGAACTCGGCCGGGAGGGCGAGATCGGCGTCAGCGAGGGCCTCGGGCAGGGCTTCGATGGAGGCTGCTTGGATGTTTGGGCGTCCTTCGTGAGCATCCGGCGACTGCGCCGTGGGACGCTCCTCAGCAACCGACGTGACGATGACGGGCACGCCGTTCTGGGCGATGTAGGCGCCGCGGAGGGCGGGCGCGATGGCGAGGATGCTCACTGGTTCTCCTTGATTCGAGCGACGGCGTCAGCAACGGGCAGGCCGTCCTGCACCAGGGCACGGCCGACGGCGGAGTAGCGCTTGACGCGATCCTTCAGCGGCAGACCGGCCAGGGGGTTGGCCTCGGCGAACAGGCCGAGAGCGGGATCCTGCTCAGCCAACTGCTCGTGGGCGACCATCGCCCACGTCGCGTCGTTGAGGTGATCCAGCTCGGGGCGCTGCAGCTCCGGGCAGTTGAACACCTGGCGGGGCGTGTTGATGTCCACGCCACTGACCTCCAGGAGGCCGTTGGCATCGGCCAACTCAGCGATGCGGGCCATCTGCTCCGGGGTGTTGCGAGGCGGCATGTAGGTGATGGCGGGCATGCCGATCTCACCCAGGAAGGCCACCAGCTCCTCGATGAAATCGTCCTCGAACTTCTCCGCCTTCTTGTCGCCCGTGGGAGATGCGGTGACATCACCCAGGTAGGCGTAGCACGGGATGGCGCCGATGGACGTAGCGAACGCGATGACCTCGGCCATCGTGGGGCATTCGCCGCCGTCCTCCATCCGCTGCGGGATGACGTAGATCTTGTCGAGGAACTCGGCCTTCATCACGCCCAGAAGGTCGAACGTGAGGTGCGGGTTCTCGGTGTCGCCGAGCTGGGCCTTGACCTTGTCGGACAGGTTCAGGCCCAACTCCGCGAGACCGGCAACGAGCGCCTCGCCGCGGCCGAAGTGCTCGATGAGCTTGTCTGCCATGGCTGCCAGGAGGTGACGCTCGGTGACGGTGCCGCCGTGCAGGAACTGCGAGCGGCCCACGATGTCGGTCTCGAGATCAATCAGCGGCGCACCCAGGCCCACGAGGATCTCGTTGGCGTTGGCCACCATCTCCGCGGTCCGCTGAAGGCGGGCCATGCGGACAGGATTGAGGAACTCGGCAGCCTTGTCACGTGCAGATGCAGGGATGCCCTGCACCGTCATGTAGGCGATGCCAGCGGTGTCGGGGTTGTTCAGCTTTCGGTCATGGAACGGCGCACGGCCCTCCGCGACCTCATCAGCCGAGTGCACGTACACCCGGCACTCGAAGCCGGTCACGGAGCCGAGCCCGACGGCGGCCGCAGCCGCCGTCATCTCCGCCGCTGCACCGGCCGAATCGTGATCCACCGAGCCGACGACGGTCAGCCCGGCCTCGCGGGCCCGCAGCGCGGCCATGGCCGGGGTGTACGGGCTGAACGAGTAGATGGTGTGGACGTGGTTGTTGGACTCCGTGACGAACCCCGGGAACTCAGGGTTCGTCGCGAGGTACCCCTGCAGCGCTTCAAGCCGCTCGGCCGGGGAAACGTTCGGATCATTGATGGTTTTCATTCATCTCCTTGCAGAGGTACCTCGCGTCCTTCGACCAGTCGCAGGGCGACTGGTTCAGGAACCGATCAGAGGCCCAGCTTGTTGCGACGGACGAGTTCGCCGTCGGTCTGGTTGGACTCAGGGGTGTGGCCGTTGAGCGGGAGCATCCGCTCGTGGATCGCGTCGATCATCCACTCGGGCTGCGGGAAGAACAGCTTCTCGAGCTCCGCGGCCGGGGTGATGATGTTGCGCGAGCCGACCACGGTGACCGGGGCGTCGAGGTGGTCGAACGCCAGGGTCTGGACGCGGGAGGCCACGTCGTGGAGGAAGTTGCCGCGATCCACCGCATCCGAGGTGAGCAGCAGGCGGCCGGTCTTCTTGACCGATTCCAGCACCAGCTCCAGATCCAGCGGGGCGAGGAAGCGCAGGTCGATGACCTCGGCGGAGACGCCGTACTTCTCCTGCAGGGTCTCGGCCGCCTCCATGGCGCGGTACAGCGTGGGGCCGTAGGACGCGATGGTCACGTCGGAGCCCTCGCGGCGGATGACGGCCTTGCCCTCTTCCACCTCGTAGTACTCGGTGGGCACGCCGTCCTCGACGAACTGCTCAGCCACGTCGTACAGCAGCTGGGATTCGAAGAAGACCACGGGATCCGTGCCGCGCAGCGCGAGGTTCATCATGCCCTTCGCGTCGTACGGGGTGGCCGGGTAGTAGACCTTCAGGCCGGGCATGTGCGCCACGAGTGCGGACCAGTCCTGCGAGTGCTGGGCACCGTACTTGGAGCCAACGGACACGCGCATGACCAGCGGCATCTTCAGCAGACCGCCGGACATGGACTGCCACTTGGGCGCCTGGTTGAAGATCTCGTCGCCTGCGCGGCCGAGGAAGTCGCAGTACATCAGCTCGACGACGGCGCGGCCACCCGAAAGCGCATAGCCCACGCCAGCACCGATGATCGCGGCCTCGGAGATGGGCGAGTTGAAGAGGCGGTGGTACGGCAGCAGCTCGGTGAGGCCACGGTAGACGGCGAACGCGCCGCCCCAGTCACGGTTCTCCTCGCCCCAGGCCGCCATGGTGGGATCCGTGGCGAAGCCGTGCGCGATGGCCTCGAAGAGGGCGTCGCGGTAGTTGTAGGCCTTGGCCTTGGAGACCACCTTGCCGCCCTCGTCCTTGAAGTAGCGGGCCTTGGCCAGCAGGGACTTGGCGCGGGAGTTCTCAGCCAGCGGCTGGGTGAGCTCGGGCTCACGCGAGGTGTCGAGCGAGGGCTCGTTGCCGTTGGAGTACATGACGGATTCGATGAAGGCGGTGTCCACGCGCGGGCTGGAGCCGTCGTCCTTCGTGGCGATCGCGATGATCTTGGTGAGACGCTCATCGAACTTCGCCTGGATACCGTCCACGTCGTCCTGGGTGAGGACGCCGTTGTCGACGAGGTACTTGGCGTAGTTGGTCAGGCCGTCGTGGGCCTGCCACAGATCCACCTCTTCCTGCGTGCGGTACGAGGAGGCATCCGACGGCGAGTGGCCGGAGAAGCGGTAGGTGATGGTGTCGGTGAGCACCGGGCCGCGGCCGTTCTCGAGGATCTCGCGCTTGCGGGCCACCGCATCCGCGACGGCGAGGGGGTTGAGTCCGTCGACACGCTCGGCGTGCATGGCCTCGGGGTTCACGCCCATGCCCACGCGGGCGAGGATGTCGTAGCCCATGGTCTCGCCGGAGGTCTGGCCGCCCATGCCGTAGAAGTTGTTGAAGAAGTTGAACCAGATGGGCGGGTTGCCCTCCACGCCGTCCTTCCAGAGGGTGCGGTACTGGTCCATGGCGGCCATCATCATGGCTTCCCACACGGGGCCACAGCCCATGGAGGCGTCGCCGATGTTGGCGATCACGATGCCGTTTTGCTTGTTGATGCGCTTGAACAGCGCCGAGCCCGTGGCGATGTCCGCCGAGCCGCCGACGATGGCGTTGTTGGGCATGGAGCCGAACGGCGCGAAGAAGGCGTGCATGGAGCCGCCGAGGCCGCGGTTGAAGCCGGCGGAGCGGGCGAAGGTCTCAGCGACGGTGCCGTAGAGGATGAAGTTCTCGGCGAGATCGAGCAGGCCGTCGTACTCCACCTTCTCAGCGAACCCGAGGGTTTCGCCGTCGAGGAAGCTCTTCATGATGTTCTCGAGCTGATCCTGGGGCAGCTTGCGGGCGGCCGAGTAGCACTTGGCGAGGATCTCGCCGTGCGAGCGGTGCGAGCCGAAGAGGAAGTCATCCGGGTTCAGCTGCGAGGCCTGGCCGACGACGGCGGATTCCTGGCCGATGGACAGGTGCGCGGGGCCGCGGTGGTCGTACTCGACACCGTTCCAGGCGCCGGTCTTCTTGATCGAATCCAGCATGGACTCGAACTGACGCACGGCGATCATGTCGTGCAGGATGTCGATGAGGCCGTCCTTGCCGTACTTGGCCAGTTCCGCGTCGAAATCAGGCTTGTACTGGTTGACGGGAACCTGGGGGGATTCGATGTACGACGAGGACCGAACGTTGCTCGGGTCGACGATGAGTGACTTGGTCATGTTCTTTCTGTCTCCTGGTGAGTTCAGATCTTGGCGGCCCAAGCCGCTTCACGGATCAGTTCGCTGACGGTGGGGTGGGGGAAGACGACCTGGCGGAGGTCGGTGATGTTGAGTTCGGTCTCGAGCACGACGGAGGCGCCCCAGATCATCTCGGAGGCGTAGGTGCCCAGCACGTGGATGCCCAGCACCTGGGTGGTGTCGGCGTCGTAGACGATCTTGCAGGCGCCGGGGGCCTTGACGCCCTCCTCCGCGACGAAGCGGCCGGACATGTAGGCAGGCACGGTGACCTTGCCCACGGTGTGGCCAGCGGCCGCGGCCTGCTTCTCGGTGAGCCCGACGCCGGCGGCCTCGGGAGCGGAGTAGACGGCCCACGGGATGGTGTTCCAGCGCATGACCTCGCCCTTGCGGTGCGCCTCGGGATCGAGGATGTTGGCGACGGCGATCTCACCCATGCGGTAGGCGGCGTGCGCCAGCAGGGAGCGGCCGGTCACGTCACCCACGGCCCACACGTTGGGCAGGTTGGTGCGCATCCGGTCGTCCACCACGATTCCCTTGCCGGAGAACTCCAGGCCGGAGCTCTCGGCGCCCCAACCCTGGAGAGCGGGGCGGCGGCCGACGGCCATCAGCACGACGTCGGCCTCGACGGATTCCTCCGCGCCAGCCTTGGTTTCGTACTTGACGGTGCCGCCGTCGATGGCGGTGACCTTGCATTCGAGCTTGAAGTTCACGCCGGCCAGGCCCTTGCGGAGCTGGGCGGAGAGTTCGTCGTCCATGAACGGCACGATCTCCGGCAGCATCTCCACGACGGTGACCTCGGAGCCCAGCATGGCGAACAGGCTGGCGAACTCCAGGCCGATGACGCCGCCGCCGATGACGGCGAGGCGGGCCGGGATCTCCTCGATGGCGAGCATGCCCGTCGAATCGATGACCTTGTCGTTGCCCTGCGTGCCCGGGATGGGCGGCATGACGGGAACGGAGCCGGTGGCCAGGATCACGTGATCAGCGGTGTACTGCGTGCCGTCGACGGTGACCTTGCCCGGACCATCGAAGTTGCCGTAGCCCTTGACGACGGTGACGCCGGCCTTCTTCTCGGCCTGGCCAACGCCGCCCACGAGGGTGTCGACGGTCTGCTTCTTCCAGGCCTGCATCTGCGTCCAGTCGACGGAGATGTCGCCGGCGTTGACGCCCAGTTGGGCGCCGTGCTTGGCGTGGGCGTAAGTCTTGGCAGCGTTCAGCAGCGCCTTGGTGGGGATGCAGCCCACGTTGAGGCAGGTGCCGCCCAGGGAATCCGCCTCGATGAGGAGGACCCTCTTCTTGGCGTGGCCGAGGCGCTCGGCGGCGATGTAGCCGCCGGGGCCTCCGCCCAGCACAATGACGTCAAATGCGGTGTCGCTCATACCGATTCCCCTCAGCCCAGCGCCGTGATGTCGATGTTCTCGACGTACTTGACGAGGTCCTGCAGGAAGCGGGCTGCGTCTGCGCCGTCGATCACGCGGTGATCCGCGGTGAGCGAGAAGCCGATGCGCTGCTCGACGCCGACGTTGCCGTCCTCGTCGATGGTGGCGCGCGGGAAGATGGCGTCCACGCCCAGGATGGCGACCTGAGGCACGTTGAGCAGCGGCGTGAAGGATTCGATGCCGAAGCCGCCCAGGTTGGACACCGTGAAGGTGGCGCCGGCCAGCAGATCAGGGTTGATCTTGCCGTCGATGGCCTGGAAGGCGAGGTCCTTGCTGGTGGCGGAGAACTCGCGCAGGCTCATCTGCGACGCGTTGCGCACCGTCGGCACGAGGAGGCCGCGCGGGGTGTCGACGGCCATGCCCAGGTGCACGATGTCGAAGATGGTGAAGTTGCCGCCTTCGAGGTGCGCGTTGTGGTTGGTGTGCTTGGCAGCGGTCTTGACTGCGGCGAAGCCCACGAGGTCGCCGATGGTGACCTTGTTGAGGCCCAGCTCCTCGGGGGAGTTCTTGAGCTTCTTGCGCATGGCGAGCAGGCCCGCAGCCTTCGCCGTCGACGTGTAGGTGAGCTGGGCGGAGCTGGCCAGCGAGTACATCATGCGCTCAGAGATGACCTTGCGGATGCCCTTGAGCGGAGCCGACGTGCTGGGGCCGGGGTATTCGCGGGCGCCGGAGGTGACGAACGGTGCGGCCTGAGCGGCTGCGGCAGGGGCCTCCTTGCCGAGGTCCGCCGTCGAGACGCGGCCGCCGAGGCCGGTGCCTTCACCGGGCAGCGCGCCAGCGCGGGCGGCGGCGAGCGTGGTGCCGCCGGCGTCGAGGACGGCCTGGACGTCGCGCTCGATCACGCGCCCACCGGGGCCGGAACCCTGGGTGACCGCGGCGATATCGATGTTGCTGGAGCCGGCCAGCGTGCGGGCCCGCGGGCTGGAGCCAGAAGCTGGTCCCTGAGCGGCCGACGAAGGAGCCGGCGCCGACGAAGGGCCGCCCACCATGTCAGGCGTCTCTGCCTCGGGAGCTGCCTCGCGGTCCTGCTGTGCGTGCGGGCCCTCGTCGGAGGTGGGGACCGCCTCAGCTTCGCCGTCCTTGCCCTTCCACCCGGCAGCGTCGAGCGCGGGCTTGGGGTCTTCGCCTGCGGCGCCGACCACCACGAGGGGCTCCTTGACGGGGACGTCATCGCCCTCGTCCCAGAGGATGGCGAGCACGGTGCCCGCCTCGGTGGAGGGCACCTCCATGGATGCCTTGTCTGTCTCGACCTCGCACAGCACGCCGTCGACGGCGACTTCGTCGCCAACCTTGACCTGCCAGGAAATGATCAAGCACGACTCGACGCTGTTGCCGAGCTGCGGCATGACTACGACGGTTGCCATTGCTGTGTTCCTTCTTCGTTAGACGACGCACACTTGCGTGTGCTCTTGCAATGCTTCAACTGCACCTTCGGGCAGGCCGGAATCCGTGATGATGCCGGTGATGCCGTTCAGGGGCAGAAAACTGACAAAACCTGCCTGGCCGAACTTCGAGGAGTCCGCTACCAGCCAGGTTTCTTCTGCGCGATCGCGCATGAGGGACGCCACCTGGGCGCCTTCGACGAAGCGGGTGGTGAGCCCGCGTTCCGGTGAGAACCCGTCTGTGCCCAGGAAGGCGATGCGGGCGTTGAAGTCGTTGATGGCGCGCTCCGCGACGGGGCCCACGAACGACTCTGACTCTCGACGGAAGACACCGCCGGCGAGGATGACGCTGAGGTTGGGGTTGATGCGGGCGTTGTTGAACACCAGCGCTGAGTTGGTGACCAGCTGAAGCCCCCGTCGGTTCGACAGGTGGCGGGCGATCATCGCGCAGGTGGTGCCAGCCTCAAGCATCACCGCGTCCTCGTCACGGATCATCGCGGCGGCGGCGGTGGCGATGCGGGTCTTCGCCTCGATGTTGAGCTGCTCGCGCTGGAGGATGTTCTTCAGCGTGGTGGGACGTGCGCCACCACGGGTGCGCACGAGCATGCCTTGCTGTTCGAGGGTGCGAAGGTCGCCGCGGATGGTGACTTCGGAGACGCCCAGATCCGCGGCCAGTGAGGAGACGGTGAGCGCGCCCACGTCGGAAAGACGCGACATGATCTCGCTTTCGCGATCTGCGCGTTCGACGGTCACTGTCGATCACTTCGCTTTCGTTTGCTTTCGAAATGCTTTCGTTATCACCACTATACGCCGATGTTTGAGCTTTCGCGCGGGTGGGGTCGAATAACTTCCATGAGATTTCCTGCGCCGAGCGGCAGGCCCCTTCGTCGCGCTCCGCGGCCAGCCATCGGTTGCGTGCGGCACTGCGGTCAACATCGTGGTTGGATGGCGTTTGTAGGGGCAACCCGCAGCGAAAGGCATCTCATGGACATCCTGTTCGACACCGCCAACCTCGAGGACATCGAGCGACTGACCCCCATCTACCCCGTCACCGGCGTGACCACCAACCCGTCGATCCTGAAGGCAGAAGGCAAGGTCGATTTCTACGCCCACTTCCGCCGCATCCGCTCCATCATTGGCCCCAACCGCACGCTGCACGTGCAGGTGTTGGCCAAGGACAAGCAGGGCATGATCGATGAGGCGCACCGGCTGCTCGACAAGATCGACGCCAACGTCTACCCCAAGATCCCGCTGACGGAGGATGGCCTGCACGCCATGCGCATCCTGAAGAGCGAGGGCGTGAAGGTCACCGCGACCGCTATCTACTCCAAGACGCAGGGCTTCCTCGCCATCGCCTCAGGCGTTGACTACCTGGCGCCGTATTACAACCGGATGCAATCCATCGACATCAACACCCGCGAAACCCTTGAGACCCTTGCGGGCTTCATCAAGCGGTTCGAATCCCCCACCAAGATCATGGCGGCGAGCTTCAAGAACATCGCCCAGGTGTCGCACGCGCTGGAGGCAGGCGCCGACGCCGTGACCCTGTCGCCGAAGCTGCTGCAGCAGGCGCTTTCGGCCCCGGACATCCTGTTCGCCGTGGACAAGTTCGTCTCCGATTGGAAGGACATCCACGGCACCACCGAGCTGCCAGCCGATTGATTTCCTAGCACAGCGTTATTCCTGCACATCTTCGCCATACGGCGACATGTGCAGGAATAACGCTGTTCTGTGTTTGGGCTGGGCTTGTTCGAGGGGGCTGCCCTGTCAGGAACCTCGTCGCTCCGGGGCGAGGCCGGTGTGGTGGGCGGCGAAGGCGAGCAGATCCGCCCATTCGCTGGCCACCATCTGCAGCGACTTGCCTGCGCCGTGACCCGCTGAGGTTTCCACGCGCAGCCAGACCGGGGCATCTGAGCCCTGGGCGTGCTGGAGCGCTGCAGCGAACTTGAAGCTGTGCAGCGGCACCACGCGGTCGTCGTGATCTGCCGTCAGCACCAGCGTGGGCGGGTAGTGCGTGCCCTCCGTGACGTTGTGCAGCGGCGAGTACTTCAGTGCCGTGGCGAAGCCCTCAGGGGTGTCCGGGTCGCCGTAGTCGCTGATCCATGCGGCGCCGATGGTGAACTTGTGGAAGCGCAGCACGTCCAGCACACCCACGCCGGGCAGGGCTGCCGCGAACAGGTCCGGGCGCTGCGTCATGACGGCGCCGACGAGCAGGCCGCCGTTCGAGCGGCCGTGGATGGCCAGTTGCTGCCGCGCGGTGACGCCGGTGTCGATGAGGTGCTCGGCCACGCCGATGAAGTCGTCGAACACGTGCTGCTTGTTCTCGAGGCGGCCATCGTCGTACCACTGGGTGCCGAACTCGCCGCCGCCGCGAAGGTTGGCGATCGCGATGGCGCCGCCAGCGGCCAGCCAGGCGGACCAGCCCGGGCGGTAGTCAGCCTGGACGGGGATCTTGAAGCCGCCGTAGCCGTAGAGCAGCGTGGGGCGGGGCTCCGCGTTGCCGTCGGCCGGGGCGATCAGGAAGTAGGGCACCTCGGTGCCGTCCGCGCTCACCGCACGCTGGCGGGTCACGGTGTAGGGCGGAGCGAAGGTGAGCTGGACGCTTGCCGGCCCTTCGTCGCTGGGGCGCTCGTTCCTCGCACCCGCAGCGCTCAGGGACCAGTCATTCGGGGGCCAGGCAGAGACGGCACCAGTGGGCAACTGGATCTGGAAGGCCGCCGTGGGTGAGTCAACCGTGCTGATGCCGGCGAACGCCTCGTCGCGCAGCGGAGACGAGTCCAGCCGCACGAGCGCGCCAGCCGGGAGTTGGATCTCGACGGCGGCCTCGCCGTCGAGGGAGCGGTACTCCACCACATCCTGAGCATCGTGGAGGTAGGCGAGCAACAGGCCCTCCCCGGCGGCCTCGACGGCGGTGAGCGTGTCGTCGCTCTCCCCCACCACCTCCTCGAATCCCTGGTGGGGCGCATTCAGGTTGAGCCGGACGACGCGGCCACGCGGGGCGTCCAGATCAGTGTGCAGGTACAGCTGGGCGCCCTCGGTGCGGATGAAGGTGTACTCCGCGCCTGCCTGATCCACCACCTTGATGGGATCACCCAGGGTGGAGCGACCATCGCGGGTGGTGATGGGGTAGACCCAGAGCCGGTTGGTGTTCTCCGTGCCCTTGTAGATGGTGACGATCAGCCAGGCGTCGTCGTGGCTGACCTCGCCCGACGCCATGGTGGTGGGCTCGTCCGGGAAGGTGAGGAGCAGCTCATCCTCGCCGTCGAGGCGGTGGATCATCAGCCGCGCCACGCCCAGCCCTGACGTGGCGGTGCCGCGCGCGTCGTCTGCCTCATCGAAGGTGGTGTAGAGGAACGAGCGGTGATCCGGCAGCCAGGCGGGGCTGGAGAACTTCGCGGTGACCTCGCCGTCGAGGTCTTCACCCGTGGCGAGATCCCGCACGCGGATGTGCTGCCAATCCGAACCGCCGACGCTGCGGGCGTAGGCCATGAGGGAGCCGTCGCGCGCCACACTGAACGTGGAGAGCGAGGCCGTGCCGTCGTCGCTCCAGGAGTTGGGGTCCAGCACCACCTCGCCACCTGCGGCCAGCTCCTCAAGCGTGGGTGCCGTGTACCAGAGGTCCTGCGCGGTGGTGCCGTCGTTGCGGCTGACGAACCAGCGGCCGCCGCGCTGGAGCGGCACACCCGCACGCGGCCGGGCAACGATGCGGTTCATGAGCTCGGCGAACCATGCACGGCTGGGCAGTTCGTCGAGCGCGGCCTCCGTGAACGCCTGCTGCTCCGCAACCCACTCCGCGACGGCGGGGTCATCCGCGTCTTCGAGCCAGCGGTAGGGATCTGCAACGGGGATGCCATGGAGGGTCTCGACGAGGTCATCGCGGCGGGTCTGCGGGTAGGTCATGCGCCCAGCCTATTCAGACCTCCCAGACGCTGATCAACTGCCGCGCCGCTGCAGCCAGCCTGCGATCCCGCGTGGCCAGCGGCACGTCCAACGCCTCCGCAAGCGCCACGTAGGTGGCGTCGTACGCAGAGAAGTTGTGCGCGAGCTGCAGGACTCTCTCCCCCAGCACCTGCTCCAGATGCCAATACCTGAGGTTCAGAGCCTCTGCGTCCGCCAGCGCCTCGCGGGCCTCTCCCTGCGAGAGCCGCCCGGCCAGTACGTGCCCGCGCAGGACGGAGAGCAGCTCCACGCGAACGAGATCCGGCGCGTGCCACAGCGGAACCAGATCAAGCTCTGCCGTGATGGCGGAAGGGGTCAACAGGAGATCCGCCAATAGGGAGCAGTCAACGACGATCGAGGCCGAGGTCTGCATCCCGCTCCTCCCGGGTGTTCCAGACGAGATCCACCGAGGGCGCATCCACCAGATCGCCTCGTTCCCGCAAGCGGGCCAAGACATCAGCACGCGACGGCAGCAGGGACTCGCGCTCGAGAAGTTGCCGCAGCAGCGTGTTCAGGGACACGCCTTCCTCCGCAGCGCGCCCCTTCAAGCGGTCGCGGACGCCCTCGTCGACATCACGGATCTGGATCAACACACTCATTCATACAGTATGTATGACATGCAGACTGTATTGCAACCGTCAGGCGGTGGGGTCTCCGATCGTGGCGAGGAACAGCGGCCAGCCCGTGCGCACGTCCAGCACGCGGAACGCATACGGGCGGTCCACGTCGAAGACGTGATCCATCATGGGGGCACTCTCCGCGGCCGCGAGCTCGGTGATCGCAGCGCCGACCGTGCCCTTGGCGCTGACCTGAAGCACCACCTGCTGAACCCACTGGTCGCCGTAGCTGCCGGGCACGATGCCGCCAAGATCCGACCAGTCGATCTCGGGCAGCTCCTTCATCAGGTCTGTCTTCGACTTCAGGCTGAACGACGGCATGGTCACCCTGACCTGCTCCTCAGGCGCCTCATTGAGGGCCACAGCGGCAGCCTCAAGTTGCTGCACGGTGAGCGCTTCTGGAGCGCCACTGGCGGGAAGGATCACGTCAGCGGCGAGGTTGTCGTCGTACGGCAGCCGCACGGCGGCCCAGCCGTCGCCCTCCGCGTATCGGGCGGCCACGATGCCGCTGACGCCGTCGACGTCCCCGCCATTGAACGGCACCAAGCGCTCGTGCTCGAACGGGGTGCGCCAGGCTGCGGCGAAGAGGACGGCGTCCTGCAGCACAGCCACCGTGTTGGGCCTCACCTCGATGCCAGAATTCGGGATCAGGCCGGCCGTATGCTTGTTCGCCCAGGCATCGAGATCAGCCTTGGCCTGATCCCGCGGGGCTTCGGAGGCGCTGGCATCGTAGAACTGGGCCAATCGGTCGAGGAACGGCTGCTCCACCGTCGAGTCGATGGCCAGCACCCGGCTCGCCTGATGGACGACGGGGGTCTCGGGCGGGTCGTTGACGTCCACGGAGGCGGGGAGATCTTCGTACTGCAAGAGGGATTGCCTGAGCGCGCCAAACGCCTTGGCCCGAGCATCGCCGGTGAGGCCGAGCACGCCGTCGATACTTTCGAGGGTGACTGTCCGCGCACCTTCAGCGGCCTGGGCAAGCGACATGCTCAGCGAACTGGGCGACGTCAGCCGGTTGGGGTCAGACGAGTTCTGAATCACGCGCCACGCCAGCTCCTGCGAGATGCGCGCAGCCTCATCGACGTTGGGCGTGGTCTCGTACGGCAGGCCGAGGACGGCCACAGCGCCCTTGACGTCGCCTTGGGCCACGTCGGGCTCCTCAGGCTGGGACGCAGGGCTGCAGGCGGTCAAGGCCAGGAGGGTCGCCCCAGCGATGAGCCTGAGGGGCTTGGACACGACCCTGTTCCTCGCAAGCTCGGAAGGGGTCGGCTCAACCAGCGAATTCATGATCACTCCCGGGTGGGGTCGGAAATGGTGGCGAGGAACAGCGGCCAGCCGGTGCTTGTGTCGAGCACCCGGAAGACGTAGGGGCGGTCGACGATGAACTCAACCTCGGCAATGGGGCCTCCGCCGCTGAAGGTCAGCCCCATCTCCGTCAGCGCCGCCCCCACGGTGCCGCGAGCGCTCACGATGAGCTTGGCCTGCTGCACCCACTGAGAGGCCTCGGCACCGGGGACGATCCCGCTGAGATTGCTCAGATCCAGCTGCGGCAGGGTCTCCAGAAGGTCGTTCTTGGCTGTCAGATCGAGCGTGGGCATGGTCACCAGCACTGATGAAGGTGCCTCATCATCCAAGGCAGTGCGCGCGGCCTCCAACTCATCGACGGTCAGGCTTTCGGGAGCCACCCCATCGGCGGGAAGGATGACATCAGCGGCGAGGTTATCGTCGTAGGCGAGGCGCACGGCCTGCCAGCGGTCGCCTTCAACCCAGGGCACCAGCATGGCTTCGCTGACGCCGTCGACCGTCTCAATCCCACGCGGGGTATCGAAGTCCATGGGGGCTTCATCGGTGAAGGGTTGCCGCCACGCTGCCCCGAACAGCAGCGCGTCCTGCAGGACCGCCACCGTGTCGGGGGTGGGGTCGATGGCCGATTTCGGGATCAGGCCTGCGGTGTGGAGCTTTGCCCAGGCATCAAGGTTCGCCTTCGCGTCAGCCGAGGTGGTGGATTCGGCCTTGGCGTCGTAGAAGCGCGAGATGCGCTCAAGGTACGGCTGCTTGATCTCGGCATCGATGGCCAGGATGCGGCTGGCTTGATGCACGACGGGGGTCTCGGGCGGGTTGTCCGCGTCGAGGCTCTCCGGCAGCGAATCGTAGGGCAGCAAC
>JAUNUF010000064.1 GCA_030538315.1 Propionibacteriaceae bacterium
GGCATAGACTGGCATTGCTCCACACAGAGTGGAACACCTAGTCAACAAGTAACTGATGTAGTGGCATGAGTGTCATCCGGGGCTATGGCATGGAAGAGGCCAGGGGTTCGAATCCCCTTAGCTCCACAAGCCAAAACCGGCGTCTGACTAGGTCAGACGCCGGTTTTGCTTTGCTCAGAGGTTCCAGCTCGATGGGCCCGCGCCGCCGGCCCGGTACTCGTCCAACGGCACCAGACCCGACTCCCATGCCTCGATGACTGGCTCCACGATCCGCCAGCACTCCTCGGCGACATCGCCCCGAACGGTGAGCAGGGGATCTCCCCGGAAGATCGAATCCAGGATTTCGCCGTAGGGCTTGAGCGGGCTCTCCGCCAGATCCGTCGAGAGCACTGACTGATCGAGGGCAAACCGGTTGGATTCGGCATTCGTGGAGATGCCCAACTTGATGTTGGCCGGCTTCATGCCGATGCTCAACACGTTCGGCGGCACCCCAATGAAGCCATCTGGCACATGATCCACAGGGCGGAACAGCACAGTGATGCCATTGCGAGCATCTCCCAACGCCTTGCCGCTCCGCAGCCGGAAGGGCACGCCAGCCCACCTGTCCGTATTGATCCGCACGGTGACCTCTGCCAACGTCTCAGTGTTCCTCGACGGGTCGACGCCCGGCTCATCCACGTAGTTGGGGATCTCCCGGCCACCAATCTGGCCGGCGGTGTAGCGCGCGCGTCGGGAGGCTGCCACCGGGTCGTCGTCCCAGAGCTGGGTGTGGCGCAGCATGAGGGCGATCAGATCCCGTACGTCGCGTTCGTTGAGCGACGGCGGCTCCTCCATGGCGAATAGTGCGAGCACCAGTAGAAGGTGGCTCTGGATCATGTCGCGCATCGCCCCAGCGCCGTCGTAATAGCGCGCGCGGCCTTCGAGGGCCAGCGCCTCGTCGACGGTGATCTCCACCCGCTCGATGTTGTGCTTGTTCCACGTCTGCTCGAAGATGCGGTTGGTGAACCGCAACCCCAACAGGTTGAGCACCACGGACTTGCCCAGGAAGTGGTCGATCCGGAAGATCTGGTTCTCTGGGACGAGACCTGCGAGCAGCTCGTTCAACCGCCGGGCAGATTCGAGATCCGAGCCGAAGGGCTTCTCCAAGCCCAGCCGGAGGCCTGCCGGGATGTCGATGCCCTGAAGGGCCTCACATAGCCGGAGGGTGATGGAGGGCGGAAGCGCCAGATACAGCACAGGAGCCTCGCCCAAGCCGCTGAGCAGGCCCCGCAGGTCTTCCGAATTGGTGAGATCCAGCTTCTCGTAGCGTGTGGTGGCGATGACCCGCTCGATGCTCTCCTTCGGGCACTTGTCACCCAGAGCCTCCTTGACGCGGCCCACCCATTCGTCATGCGTCAACTCGTCCGCAGCACACCCCACGAGAGTCACGTCGTAATGAGGATGAGTGTTGAGCAAAGTGCCGAGCCCAGGGATGAGGAGGCGGTGCGCCAGATCTCCAGAGGCGCCGAGGATGGCGAGGGTCACAGGGGTTGTCATACCCCCAACTCTATTCAGTGCCCCAGACGCATGCCGTGATCAGCGTTCAGGAATCGTGTCGGTTGACCAACTTGCCCAAGACCCGCAGCCCGTCGCCTTCGAGTTCCGCTTCGATCTCCTCAGTATTGAGGGTGTTGACCCCGATGACGACGATGCTGTGACCCAATCCGCTGCGGTGCACCGCAACATGCTGGATGTTGGCATTGTGCGCCGCCATGATCCCCGTGAGGCGGGCGAGCACACCCAACTCGTCTGGAGCCTCAACCGTGAGGCGGGTGCCGTGCTCCTTGAAGCCCAGCAGGTCGATGAAGCTGTCCAGAATGGTGCTCTCCGTGATGACCCCGGTGAGCTTGCCGTCCTGCACGACGGGCAGCATCTCGATCTTCTTGTCTCGCATCACGACGGCGGCCTCCTCGAGGAGGGCATCTGGAGAGATGGTGATGGGGTTGCGGCTCATCACCTTGCCCACCTTCAGCTTGGACACCAGATAGGTGGCCTCGCCTGCGGAGAGTGTGGTGGCCTTCGACGGCATGGCGGCGGCGATGTCGTTGGCCGAGATCACGCCTACCACGCGGCCGTCCTCCACGACGGGGAGGTGGCGCACGCCATGCTTGTCCATGGTTTCCTGCGCCTGAGGGATGGTGTGCTCAGGAGTGACGGTGAATGGGTTGGCGGTCATCCGCTGCTTGATCAGCATCTCTATCTACCCTCCGAGGTATGCGCGCTTGACCTCATCGGCCTGCGCGAGCTCCTTTGCTTCTCCGGACAAGACTATCGAGCCGGTCTCCAGCACGTAGGCGCGGTGCGCGATCTGCAAGGCCATGTGGGCGTTCTGCTCCACGAGCAGCACGGTGGTGCCGGCCGCGTTGATGGCCACGATGATGTCGAAGATCTCCTGCACCAACAGGGGAGCCAGGCCCATCGACGGCTCGTCCAGGAGCAGCACCTTCGGCTTGGCCATCAGTGCGCGCCCCATGGCCAGCATCTGCTGTTCGCCGCCCGAGAGGGTGCCCGCCAACTGCTTGCGCCGCTCCGCGAGGATGGGGAAGCGGTCGAAGACGGCATCCTCCTCGGCGTGGTTGCTGCCCTTGCGCAGGAAGGCGCCTAGATCCAGGTTCTCCTGCACCGTCATCTCCGGGAAGACGCGCCGGCCCTCAGGCACCTGACTGAGGCCGCGGGCCACGCGGTTCTGGGGAGAAGTACCCGTGATGTCGGTGCCCTCCAGCGTGATGGTGCCGGAGGTGGGCTTCTTGAGGCCCGAGATGGAGCGCAGCGTCGTCGACTTTCCGGCGCCGTTGGCGCCAATGAGTGTGACGATCTCACCCTCGTTGATGTTGAACGAGATGCCCTTGATGGCATGGATCACGCCAAAGTGAACGTTCAGGTCCTTGACTTCAAGCACTTGTGACCTCCTCGCCCAGGTACGCCTGGATGACCTTGGGATCGTTGCGCACCTCAGCCGGGGTGCCGTTGGAGATCAGTGTGCCGTGATCCAGCACGTAGATGCGTTCGCAGATCTTCATCACGAGGCTCATGTCGTGTTCGATGAGCACGACGGTGAGGCCGAAGTCGCGGCGCAGCTTGGCGATCAGCTCGGTGAGGTCGCGCGTCTCGTTCGGGTTCATGCCGGCTGCCGGCTCGTCGAGGAGGAGCAGTTGGGGCCGGACGGCGAGGGCGCGGGCGATCTCGAGGTGGCGCTGGTCGCCGTAGGACAGGTTGCTGGAGAGTTCATCCGCCTTGGACGCGAGGCCCATCACGTCGAGTAGCTCCATGCTCTCCTTGCGGATCTGCTCCTCGATGGAGCCGAACTTCCCAGCGTGGGTGAAGGCGGTGATGAGGCTGTAGGGATGGTTCTGCTGCATCGCGATGCGCACGTTGTCGAGCACCGAGAGTTCCTTGAACAGGCGGATGTTCTGGAACGTGCGGCCCACGCCAGCGCGGCAGATGATGCTGGGCTTCTTTCCACCGATCTCGGTGGTCTCGCCGTCCAGCGTGAGGGTGATGGAGCCCGACGACGGCGGGTACACGCCGGTGAGCAGGTTGAAGAGCGTGGTCTTGCCGGCGCCGTTGGGGCCGATGAGCCCCACGAGTTCGCCCTCGTCGACGTGCAGGTTCACCCGCGAGACGGCCGTCAGGCCGCCGAAGTTGCGCGTGAGGTCCGTGACCGTGAGCAGGCTCATCGGGTGACCTCCTTCTTCTTGTCACCGAACGCCTTGCCCAGGATGCCCAGGCTCACCTCGCGGGAGCCCATGATGCCGCCGGGGCGGAAGATCATGATCAGCACCATGGTGAGGGAGTAGATGATCATGCGCACGTCGGTGAACTGCGCCAGGGCCGTGGAGACCACCGCGAGGAGGATGGCGGCGATGATGGAGCCGGACATGGAGCCCAGACCGCCCAGGACGACGATCACGAGGATGTCGATGGAGCGCAGGAACCCGAACTGGTTGGGCTGCAGCACGTAGAAGTACGAGGCGTACAGGGCGCCGCCCAGGCCGGCGAAGAAAGCCGCGATGACGAAGGTTTGAACCTTGACGCGGGTGGTGTTGATGCCGATGGCCTCCGCCGCGATCTCGTCCTCGCGGACTGCGACGGCACGCCGGCCGTGGGAACTGCGGATGTAGTGCCACAGGAAGATCAGCGTGAGGGCGAGGAACCCGAACATCCAGTTCCAGTCGACGTGGCGGGGGATGCCGGATTGGCCGGCGGCGCCGTTGGTGATCTCCATGTTGTTGATGGCCACCCGGATGATCTCGGAGAAGCCGAGGGTGGCGATGGCCAGGTAGTCGCCGCGCAGCCGCAGCACCGGTAGGCCGATCAGGAAGCCCAGGAACGCCGCAAGGGCTGCGCCAGCCGCCACGCCCAGCAGGAAGCCGCCGATGCCGTCGACGCGCATCGTGATGATCGCGCAGGTGTAGGCGCCCACGGCCATGAAGCCGGCATGGCCGAGCGCGAGCTGCCCGGTGAAACCGACGACGAGGTTGAGGCTGGTGGCCAGGATGATGTTGATGCAGATCGTCATCATCGTGGCGAACAGGTAGTTGTCGATGACGCCGATCTCGATGAGCAGCAGCACGATTCCGTAGGCGGCGGCGAGGGGGAGTGCCCAGCGCAGGATGTTCCTCAGCATGCTCACACCTTCTCCCGCACGTTCTTGCCCAGCAGGCCGGTGGGCTTCAGGCTGAGGATGGCGATGAGGATGGCGAAGACCACGCCGTCGCGCAGCAGCGAGAAGCCGAGGCTGGAGACCAGCGTCTCGGAGCCGCCGATGACGTAGGCGCCGATCAAGGCGCCGGGAATGATGCCGATGCCACCGAAGACTGCAGCGACGAAGGCCTTCAAACCGGGCATGATGCCCATGAACGGGTTGATGGAGTTGTAGTAGACGCCCACCAGAACGCCGGCAGCGCCCGCGAGTGCCGAGCCGAGCGCGAAGGTGAACGAGATGGTGCGATCCACGCCGATGCCCATCAGCTGCGCGGCCTCGGGATCCTGGGAGACTGCCCGCATCGCCTTGCCCATCCGGGTGGTCTTGACGATGAACTGCAAGCCAATCATGAGCAGCACCGAAATGCCGATGATGACCAGCTGCTGGCTCTTGATGACGACGCCACCCAGGTTGAACGACTGGTTCATGTAATCCGGCAGGGGAGGGTAGGCGCGGGGATCAGCGCCCACGAAACGCATCATCGTGTACTGCAGCAGCAGGGAGACGCCGATGGCGGTGATGAGCGACGCGAGCCGGGTGGATTGGCGCAGCGGCCGATAGGCGATGCGCTCAATGAGCACGCCCAGCACCATGCAGATGATCATCGCGGCGATCAGCGCCACGAAGAAGTCCAGGTGGAACACCCTCATGGTCCAGTAGCCGACGAAGGCGCCGATCATGTAGATCTCGCCGTGGGCGAAGTTGATGAGCTTGATGATGCCGTAGACCATCGTGTAGCCCAAGGCGATGAGCGCATAGATGCTGCCCAGCGACAGCGCGTTCACCACCTGCTGAAGTATCTCCGTCACGTTCTTCGTGTCTCCCCTCGCGGCCTTGGCCTCCGCAAATTATGCGCCGAAACGCCCGGCCGTGTAACTGAATGAGCGGCGGGTCGGAAAAGTCCCGACCCGCCGCCCATGGTCAAGTGGGTCAGCCGACCTTCTCGCTGGTGTCCTGGACGCCATCCTTGAGGCCGATGACGACGATGGACTTGACCGGGTTGTGGTTCTCGTCCATGTCGAAGGTGCCGGTGACGCCGGTGAAGCCCTTGGTCTCCGCCATGGCGTTCTTGACGGCTTCGCCGGTGAGTTCCGAGGCGCGGCTCACGGCGTCGATGACGAACTTGCCGAGGTCGTAGCCCAGAGCGTGGAAGGCGTTGGGCTGCTCGCCGTTGGCCTCCTCGAAGGCCTTGATGAACTCAACGACGGCCGGGTCCTCATCGATGGGGCTGTAGTGGTTGGTGAAGTACACGTCGTTGAGCGGCGCGGCGCCAGCCAGTTCCAGCAGGGTGGGGGAATCGAAGCCATCGGCACCCAGGACGGGTGCGGTGATGCCCAGCTCGCGGGCCTGCTTGATGATGAGGCCAGCCTCCTGGTAGTAGCCGGGAAGGTACACGACGTCGAAGCTCTGGCCGCGCAGGCGGGTGAGGATCGAGTTGAAATCGGTGTCGCCCGAGGTGAAGCCCTCGGTGGCGACGATGGTGCCACCCAGGCTGGTGAACTCCTTCTCGAACGCGGCGGCGAGGCCGGAGGCGTAATCGGAGCTGTTGTCCTGCACGATGACCGCGCTCTTGCCGGACAGGTTCTCAGCGGCGAACTTCGCCATGATGGTGCCCTGGAACGAGTCGTTGAAGCAGATGCGGAACGCGTACTCCTTCAGACCACTCGCGTCGACAGTGACGTCGTCTGCGGTTGCGGAGCCGGAGACCACGGGGACCTTCGAGTCGTCAGCGACAGGGATGGTGGCCTTGAAGTTGCCGGAAGTGGCGGGGCCCATGCAGGCGAGCACGCCGTCCTGGGACATGAGGCGCGTGGCCAGCGTGGTGGCCTCGGCAGCGTCAGACTTGTTGTCGTACTCCACCAGCTCGATCTGCTTGCCGTCGAGACCGCCGGCGTCGTTGATCTCCTTGACGGCCATCTTGATGCCGGCCACGGAGGCCTGACCGTAGGTGGCCACAGGGCCGGAGAGCTCATAGTTCACACCGAGGCGAATCTTGTCTCCGGAGGCTCCGGAGCCGCCACCGGGGGAGGCAGAGCAGGCGGCAAGGGTGCTGGCGATCGCGATGCCAGCGGTGGTGCCAAAGAGCGCGCGGCGCGTGAGCTTCATCTGTGTTTCTCCTATTCGACGACTGGCGTGCAGAAGGCAGACTTCAAGCCAGTTGGGGTGCAAGCTTGGCACGAAACGGGCCGCGTCGGGAACCTGTCCACACGGCGAGTCCCACAACGCGGGTAACGTTGTGGTAACAGCGAAGGTGCGGGTGTTCTCCCATTGGAGGCTCGCGTTTGGCAACCAATACCCTCGGGGGTATAAGGTAGGGATCATGGCAACCATTGAAATCACCAAGGACAACCTGCAGCAGACGATTGCCGACAACGACATCGTGCTGCTCGACTTCTGGGCTGCCTGGTGTGGCCCGTGTCGCCATTTCGGGCCCATCTTTGAAGCGGTCTCGGAGAAGCACCCGAACATCGTCTTCGGCAAGGTGGACACCGAGGCGGAGCGCGAGCTCGCTGCTGCCTTCGAAATCATGTCCATCCCCACGCTGATGGCCTTCCGTGGCAACGTCATCGTCTTCTCCCAGGCAGGTGCGATGCCCGCAGAGGCGCTCGAGGAACTGATCGAGGCCGTGGAGGCGCTTGACATGGAAGAGGTCCATGCCGAGATCGCCAAGGAGCAGGCTGAGGCTGCAGATCAGTGACGCTGCCCATCCGCGTGGAGGCAGAGCCGCGGGGGCTGTTTGCGGAGTTGGCCACCTGGCCGGTTCGACGGTGGTTCACCGCCGCCGTCACCGCACTGGCAACCGTGCTGGTGGTGGCCATCCCCACAGCGCTGATCCCCAACCCGGTCTTCGGTCGGGAGATCCCGCCGACGGCGTGGGCCTGGCCGGTCCTCTTGGTCACCGCTGCGCTGGCCGGGCTGGTGACCGCCACCTATGTGGCGCGCAAGGACACCCCAGACAAGGAGCGCGGGGGGAAGCTCGGCGCTGCCGGAGCATTCGCCACCTTCTTCGCAGTGGGCTGTCCGGTGTGCAACAAGCTGGTGCTGTTGGCGTTGGGTTACACGGGTGCGCTGCAGTTCTTTGCGCCCGTGCAACCGTTCTTGGCGGCCGCGTCCATCGGCCTGCTCGCCGTCGCGCTGGTGCTGCGCGTGCGCCGCGAGCGTACTTGTCCCGTCCCTGCCTGATGCGCTCCGGGGTTGGCTCCTACTTCGGGACGAAGGCGGGGTAGAGGTTCTCGAAGCTGAGGCGGTAGCCCATGCCGTGGGACACGATCACTCCGATGCCGAGTACGACAGCCAGAATGACCAGCCCGAATGCCAAACCGGCCACCACCTTGGCGAATGGGTGCGGAGTGTGATCGTCCACGTTCTGATGGGCGCCGTAGGACAGCGCGCGGATGCCAAGAGAGAAGATGGCAGGGAGGCCTGCGCCGAGCAACAGCCCCGCGAGGAGCACCTGCCACGCGCCTTCGAGTGCGAACCAGAGGTTGTTCATACCTTGCTCCTCATGCCTCGGGGCTTGACGACGGGCTCTTCGGGCAGCTGACGCTGCGTGACATCTTCCACCCAGTCATCGTTGACGTTGCGGTGGTCGATGCGGGACTTCTGGGAGTGGCGGTACATCCAGAGGGAGGAGGCCACCAGGATGAGGAAGATCACGGTGGCGCCAAACATGCCGCCCAGGGTGTGTCCGATGAACCAGACAGCGGCGCCCACGATGCCGGCAGCAGGGAGGGTGATGGCCCAAGCCATCAGCATGCGGGCAGCTACGGACCAATTCACCTTGGCGCCTCGCTTGCCCACACCAGATCCCAGGATGGAGCCGGTTGCCACGTGAGTGGTGGACAGGGCAAATCCCAGATGGCTTGAGGCCAGGATGACCGCTGCGGACGAGGACTCAGCCGCCATGCCCTGCGGTGAGGAGATCTCCACGAGGCCCTTGCCGAGCGTGCGGATGATCCGCCAGCCGCCAATGTAGGTGCCCAGCGCAATGGCGAGCGCGCACGTGAGCTTCACCCAGAACGGCACGGCTTCAAGATCCGTCCAGGTGCCCGTGGCGATGAGCGCCAACGTGATCACGCCCATGGTCTTTTGTGCATCGTTGGTGCCGTGGGCCAGCGACACGAGCGAAGCCGAACCGATCTGGCCCCAACGGAAGCCGCCCTCTCTGTACTTCTCGGCAACGCCCTGGGTGATGCGGTAGACGAGCCAGGTGCCCACTGAGGCGACAGCCACTGCAATGGCGGGTGAGAGCAGCGCAGGGAGGATGACCTTGCCGAGCACGCCGTCGAGCTTTGTGCCGTCGCCCACCCACTTGACGCCGTTGACGCCGAGACCAGCCATGCTGGCGCCAATGAGGCCTCCGAACAGGGCGTGTGAGGAACTTGAGGGCAGGCCGAGCAACCAGGTGAGCAGGTTCCAGACGATGGCGCCCACCAAGCCGGCGAGGATGATCATCAACAGCGCCATGCCGCCGTCGCCGATGAGTTCAGCGCGTGGGGCACCGCTGGAATCCTGGATGTTCACCACCGCATTGGTGACGGTGAGAGCCACCTCAACCGACAGGAAGGCGCCGATGAGGTTGAGGATTGCAGAGAGGGTGACAGCAGCCTTGGGCTTCAGGGCCTGGGTGGCGATGGACGTGGCCATCGCGTTCCCGGTGTCATGAAATCCATTGGTGAAGTCAAAGGCGAGAGCGGTCACGACGACAAGCGCTAGAACGATCAGTTCGGGGGACACACGTCTAGTCTGCTACGTGAGGTGCTGATCTGCGCAATCGGGGCAGGCTAAGTGACAAGTGCCAAACTTATCTGCAGCGTTTGCGTGAACGACAGGTTAACTCTTGGGGCTGCCCTTGCCATGCGGGTTTGTCGTTGGCTACTCCTACGATGTGGTCCATGAACAGAAGGCGCACGCACACCTCACACCTCCAGATTGGTGGAGTGCGGGCGGAGGTCACGTACAAGGACGTGAAGAATCTCAGGCTGCGCGTTCTGCCCCCTGATGGAAGGGTAAAGGTCTCCGTTCCTTTCGGGGTCCCGGAGTCCACGGTCAAGGAGTTCCTCAGCAGCCGTGAGGGCTGGCTGAGGCAGGTGCGGGCAGACATGCTGCGTGCACACCCACCGAAGGAGGCATTGGGCAACGGGTCCCGGGTCAGGCTCTGGGGCGAATGGCTGGCGGTGCGGGTGGTTGATGCGCCTCGGGCCGGCGCGCGGCTCGCCGACGGCGTGCTCACCCTGTCCGGCCCGGATGTGGCCGCGTGGGAACGCGGCTTGGAGAACCTGTACCGCCGTGAGCTTCAGGCGGCTCTGCCAGAGCTGTTCGCACGCTATGAGCCCCTCGTGGGGCGTCAGCACACATCCCTGAAGTTGAGGCGCATGACAAGCCGTTGGGGCACCTGCAACCATCGCACCGGCTCCATCACCCTGAACACGGCACTGGCAGAGCATCCGCCGTCGGCGTTGGAATACGTGGTGGTCCACGAGCTGATGCATCTGATCGTCCGCGGCCACGGGCCTCAGTTCTACGCGGGCATGGATCAACTGTTGCCGGATTGGAAGCACCGGCGTCGTGCGTTGAGGGTGGGTTCCTAGCGGGAAAAATTTCCCGGGTCTTGCGTCAACCAATCTGCGAGCTGATGCGTATTCAGAGTGAGACCTCAAGGAGGACCGCAATGATCCGCACCGCGTGTCACACCGCCAGCCCCACTGCTCAGCCGTATCCTGCACATGACCGAACCGATCTTCCCCCTGCGAGGTTCACTGTGTTTGCCAACCCCCGGATGCGCCGCGCTGGCGTCGTGCTGGCGGCCCTTGTCAGCTTGAGCCTGGGCGCCTGCGCTCCTGAGGCCTATGCCCCCCACGCCGTGCCTGTGGCCAACCAAGGTGCCCACCATGACGCGGTGCCGGCTGTGGACGACGTTGAAGTGGTGCCCAGTCTGGAGCCGGTGGCTGAGCCCGCCGTCGAACCAGATCCCGAGCCGGTCGCGGAGACTCCTGAGGTTGTCGTGGAGGAGGAGCCCACTGCAGAGCCTGGGGTGGAGGAACCCGAGACCACCTCCACTCCAGAGGTGGTCCCTGTGGCCCCACCCATCCTGCGGCCCGGCGATGACAACGAGCAGGTGCGGGAACTCCAGCACCGCTTGCTGCAGATCAACTGGCTGCATGGGAAGATCACCAGCTCCTACGACGATGCCACCCGCCTCGCTGTGGAGGGCTTCCAGGTCAAGCGCGAACTACCGGGCACCGGTGAGGTTGACCAAGCAACGTGGGACAGGTTGCTGGACATGACCCGCACGCCCACCCACGATGAGATGCACAACATCCTCACCCCCGGCCCCGCCCTGTACGCCCACGGCAGCAAGGGTGACGAGGTCAAGGACGTGCAGGCCCGCTTGAAGCAGCTGAAGTGGTACTTCGAGAAGATCGACGGCGCCTACGGGCCCAAGACGGTTGAAGCCGTGGAGGGATTCCAGGCCAAGCGGGAGATTCCCGTGACCGGTGAGGTTGACCAGCGCACCCTCGACAGGCTGTACTCCATGACCCGCAAGCCCACCACGGACGAACTCAACAACATCGTGGCGGCCCCGAAATCAAGTGAGCTTCGCCTGGATGACCGGTGCCTGCAGGGCCGAGTGGTGTGCGTATCCAAGAAGCAGCGCAAGCTGGCATGGGTCATCGACGGCAAGGTTCAGATGACGATGGACGTGCGGTTCGGCTCAGAACTCACCCCCACGCGTGAGGGCACGTTCTCCATCGGTTGGAAGTCTCGCAACCACGTGAGCAAGCTGTACGGCTCCAAGATGCCGTTCGCGCTGTTCTTCTCCGGCGGTCAAGCCGTGCACTACTCCAGCGACTTCGCTGCCCGGGGTTACAACGGCTCCTCCAAGGGCTGCGTCAACGTGCGGGACAAGGCCGCAGCGGAGGCGCTGTTCGAGGCCACCCGCACTGGAGACAAGGTTGTGGTCTTCGTCGGATAGTCTGTTGCCCGATCCGACCGAAGGGACGCGCCCGTGGAGCCCACGATTCTGCTCGCCATCGCCATGCAGGTGTTCAGCTCATTCCTGTTCGCCAGCGGCGCGATCATGCAGAGCCTTGGCGTCAAGAGCCAGTTTGATCCCAGCGGCGTCGCGTCGTCCAACCGGCTCACACTCAAGGGGCTGCTGAAGCTCTTCACCGTGCCGAAGTGGGTGATTGGCCTTGCCTTGGTATTCACCGGTGCCGCCATCCACCTCGCTGCCCTGACCTTTGCTCCAGTTTCCGTGGTGCAGCCCGTGGGCATTCTCGCGGTGCCGTGGTCTGTGCTGCTCGCCTCGAGAATCCACAAGCATCACATCAGCGCCAAGCTGTGGCGTGCTGTTGGCATCACCGTGTTGGGTGTGGTGGGCTTCACCGTCTTCTCCTCCCTGTTCGCCACGGGGGAGAAGTACGTCAGCTTCTCCGCGATGCTCTGGTCATTCATCGTGGTGTGCGTCATCTGCGCCGTGTTGTCCTTCTTCGCCACCCGCGCGGTGGCCTGGGCCAAGGCCATCCTGTGGTCCTCGGTGGGCGCCATCTTCTACGGGTTGGCCTCTGGGTTCATGAAGGCCTCGATGAACCTGATCCAGAAGCACAATCACAGCTTCGGCTCGTTGCAGTTCATCGCCACCGTGGCCATGATGCTCCTGTGCTACGTGCTGGGCGCCTGGATGATCCAGCAGGGATACGCCTCGGGCCCGGCAGAAATCACGGTGGGCACCATGACGACGGTGGACCCGTTCGTCGCGGTGGTGTTTGGCCTGGTGGTGCTCGGCGAAGGCCTGGGGATGGGTGTCGGCCCGATGATCGGCATGATCGTCACCGGCGCCATCGCCGTCTACGGCGTTGCCATGCTGTCCAAGGATCACCCGGATGCCATCGAGGAGCGCCGACGCGCCGCTGAGGCGGCCACTCAGGTTGAGGCCTAGGTGCCCTTCACGGGCAGCGCGTTGAGCGCCACCCGCCCAGATGGGGTGGTCAGCACGATGGTGGAATCTGCATTGGGCATGATGAAACTCACGTCGCCCTCATAGGGCTCTGAGGAACTGGCGCTGAAGGCACGCATGTCGACTGGGTCATAGCTCACGCGGGTTTCGTTGGTGAAGGCGAACACCGCGAAGGCGTATTCGCCGTTGTCCACCTCCACCCTGATGCGCATGTTGAGCTGATCGCCCTCCCAGGAATGGTTGAGGATCTCAAAGATTCCGTTGCCGTTGCCCTCGAAGGGGATGTAGTTTCCAGTGCGTTCAGGGGTGGGTTCCGCCGTGCTCGTCACCGAGGGAGCTGCTGTTGGCTCTGAATCCCCGCCGCCGAAGAACTGCATGGCGATCACGATGGCGGCCACCAGCCCGATGACTCCCAGCACCGCGAACAGGGCGGCGTTGGACTTCTTCGGTGGCTCCAGATCCTCATAGTGCGGAGGCGGGGGAGCCTGCTGACCAAAGGGCTGGCGCGGGTCGCGGCCCTGGGCGTCACGGAACTCCTGGGGGCGCCAGGACGCGTCCTGTGCGGCCCAAGGTGACTTGGGATTGCTTCGGTCCCCGGGCGGCCAATGCGGATTGCTCATGATTGCCCAAGCTTAACCGTGCTCCCCAATGACACACTCCCATTCCTGGGGCGCGATGCCGCCCAGATGGATCCGGGTGAGCAACCCCCCGATGGGGTGGCAGGGCTCCAGCAGCGCCATTTGCTCCACGCAGGCCGATGCTTGCGCCCCACGCCCCGCCAGCCAAGACGACAAGCCGAGCAGCGAGACAACCGTCGGCTCGGCGACGATGGGGGTCACGCGCCTGGCGGCGGAGAGGTTTGCCCACAGCACCTCTGCGTTGGCCATGTTCAGGGCGGCGAGCACGGCGGCAGCGCACTCCTCGTCCATCATCAGGCAAGCCAGATTCAGGGCATCCTCTCCACCGACGGGTGGGTCCGACTCGATGAGTTCCTGCAGCAGGGACAGACGCTCGTCTGGCAGGAGTGCCTGGATGTCATCAAGTGCCTGGCACAGGACGTCCTCCGACGGCGGGTCCCACTCCACGACCGGGGCCACCGCCTCCTCTCTGGAGGCGGCGATGTTGACACCGGAGTAGACGGCCTGTGCCGTGATGGGGCTGGTATCGGGGTCATAGGGGACAGGGCCCACCCCGTCGGGCAAGGACCAGTATTCGGAGCCATTTGTGATGAGGGCCTCCGAGACCCGGTACATCCCCAGCACCTCCGCAGCCTCTCTGACGCCGATGTAGGCGAGCTCCAGATCCTTTGAGTAGCCGAGAAGCAGGAAGTGGCAGCTGCCCAGACGGGCCGAAGCATTGATCAACTGATTCGCCGTCTGGTCGAATTGGGTCTCGAACCAGTTTGCCTCCAGCCGGGCGGAGAACGCCACGATGTTTTCCCGCATCGCGATCACCACGACGGATTCGGAGGGGTGGAACTCGAAGATGTAGGAGGGGATGGCCAGAAGATCTGCGCGTGAGTTGCTCCGCAGCACGGGAATGGTTGTCATGCCACCACTGTTGGCAAAATGCACCAGGAATCACCACGAGCTTGGTTGGCTGTGGATAACTCTCCACTGTCCCGTGGCGTAGATTGCTGCCATGCGTTTTGTGGTGTGCGGAGAAGCACTCATCGATCTGATGCCTGAAGAGCAGATCTCACCAGCCGAGAGCCGGTGGATCGCCCGCTCCGGCGGGGGCCCGTTCAATACCGCCACGGCATTGGCGAAGCTTGGGCAGGACACTCACTTCCTGGGGCGGCTCAGCACTGATGCGTTTGGCCGCCAGTTGCGCAGCCATCTCGAGGCGGCAGATGTCCAGCTCGATCTGGCCGTGTCCACTGACGAGGCCACCTCCGTGGCCGTGGTCTCCCTCGACGAGGAGGGGAAGGCCAGCTACTTCTTCCACTTCGACCAGACCTCGAACTTCAACTGGCGCCGCGACGAGTTTCCCGTGCTCGAAGCCGATGACTGGCTGCATTTCGGCTCGATCGGATCCGTGATTGGGCCTGGGGCTCCAAGGATCCTCGAGTTCGTCCGCGCCACGGAAGCGGCGATCAGCTTCGACATCAACGTGCGGCCCTCCACACTGCCGGATCGGGCGCAGTACTTTGGGTTGGTTTCAGACCTCATGACGGCGGTGGGGCGCAACCAGGGAATCGTCAAGGCCAGCGACGAGGACATCGCCTGGTTGGTGGACGACGACACCGACCCCTTGGCCTACGCCGGGGCCTGGGCTGCCGAGTTCGAGTTGGCCATGTTCATCGTCACCCTCGGCCCTGATGGCGCGGCCGCGGTCAAGCCAGACGGCCGGATCATCCGGGTGCCCGGGCGCACCATCGATGTGGTGGACACCGTCGGGGCAGGCGACACCTTCATGGCGGGCTTCCTCTCCGGCTACGCCGAGGATCCCGACGACGTGGCCGCTGCGCTGGCGAGGGGCACGGCCGCGGCAGCCATCGTCTGCACGCGAAAGGGCGCCCAGCCGCCCACCGCAGCTGAGGTCGATGCCTTCTTGGCGTCGGATGCGTAGGTTATCCACAGCTTCATCAAGTCGTGGTGAATCGCTGCGGGTTTTGACAACCATGAAGGTATGCAGCACACCGACGCCGAGGAGTTCGCCCGCGCCCGGCTCGCCTATGTGAGCGCGGGCCGGCCAGCACTGAGCGCGCCTCGGAGGGCGCTGCCTGAGCCGCGCACGTCGCTTGAGCCTGCGACGATGGTTCAGCCCCGCGCGTTGGTTG
>JAUNUF010000174.1 GCA_030538315.1 Propionibacteriaceae bacterium
CTGCAACGAACGCCCCCTCCGCACCAGAGCGACCCAGCAGAACGAACGACGCCCGACGCGGCTCACCCAACGCATCCACCACATCCACCGGAACCCGCTCAGCTCCGGGGAGCGCAGCGAAGGCGTCCAGAGTGCCCTCCCCACCGTCGGCCATGGGAAGCAACACCACCTCATCCGAGGGACGCACCTCGGCCCAACCCTCAGCGACCGCCCGCGCCGCCTCAACCGCAGTCATCGTCGACTTGAAGGAATCCGGGGCTATCACCACACGCATGTCCCGACGCTATCCCGCCGCCCGCGGACACGCTAGGAGGGCCGCGGCAGCAGCGCCGAGGACTGGGTACCCGAAGGCCGCAAGCCCGAGGACAGCACATCAGGCGACGATCCCAGCCGCGCATCACAGCCGACCCTTCAGCGCACTCAACCACCCCTACGGGCTAGAGTGGCCGGGTGACCCCCGCCGTGCCCACCGTTGGACGCCCACTCCGAGTGGCGCAGTTCATCGACAACTACGGCCCGGGTTCCAACGGCCTCATGTTCGCGGTGCAGCAACTGGAGGGCAACCTGCTCGACGCCGGGCATGAGGTGATCGTCGTCGCCCCCGCAGCCAAGGGGCCCAACCCGCACCATGGTCGCCCCGGGCGCACCGAGATCCGCCTGCCGTCCGTGCGCGTTCCCAAGATGCCCACTCGGGTGGCCAACGGCCGCCACTTTGAGCGCACCATCGAGCAGGTGGGCAAGATGCGTCCTGACGTGCTGCACGTGCACGGCTTCGGCACCATCGGCGTGCTGGGCACGTGGGCCGCGCAGCGCCTGGGCATCCCCATGATCCAGACCTGGCACACGGATTTCGACGCCTACGCAGATCACTATTCGACGGTGTTGCCGCTGCTCACTGGAGTGGTGCGCGCGTGGGCCACGCTCACCCGTGGCAAGTTCGTCAGCCAACACGACATCCGCCAAGCCGAGATCCGCTACGAAGACCGCGGCCGTTCGACGGCGTCGCTGCTGGCCGTGTGTCAGAAGATGCTCGAGACGGCCACGTTGGTCACCACACCGTCGCCGAAGACGGCCGCGCGGTGCCTGCAGATGTCGCCGAACCTGAACGTCCGTGTGGTGCCCAACGGCGTGGATCCCTTGCCACCCGGCCCGCCGCCCTTCGAGCACGACGGCCCGCTGGTGCTCTACGCCGGCCGCATCGCGCCGGAAAAGGGCATCCCGTTGCTCGCCGAGGCATTCACGTTGGTGCACGCGCAGTACCCCACCGCGAGGCTGTGCATCGTCGGCGACTGGCAGCGCTACGCCAACATCAAACGCATCTTGGCTGAGGGGCGCGACGCCGGCCGCATCTTCCTGCCCGGCGAGCAGAAACGCGACGATCTGGGCGCCTTCTACGGCATGGCAGACGTGTTCGCCTTCCCCAGCCAAACAGATACCCAAGCCCTCGTCCTCCACGAGGCCGCGCTCGCTGGCCTACCAATCGTCTCTGTGGATCACGAGCTGCAGCTGGTGATCGACCCCGGAGTCAACGGCGAGATCACACGCCCGACGGCGGCCTCACTCGCCGCTGGCATCATGCGGGTGCTGGAGAGGTTGCCGGACGACGAGTGGCGCACGCGCGCCCAGGCCCGCTCCGTCGAGTTGGCGTCGCAGTGGAGCATCGCCTCGCAGGCCGAGGAGATGCTGCGGATCTACGCCGAGGTCGCCGCGACTGGCCCCGGTTACGCCAAACTCCGCCCCACCGCTGGTTGAGCCGACGCGAGTCTTGCGAGCATCGCGTCGAAACCCGGTGAGATTGCCACAACGTCGACCACCGCGCCCAGACGTCAAAGGAGTGTCCGGGGGCGCCCCCGGACACACCGGGAACAAGGCAAGGCACAGGTTTCGGCCAGCACCCTACGAACGCGAGACTCCCAAGCGGAG
>JAUNUF010000065.1 GCA_030538315.1 Propionibacteriaceae bacterium
TGATGATCGTCGTGGTCCTCGTCAGGATGGGGAGCGTCGCTCGTGGGGTGATCGTGATGATCGTCGAGGTCCCCGTCAGGGTGTCGAGCTCCGCAGCTTCGGTGATCGTGGCCCCCGCGAGGGTGGGGAGCGCAAGCCGTGGGATGACCGCGGTCAGCGCCGCAGTACGTATGGCAGCGATGGTGAGCGTCGCTCCTGGGGAGATCGCCGTGAGGGGCCGCGCCCTGAGCGCAGGGAAGGCGGTGGGCCGCGTCCCGACGGCGAACGCCGCAGCTGGGGCGACCGTGACGATCGTCGTGGTCCGCGTCAGGACGGCGAACGTCGCAGCTTCGGTGATCGAGATGATCGCCGTGGTCCACGTCGCGATGACCGTTTCGGCGGGGAGCGTCGCAGCTGGAGCGACCGTGATGAGCGTCGTGGTCCGCGGCAGGACGGCGAGCGTCGCAGCTGGGGCGAACGAGATGATCGCCGTGGCCCGCGTCGCGATGACCGTTTCGGCGGGGAGCGCCGCAGCTTCGGTGACCGCGACGACCGGAGGTCGTTCGGCGACCGCGACGACCGCAGATCCTACGGCGACCGCGGTGATCGCCGATGGGAGGAGCGCGAGGAGAGGGTGCATCGCCCCGGCACAGCACCACGCCCTGATGAGCCTGAGACCCCGCGTGAGTTCGACGATTCCCAGCTGCATCCCGGCGTCAAGGCGGAGCTCAAGGGCTTGCCGAAGGACCTCGCAGACACCGTTGCGGCCCACATCTGGGCGGCCGGCCAGCTGATTGACGAAGATCCGGAGCTTGCGTTCCGCCACGCGGAGGCAGCCCGTCGTCGTGCGGGGCGGCTCCCCATCGTCCGTGAGGCGGCGGCCGAGACGGCGTACGCCGCAGGTGAGTTCCAGATCGCGCTGCGCGAGTTCCGCGCCATCCGGCGGATGTCCGGCGGCGATGAACTGATCCCCTTGATTGCTGACTGTGAGCGGGCACTCGGGAGGCACCGTGAGGCACTCGAGGTCTTGAACGAACTGAATCCCAAGAACCCGGATGTGAACCTGCACATCGAGTGTCTGCTCGTGGAAGCAGGCATCCGCGATGACTTGGGGCAACGCGACGAGGCGCTGCGCCTGCTGAAGGCGGCCATCTCCCGCAAGGTGGGCCCGCCGCAGGCTCAGGCCCGCTTGCAGTACGCGTTGGCGAACCTTCTGGAGGACTCTGGCGACACGGCCGGCGCCTACAAGTGGTTCAGCTCCGCCAGCCTGCTGGACCGCCATGGGGATCTCGATACCGCTGACCGCCTCGCCGCTCTCGACGGCGTCACGCTCCCCGAGAACTTCCTCGAAGACGATGACGATGAGGATCTTGAGGATCAAGAAGCGTTGTCTGCAGAGGACGCAGAGGAAGAAGCCCTAGTCGCACCCAAGGACGAGGCCGCAGACGTGGCCGATAGTCTGGAGGAGCCAACGACGGAGGAGGAGCGCTGATGAAGGCTCTGGCTGCGGATTACGACGCTGCGTTGTTCGATCTCGACGGTGTCATCTACCTCGGTCCCTATGCGGTCGAGGGGATTCCAGAAGCGCTCGACGAGCTGCGTTCCCGGGGCACTCAGCTGGGGTTCGTGACGAACAATGCTGCCCGCACACCCGCGGCTGTGGCTGTGCACCTCCAGGAGTTGGGCATTCACGCCTCAGAGGCGGATGTCGTCAACTCCACCCAGGCCACCCTGCGGATGCTTGCTGCAGATCTCCCTGCCGGCGCCAAGATTCTGGCGGTGGGCACGGATGCGCTCCAGCAGCAGTTGACTGGCGCCGGCTTCACCGTCGTTGGCTCGCTCGAGGACGAACCCGTGGCCGTTGTTCAGGGATATCACCCCACCATCGAATGGCCCAGGCTCGAGGACGCCGCTCTCGCCATCCAGGCGGGTGCCGTCTGGTACGCGACCAACCCTGATCTCACCCGTCCATCGGAACGTGGCATCGTCCCCGGGCTTGGTTCGCAGTTGGGCGTGGTGCGTAACTGCGTTGATGTGGACCCGAAGATCGCGGGCAAGCCGTACCGGCCGTTGCTCGACGAGACGGTGCTCAGGCTCAGCGCCAAGCACCCCATTTTCGTGGGCGACCGCACCGACACGGACATCCTCGGCGCCAACAATGTGGGCATGGATTCCCTGTTCGTGTTCACTGGTGCCCACGGAAAGGCCGACCTTGCCGAGGCGCCGCCCGAATACCGCCCCACCTACATCGGCTTCGACGCCAGCGCACTCTTGGAGCCCAAGCGTGAGGCGGAGTTCCAAGGCCAGCGCTACAGCTGCGGCTACCAGGAAGTCGACTTCTCGGAAGGGATCGGGTACCTCTCCAGCAGGCCCATCACCCGCGACGAGCAACTCGACGCACTGTGGGCCGCGCTGCAGGCGAAGTGGCGCTTTGGCGTGGACATCAGCAACGTGTTGGGCGTGCTGGACACGCTCCGATGAGCGAAACCCCCACGCCGCGTCAGGCCGCGCCGTCGGATGTGCGGCGTACCGAATTGGTGGGCGAGGTGCTCGCCGGGCTGGAATCGCTCGACGACCTCCCATTGGAGGCACAAACGGCGAAGCTGGCTGAGGCGCAGGGAGTGCTCCAAGCAGTGCTCAACAACGACCCGGGGGTCTCCCAGCTGGGCATTCCCGGCATCGCCCGGTGAGGCTCGACGTCGCTCTCGTGGAGCGTGGCTTGGCCCGCTCCCGGACCCACGCGGCCAGCCTCATCGAGGAAGGTCGGGTGACGGTCGACGGCGTCGTGGCCACCAAGGCCGCTCAGCGCGTCACACCAGCTTCCCACCTTGAGGCCACCGTCGAACCGTGGGTGTCTCGTGCGGCCCACAAGCTGCTCGGTGCCTTGGACGCATCCGGTTTCGTTCCCCGCGGCCGCGTGCTGGATGCTGGAGCCTCCACCGGCGGCTTCACCCAGGTGTGCCTGGCCCACGGCGCTGACCTCGTCTACGCCGTCGACGTTGGTCACCGCCAGCTCGCTCCTGAACTGCGCGCCCATCCCCGCGTTCGCGTCCACGAAGGGCTCAACCTCCGCGACCTCACCGTGGCACATCTTGATGGTCAGCCGGTGGAGCGAATTGTGGGCGATGTGTCCTTCATCTCGTTGCGGCTGCTCCTCCCAGCATTCGACGGCGTGCTCGCCGACGGCGGGGAGGCGCTGCTGCTTGTCAAACCACAGTTCGAGGTGGGCCGAGACCGGCTGGGTTCGGGCGGTCTGGTGCGCGACCAGCGCCTGCGGAGGCAAGCCGTCGACGACGTGGCTGCCGAGGCGCAGAGCCTGGGCTGGCGGGAGTTGTGGCGAGGCACCAGCGTGCTGCCCGGCGCCTCCGGCAACGAAGAGTACTTCGTCAGGTTCTCTCGGTAGGCTGGGAGCGTGACTAATCGAACCGTGGCCGTCCTGGTGCACCCTGTCCGGGAGGAGGCCCTTGATGAAGCAGTGGAGTTCATGGCGGACCTCCATGCCAGAGGCTTCGGCTTCCTCGTCTTTGAGGAAGATGTGGAGCGGCTGGGGGCTCGGCTGGCTCCCGAGATCCGCTTCGAGCCACTGGACCACCGAGAGGCAGAGCTCGCCGTGGTGTTCGGCGGCGACGGCACCATCCTCCGCGCAGCCGAGTGGGCGCTGCCCCTCGGAGTGCCTCTGCTGGGTGTGAACCTTGGCCACGTGGGGTTCCTCGCCGAACTTGAGCAGTCTGATCTGCACGAGCTCGCAGTGGTCGTCGACGAGAAGCGCTACCTGGTGGAGGAGCGCCTCGTGCTGGAGGTTGAGGTGCGCAACGCCGCGGGCGAGCTCACCTGGACGTCTCCGGCCATCAACGAGGTGTCGTTGGAGAAGGTGGCCCGCGAGCGCATGCTGGACGTCATGGTCACCATCGATGACCGCCCCTTGTCGCGCTGGGGTTGCGACGGCGTGCTCGTCTCCACGCCCTCCGGTTCCACCGCCTACGGGTTCTCGGCTGGCGGCCCCGTCATCTGGCCGGATGTGCAGGCCATGCTCGTGGTGCCGCTGGCGGCGCACGCGTTGTTCAACCGCCCCATGGTGCTGAGCCCCTCGTCGAAGGTCACCCTGGATGTCACGCCAGAACTCCCGGCTCGCGGCATCATCTGGTGCGACGGCCGCCGCAGCCATGAGGTGGCTGATGACGAGATCATCGAGGTCACCCAGTTCGAGTCGAAGCTGCGCCTGGCCCGCCTCGGCGTGCAGCCGTTCACCACTCGCTTGGTGAAGAAGTTCCGCCTGCCCATCAATGGGTGGCGCAAGCAAGCGGAGAAGTGATGTTGACGACGCTGCGGCTCACCGCTTTCGGCGTCGTCGACGAGGCAGAACTTGAGCTCGGCCCCGGCCTCACCGCCCTGACCGGTGAAACGGGTGCAGGCAAGACCATGCTCGTCTCTGGGCTGGGTCACCTCCTCGGCAGCCGCGGCGATGCCGGCATCGTGCGCCGCGGGGCAACCAAGGCCGTGGTGGAGGGCCGGTGGGAGGTCGCCGACGACGTGGCCGCCCGCGTCCGTGACCTCGGCGGAGATGTGGAGGATGGCGAGCTCGTCACGCTGCGGCAGGTTTCCTCCCAAGGCCGATCCCGAGCGGTCGTGGGTGGGGCAGGGGTGCCCATCTCAGCTCTCGCAGATGTCATCGGCGAGATCGCCACCATCCACGGCCAATCAGGGCAGATCCGGTTGGCCAGCCCGGAGCGGCAGCGAGAACTGCTGGACGCTCATGCCAAGCCCACCGGGCTCGAACGCTACCGTGCCAACTACGCTGCTCGCCGCGCGGCTGCCGCCGAGCTCCACACCCTCGAGCAGGAATCCATGGCTCGCGCCCGTGAAGCAGACATGCTGCGCTTCGGTCTCGATGAGATTTCCGGGGTGGGCCCCCAGCCGGGTGAGGATGATTCCCTCGCAGCGGAACAGGCCAAGCTGATGGACCTCGACGAACTGCGCACCTTGGCTGCCTCCGCGCACGGGGCACTCAGCGGCTCAGAGGCTGATTTCGACGCGCCCAGCGCCGTGGGGCTGGCCGGCGAGGCCCGCAAGGCGCTGCGCTCGCTGGCTGACCGGGATCCGGAGGCTGAAGCGTTGGCCGGGCGCGCCGTCGAACTGACCATGTTGGCTGGCGAGTTGGCGGCGGACGTTGCCGGCTATGTCGATGACCTGGTGGCGGATCCGCTTCGGCTTGAAGCTGTGGGCCAGCGGCGTGCGGCGCTGGCTGGGCTCACGCGCAAGTACGGCACCACGGTCGACGAGGTGTTGGCCTGGGCGCAGGCATCGTCTGTCAGGCTGGGCGAACTGGTGGGTAGCGACGAGCGGATCGAGACCCTGCGTCGCGAGATCGCCGAGCTCTCTGCGCAGTTGGACGCCGACGCGGCGACCATCTCCCACGCCAGACGGGCTGCGGCGGATGACCTGGCGGCTCAGGTGAAGGCCGAACTTGCCGCGCTGGCCATGCCCCATGCCGAGCTGCGCTTCGAGGTCACGGACGCACCCCAAGGCCCACACGGAGCGGATCGGATCGAGCTGCTGTTCACCGCCAACCCGGGATCGGAACCGGCCCCCTTGGCGAAGGTTGCCTCGGGTGGCGAGCTGTCTCGCGTCCGTCTCGCGCTGGAGGTGGTGCTGGCGGATGCCGGGCCGGAACACACCTACGTGTTCGACGAGGTGGATGCCGGCGTGGGCGGCGCCGTCGGTTTGGAGATCGGCAGGCGCCTCCAACGGCTGGCGGCGCGGAGCCAGGTGATCGTGGTGACGCACCTCGCCCAGGTGGCGGCGTTCGCAGATGCCCACTTCGTGGTGGCGAAGGAGTCTGACGGCCAGGTGACAACTTCCGGTGTGCGACTCCTGACAGAAGAGCAACGGGCAGCGGAACTCGCCCGTATGATGGGCGGCGCCTCATCGTCGACGAAGGGGATCGAGCACGCGCGAGAGCTGCTCGCACAGGCGGCCCGATAAGGGGGATGAATGCCCGCTCAAGTTCCTGAGTTGCTGCGGCGCTATCTGGACCGAATCCTGGTTGTGCTGGGCGTGATGGTGCTGTTCTGGCTGTGGCACGCCGCCTTTCTCGAGTGGGGTGTGCAGCGCTATGTGGCCACCTGGATGCATGACCGGATCATGATCTTTCTTGGCGTGACGGTGCTCTTGGCCGTCGTGGGGCTCGTGCGTTCCGCACTGGCTACGGCCTTGACATTCCCCCTCACCGTGATCGTGGGTGAAGTGCTCGGCAGCGCCGCCTGGGATCTGCAGGGGATTTTCCTCGGCGAGGAGCACGAACCGGTGCACGCCGGATGGTGGATTGCTGTGGGACTGTTCGCGTGGGTCGTGCTGCTGTCCGCTTGGGGTGAGTGGCGCGCCCGAAAGTGGGAGCGCGTTGAGGCCGACGAGGAAGACCGGGCGGAGGGCCAACGTGCGCGGTGACCAACCCAAGAAGTGGCCCGTGGCCAGCCGCGTCGAGCTGGGCACGGGACGGGTCTCCTCGTTCGTGGAGGAGGAAATCGAAACCCCCTCCGGCGAAATGATCACCCGCCAGTTCATCACGCACCCAGGCGCGGTTGCCGTGGTGGCGTGGCGCGAAGACACAGACGACATTGCGGTGCTGCGCCAGTACCGCCACCCCGTGGGCATGGAATTGGTGGAGATCCCCGCCGGCCTCTTGGATGTCGACGGCGAAGGCTTCCTCCTGGCTGCCCAGCGAGAATTGGCGGAGGAGATCGAGTTGGCGGCAGATCGTTGGCACACCTTGGTGGACTTCCTGACCACGCCCGGCGCCTGTGAGGAATCCCTGCGCGTCTACCTGGCGCGCGACGTGCGCACGGCGCCCCGCCCGGACGGCTTCGTGCTTGAGGGCGAGGAGGCGCACATGACCTGGGAGTGGGTTCCCCGGCAGGAACTGGTGGATGCCATCCTCGCTGGGCGCTGCCAATCCCCATCCCTCGTCTCCGGTGTGCTGGCGCTTGAGACAGCTCGCCTCGCCGGTCGCCTGGCCGAGTTGCGCCCCGCTGATGCCGAGTGGCCCATCCGCAACCGATGACCCGCCTGGAAGACGCGCGGGAGGACTACCTCAACCACGTGCGCGCGGAGCGAGGTCTCTCTCCCAACACGGTGGCCGCCTACCGCCGAGACCTCGCCCGCTACGTTGAGTTCCTCGCCGAGCGCGGCATTGCGACGGTGGGGGAGGTCACACCCGTCGAAGTCACCGGATTCGTGCGGGAGCTGGCCACCACGCAGGCTCGTTCGTCGGTCGCACGCCATGTGGTCAGCGTGCGAACCTTCCACCAGTTCTGCGCCGAGGAGGGCATCACGGCCAGCAACCCTGCCGCCGACGTCTCGCCTCCCAAACTGGAACAGCGCCTCCCCAAGGCGCTCAGCGTCGATGAGGTGTCGCGAATTCTCGATGCGCCAGACCGCACCGAGATCATCGGGTTGCGTGACGCGGCGCTGCTGGAACTCCTGTACGGCACGGGGGCGCGCGTCTCCGAGATCTGCGCGTTGGATGTCGACGACGTTGCCCATGCAGTGACCGCGCCGGAGGCGGGGATCAAGCTTCTGGGCAAGGGCGGCAAGGAACGGGTGGTGCCCCTCGGCAGCTACGCCATCAAGGCCGTGGCTGATTACCTGGTGCGCGCCCGCCCCGCCCTGGCCGAGGCCGGAAAGAAGCACACGCCCGCGTTGCTGCTGAACCAGCGCGGCGCCCGGCTCAGCAGGCAATCCTCGTGGGCGATCATTCAGCGTGCCGCGCAGGGTGCAGGGGTCGATGCGGAGGTCTCACCCCACTCCCTGCGGCACTCATTCGCCACACACCTTCTCGACGGTGGGGCCGATCTGCGCGTGGTCCAGGAGCTGCTGGGCCACTCGTCGGTGGCCACCACGCAGATCTACACCCTCGTGACCATCGAGCATCTCCGCGAGGTGCACGCAGCGGCACACCCGAGGGCACGCTGAGCCGATCCGAGCCGAGCGCCCGCAGGCTCCTAGAACGTGGCGAGGTTCATCGGCGGCTCGTCCACCTGGAATAGCCGGGAGAGTCGCCCGATGGCGGCAGGTGCGCCGTCGAGCAGGCCGGAGAGTGCCAACTCTGAGGCAGTTCGGTCCCCGTGCCACATGGCGGCGAGGGCATCGACGGGCAGCCGAACCTCCGGCTCGGCCTCGCTGGGCTCAGCGGTGCCGTGGCCAGCTTCGGCGCGGATGCGCCACGTGCCCTCGCAGTACCCCATGGAATCCGTGATGGCGACAACCACGGTGCCTTCGCCGTCGAACTGGCGCTGCGCGACTGCGGAGGGAAGGTCAAGGATGCGCAGCCACACAGGGTCGTCGCCTGCCTGCGCCTGCACCGCCCACGGGTCGACGAGCGATGCGGCCAGTGGGTCGCCGGGTGGGGAGAGCGGATAGATGAGCCTCTCCACGAGATCCATCTCCGCCATCGCCTTCCACAGGGCGCGGTTGACAGACTGATCCGCGGCGCAGACCTTGCGGACCTCCGACGTGATGGGCGTGTCGTCCCAGCCCTTGGGGACGAACAGGGCGAAGCCGTCCACGACGCCGTCGTCGTCGAAGTGCACCACGCAGCGCAGCGACCGTGAGGGGCCGTTCTCCGAGGAATCCCACTGGCCGGTATCCATGAGGAAGTGGGCGTTCTGGTGGGAGACAGCGCCCCGGTAGCGGAGCTGGTGCTCGGTGACGAGGCGATGCCAGTGGTCCTTCAGGAACGAGGGGTGCACGTACTCGATGGATCCGCCGGCAACCGGCACGTCAGGCCGGAACACCAGCCTGCGGGTGTCCACGTGCACGGGGTGGGTGTGGGTGGTGATGCCGAAACCGAAGCGGCCGTAGATGGTCGCTTCCGATGCGGTGAGCGTTGCAAGCGACATGCCCCTGGCACGGGCAGCGTCGAGTTGCTCACGCATCATCAGCTTCAGCAGCCCGCGCCGACGATGGCTGGGGCGCACCGCGATGGTGTTGATGACCAGGGCGTCCACCAAGCCGCGGCCACAGTTGATGCGGGTTGGGGCAGCCGCGAACCCAGCTACCGCGACCCGCCCGTCCAGGCCGGGACCCCCGGTCGTGACGCGGCCCAGCACAGCCTTGTCCTCACGACGGTGCGCTCGATAGACCGCCACGCCCTCGTCGGTTGCGCGTTGATCCAGGAAACTGAAGCGGAAGATGTCCAGATACTCCGCCCAGGCAGGGCTGTCGTCCGGGGTGTCGAGGGGCATCAGGTCAAACTGGTATCCGGAATTCACCCGTCAACCCTACGGCAGGCACGCGGGGCAGGTGGCACAGAAGCCGGACCACCTCATACATGGTCCGGCTCCGCAGCCACATGTATCGCTCCCGGATGACGACGAAGGCAGATTGCCGCACGGTGCCACGCAGACGCGTCCACTAGGCTGGACCCACGTGCAGCAGAAGTAGGAGGCAGTGCGGTGGCGGATAACGGCCTGTTCGAATCGCCGGAGTTCCAGGTGCCGGACGCACCGGGGGAGTCCACACTCGTGGACACCGGTGAGATCGGTCCCACCGGGCGACCCCTCCCCGTCTTCCCAGCCCCCGAACCGCCCGCTCCGGGCAAGAAGCGCGCCGTGGTCATCTCGATGTGCAACCAGAAGGGCGGCGTGGGCAAGACCACCACTGCCATCAACCTGGGTGCCGCACTGGCGGAGACTGGCCGGAAGGTGCTCCTGGTGGATTTCGATCCTCAGGGCTCGCTGTCCGTCGGTCTGGGCGTCAACCCCCACACCCTTGAGCGCTCCATCTACAACCTGTTGTTGAGCCGGGAGTTCGAGCCTCAGGATGTCATCACGGAAAGTTCCGTGGAGGGCTTGGACATTCTGCCCAGCAACATCGATCTGTCGGCCGCAGAGGTGCAACTCGTCAGTGAGGTGGCGCGTGAGCAGACCCTCATGCGGGTGCTCAACAAGCTGCGTTCCAGCTACGACTTCATTCTGATCGACTGCGCGCCCAGCCTGGGCCTGCTGACCATCAACGCGCTCACTGCCTCGGATTACGTGATCATGCCGCTGGAGTGCGAATTCTTCGCCCTGCGAGGCATTGCGCTGCTGACAGACACCATTGCCAAGGTGCAGGACAGGCTCAACCCGGATCTCCAGGTGATGGGCATCTTGGGCACCATGTACGACGCCCGCACCCTGCACAGCCGTGAAGTGCTGGAGCGTGTGGTGCAGGCCTTCGGCGACGACGTGTTCCACACCGTCATCCGCCGCACCATCAAGTTCCCGGAGACCACCGTGGCGGGGGAGCCCATCACCACCTACGCCAGCGCTTCTCCCGGTGCGGATGCCTACCGCCAGCTGGCGCGCGAGGTGTTGCAGAGGAGCAAGGAGTGAGCAGACGCGCCGAACTGCCAGGGGCCTCTGAACTGTTCCGCCCCACGAAGCCAGCCCCTGAACCCTCCCGCAAGCAGAGCGCCGACCCCTCGCCGGTGGACCCGACGGCGGAGGTTGCGCCCGCACCCACCGGCCGGGTGCGGCACGACCACAAGATCACCGTGTATTTCAGCGAAGAGGAACTCCTGGCCCTAGAGGACGCCAACCTCGATCTGCGCCGGCATCACGGCATCCGCGTGGATCGCGGGCGGATCGTGCGGGTCGCGGTGGCCCATGCCTTGAAGGATCTCCTCGACCGAGGCGCCGGCTCGGATCTCGTGGCGGAACTCCGCGACCAGTGAGCAGAGCCAAGGCTGATCAGCGCGACGAGCTGCCTGGCTTCGAACTGCGGCTGGCCAACTTCGAGGGGCCGTTCGACCTGCTCCTCGATCTCATTTCGCGGCGCGAGCTCGACATCACCGAAGTGGCGCTCAGCGCCGTCACCGACGAGTTCATCGCGTACGTGAAGCTGGGTGGCGAGGTGTGGGATCTCGACAAGACCAGTTCGTTCCTCGTGGTGGCCGCAACCCTGCTCGATCTGAAGGCCGCCCGCCTGCTTCCTGGCGGAGAGGTGAGCGACCCCGAAGACATCGCGGCCCTCGAGGCGCGCGATCTTCTCTTCGCCCGGCTCCTCCAATACCGCGCCTTCAAGAAGCTGGCCGAGTGGGTCTCCGAGGCCATGAACGCGGCGGAATCCACGCACTACCGGCCGGGCGGTCTGGAGGATCAGTTCCGCGGGATCCTGCCGGAGGTGGAGCTCCCACTGACCCCAGACGACATCGCTCGCCTGGCTGCCGCGGCCATGGTGCCCAAGCCGCCCCCCGTCGTGGAACTCAGCCACCTGCACGGCAGCACCGTGAGCGTGCCAGAACAGGTGGCGTTCGTGGCAGACAGGTTGCGACGCGACGGTGCGGTCACCTTCCGGGCGCTGATCTCCGGCGCGGACCGGCTCACCGTCGTGGTGCGCTTCCTGGCGATCCTGGAACTCTTCCGCGCCCAACAAGTGGCGCTGGAACAACTCGAACCACTCAGCGAACTGACCGTGCGCTGGACCGCCGGCGACGACGCCGCCGTCGAGGTCACGGACGACTATGGCCCGCAACCCGAACTGGAGGATGCATGAGCACCCATGCCGCTCTGGAGGCCATCCTGTTGATGGCCACCGAACCCACGATGACCGACGAGCTGGCCGCGGCGCTCGACCTCACCGTCGATGAAACCGAACGCGAGCTCGAGGCCATCGCGGCCTTCTACGACGAGCACGAGCGGGGAATCCGGCTACGACGGATCGCTGGGGGGTGGAGATTTGCGACCGATCCAGGTCTGGCGGACGTGCTGGAGGCCTGGCTCGTCTCGGATCAGCGCTCTCGCCTCACGCAGGCCGCGTTGGAGACCCTGTCGGTGATCGCCTATCTGCAGCCCGTCACGCGCGGGCGCATCTCCGGGGTGCGCGGCGTCAACGTCGACGGCGTGGTCAAGACCCTGATGGTGCGCGGCCTGATCGCAGAGGCGGGGGAAGACCCGGTCACCGGCGCGATGACGTTCGGCACCACGCCGCTGTTCCTGCAGAAACTCGGCCTCAATTCGGTGAAGGAATTGCCAGACTTGGCGCCGCTGCTGCCGGACGCCGTAGCCTTGGAGGCTGAGCTGGGTCAGCTGGCCGCCGCGATGGCGCCCGAGCCCCCAGCCGAGGAGGAAGACACAGATGAACGACCAACCTGAGCACCCCGAGGGCGTGCGCCTGCAGAAGGTCCTCGCCGCCGCAGGGCTCGCATCGCGCCGCAACGCGGAGATCATGATCGAAGAAGGGCGGGTAGAGGTCAACGGCAAGGTCGTGACCGAACAGGGCATGCGCGTCAATCCGGAGACGGATCACATCCGCGTCGACGGCTCGCGCATCCCGCCGCCGCGCCACCACCTCTACCTGGTGATGAACAAGCCGCGTGGCGTGGTGTCCACAATGGAGGATCCGGAGGGGCGCAAGACCCTGCTGGACTATCTGCCGCGCCTCAGGGAGCGCATCTTCCACGTCGGCCGGCTCGACACCGACACAGAGGGCCTCATCCTGCTCACCAACGACGGAGAGTTCGCCCACCGCATGGCGCACCCCAGCTACGAGGTGCCCAAGACCTACCAGGTGCAGGCTGCTGGCGTGATGGACAACCGCACCATCAAGCGTCTGGAGAAGGGCGTCACGCTCGACGACGGGCCGGTGAAACCAGACAAGGTCAAGCTGGTCTCTCGCGCCCAGAACCGCACGCTCATCGAGATCTCCCTGCACGAGGGCCGCAACCGCATCGTGCGTCGGATGTTCGACACCGTGGGCCACCCCGTGGATCGGTTGTCGCGGACCGCGATCGGACCGGTGCGCCTTGGGGTGCTGCCAGTGGGCGAGATCCGTGAGCTCACCCGGGAGGAGTTGGGCGCGCTGCTCGACCTCGTCGGCATGTGAAGTTGCTAGGTTGGAGTTGAAGGAGGTGGCCGATGGCCGGGTACAGGGATTTCGACTTCGACTTTGACGCCACCCAGCAGGGGGCCTGGGAGGAGTTCACCACGCGGCTTGACGAGGTGCTCTCCGTCATGGATTCGAGCGCGGACCTGACCATTTCCGTGGCGCGCCCCAAGCAGGAGGACGAGCCACCAGCCGCTCGGCCGGGGATCACGTTCACGATGGTCAACCCCGGGGAGATCACCGCCTTCGTCAACGACGGCGGCGAGGCTTCCCGCGAGGTGGTGGAGGAGTTGCACCGGTTGGCATGGGACGAGCCCGATGCTTCCGAGGCGCGCTTCCACACCGTCGCAGATCAGGAGAACTCCGCTGCGCTGGCGCAACTTGCCACCGAAACCTTGGCCCAGGTGTTCGGGGTGCTGCATCCCATCTTCCTCGAGCCAGACCAATTGGCCGAGATCCTGCAGGGCACCACTGATTGGGTGCCGCTGACCCCCAAGCCACTGAAGAAGGGCCAGGCCTCGGTGATGCCGGCCAACCGGGCAGATCTCGACAACCTCGTCGATCACGAACTGGCCAAGGCGTTCGGCCACCCGCCGCTGCGCAACGATCAGGGTGACGTGGCGATCCGGGTGGGTTCCACCATGGTGTTCCTGCGTTCCACCCCGGATGCTGCGGAGCTGGTGCTGTTCTCGGCCCTGGTGCACGACGTCAATGGGCGCTCACGGGCCTGCGAGGTGCTCAACGACTTGAACGTGGAGGCGCGCTACGGCAGGTTCGCCCTCCACCGCGACCGCGTGTTCGTGCAGATCTCGGTGGCCGCGAAACCCTTCGTGCCGGCCCATCTGCAGCAGGCGCTGGTGCACCTCAGCCAGATTGCGGACGGAATAGATGACGCGTTGGCCAGCAAGCTGGGCGGCCGCACCACGTTCAGTGCGTGACAGGCGCTAGGGTTTCCTCATGACCGATCCGCGACAGGTGACCTACTTCTCCAAGCTCGATTCGGAGGAGTGCTGGGCGCTGCTCGGCGAGACCGAGGTCGGCCGCATCGCCTGGACGGGCGAAGAGGGCATCATCATCGTGCCGGTGAACTACCAGTTGAGCGGGCGCACCGTCGTGTTCCACACCGCCCCCGGATCGCCGCTCTCGAAGCTGGTCGATGGGCGTGAGGTCTCCTTCCAGGTGGATGAGATTGACCGTGAATCGGCGATCGGCTGGTCCGTGCTGGTGCACGGCACGGCCGGCCCCGCAGGCGAGGGCGCCGTCAACACGAGCTGGTTGGAAGGCGAGAAGACGGTTGGTGTTGCTGTGTCAGCCACATCGATCGGTGGACGCGTCGTTTCCGGTACCAAGAAGAAGGGCTGAGCCATGACTGAGAAGACCGTTCCGTTGGTGGTTGTCGGCGTCGATGGGAGCGACGATGGCCTGCGCGCCGTCCGCTTCGGAGCCAATGTCGCGCTCCGCACCGATGGTGAACTGCTGCTGGTCAACGCCGTCGACGACACCCTCATGGCTGGCGCCTGGGGCGTGGTCTATGACCCGGAGGTGCTGCAATCGGCCGGCATCACGGCCAACGAGCAGGCCAAAGAGGTGGCGCTCCACATCGGGCTACCTGAGGGCCGCATCAAGACTGAGGTGGTGATGGGATCGCCAGGCGGCGTGATGGCTCGCCTCAGCGAGGTCGCGGATCTGGTGGTCGTTGGCAGGCGCGCCGCCACCGGCGTCGAGCGCATGTTCGTCGGCTCCACCTCGGTGGCCGTGGTGGCCAACGCGTCGTGCCCCGTCATCGTCATCTCCGCCGCAGCGCACCCTGAACCCATCGGAGGCAAGGGCATCGTGGGGGTCGGCCTCCAAGCCACCCCGGGCTCGGAGAAGACCCTTGATGCCGGCTTCGAGCAGGCACAACGTCTCGGCGCCCGCCTGGAGATCATCCACGCCATCCAACCCCCGGTTGGCCTGTTTGCCCGACGGCTGTCCCCAGCTGAGCTCGACGAGCAGGTGCGCTTCGCGAAGGGCGGCATCGAGGCCATCGCCAACGAGGTGGGCCAGCGCTACCCAGAGGTGCAGTACCGCGTCGAGGTCACCAACGACAGCCCCATCAACGAACTGGTGAGCCGGAGCGCCGGCTACGACCTCCTCGTCGTGGGTGTCGGCGAATCACCCATCCCGGGCTTCGCGCTCGGCGGCCTCATGCGTGGCCTGCTGGCGCACGCCGAGTGCCCGCTGTACGTCGCGCGCGGATGACCGAGGCGCCCGCTCAGCCCACCATCGAGGTTGATCCGCAGCTACCCATCGCTGCGGAAGTTGAGCGCATCGCCCAGCTGATCCGTGACCACCAGGTGGTGGTGGTCGCCGGTGAGACGGGCTCCGGCAAGACCACCCAGCTGCCGAAGATCTGCCTCATGGCTGGCCGTGAACGGATCTTCGGCAGCTGGGTTACCAAGTGCGCTTCACGCGCAAGGTGAGTGCGGCCACCCGGATCAAGGTGA
>JAUNUF010000175.1 GCA_030538315.1 Propionibacteriaceae bacterium
GACACCGACATCTTCTCCTCCCAGATCCCCGGCGGCATGCTCTCCAACATGGAGTCGCAGCTCAAGGCGCAGGGCGCGGGAGACCGCATCCGCGAGGTCATGGAGGAAGTTCCCAAGGTCAAGGCCGACGCAGGCCACCCGCCGCTGGTGACCCCGTCGTCGCAGATCGTGGGCACGCAGGCCGTGTTCAACGTGCTGATGGGCCGCTACAAGGTGCTCACTGGCGAGTTCGCAGATCTCATGCTCGGCTACTACGGCGAATGCCTCGGCGAGCGCAACCCTGAGGTCATCGAACTGGCGCACGCCCAGGCGAAGAAGGATCCCATCACGGACCGCCCCGCGGATCACCTCAAGCCCGAATGGGACGAGCTGGTCAAGCAGGCCTCCAACCTCGAGGGCTTCGACGGCTCCGAGGAGGACGTGCTCACCAACGCCATGTTCCCCGGTGTCGCGCCCAAGTTCCTGGCCTCCCGCGATGAGGGCCCCAAGAACGTCGGCAAGACGGAGGCCCAGCTGAAGGCAGAGAAGGAAGCGGCCAAGGGCGGCGGGGAATCCCGCGGCATCACCGGCCCCATCAAGTACAACGTCACTTTCGCAGGCCGCTCGCACAGCGTCGCCGTCGAGCCGGTCTAAGGAGAATCATTTCAATGGCAAAGCAGCACACCATGGCTGAGCGCCTCCAGCAGTTGGAGGAGCGCCGCGCCCACGTCGCCGCTGGCGGTGGCGAGGACAAGCTCCAGAAGCAGCGCGACAAGGGCAAGATGACCGCGCGCGAGCGCATCGATTCCATGCTCGACGAGGGCTCCTTCCAGGAGACCGGTGCGTTCCGCAAGAACCGCACCACCACCTTCGGGATGGACAAGGCAGACATGCCCGCCGACGGCGTGGTCACCGGCTCCGGGTACGTCCTGGGCCGCCCCGTCCACATCGCCTCCCAGGACTTCACCGTCATGGGTGGCTCGGCTGGCGAGGCCCACTCGATCAAGGTGACGGAGGCGCTCGAAGCTTCGCTGCGCACCGGCACGCCGTTCGTCTTCATCAACGACTCGGGCGGCGCCCGCGTCCAGGAAGGCATCGATTCCCTTTCCGGTTACGGCAAGGTGTTCTACGCCAACGTGCTCCTCTCGGGTGCGGTGCCGCAGATCTCCATCATCGCTGGCCCCTGCGCCGGCGGTGCGGCCTACTCCCCGGCGCTGACGGATTTCATCATCCAGACGCGCAAGGCCCACATGTTCATCACCGGCCCCGGCGTCATCAAGCAGGTCACCGGTGAAGAGGTCACGCAGGATGATCTGGGTGGCGCGGATGCCCACATGGGCCGCTCCGGCGTCGTCCACTTCGTTGCTGACGATGACGAGCAGGCCATCCTGATCGCCAAGAAGCTGCTCAGCTTCCTGCCGCAGAACAACACCGAGGATGCGCCCATCGTCGATCCCGACGACGTGGTGGAGCCCAACGAGAAGCTGCGCGACATCATCCCGGCGGAGTCCAACAAGGGCTACGACGTGCGCGAAGTGATTTCCGAGATCGTGGACCACGCGGATTTCCTCGAGGTGCAGGCCGGTTGGGCGCGCAACATCGTGGTGGGCTTCGGCCGCATCGTGGGGCGCACCATCGGCATCATCGCCAACCAGCCCAGCGTGATGTCGGGCGTGCTCGACATCGACTCCTCGGACAAGGCGAGCAAGTTCGTCCGCTTCTGCAACGCCTTCAACATCCCCGTGGTCAACCTCGTGGACGTGCCCGGCTTCCTGCCCGGCGTCGCCCAGGAGCACAACGGCATCATCCGCCACGGCGCGAAGATGCTGTACGCCTACTCCGCGGCCACCGTCCCGAAGATCACGGTCGTGATGCGCAAGGCCTACGGCGGTGCGTACCTGGCCATGTGCTCGAAGGATCTGGGTGC
>JAUNUF010000066.1 GCA_030538315.1 Propionibacteriaceae bacterium
AACGTGTCAGTTGAGACGGCAGTTTGCGCAGCCCGTCGATGATGGCTCGGGTCTGTTCCACCGAGATACTTCCCTCGTTCAGCGCTGCGGCGATGAGTGGGAACCGGTCCCCGAGGTCGGTGGCGAGTTTCAGGGTTGCGGTGGCCTGTTTGGTGGTGGTGCGCAGCGAGTGGCGTTCTTGGTCAAGGATCTTCTCTGCGCCGCTGAGCCGGGCTTGGTGGAGGGCGTGGAGGCGGAAGCCGGCGAGTTGGGCTTCGACTTCGGTGACGATCTCCAAGGTGAGGGCTGTGGTGTGGCCTTCCGCATCTGTCAGTGAGGAGATGCCAGATTCCCAGAGGGCAGCAACGAATTGCTGCGCCAGGTTCTGGATCTCGTTCATGTGAATCATTCTTGCTGCACGCACTGACAAAAATGGATGCCAAGGTGCCCTTTTCAGACCGAATTGGGTAACGGTTCCATAACGTTCGTGGTCGTAGCTGGAGTCTCGTGTGGAACCCCAAGTGCCCGTGCAGAATCCCGAATAGCTATACGTATAGATTTTCCGCGAATATGGCGCTACAGTACTACTAGCTAAACGAGTAGATCCTCAGGCTTGGCGCGTCGGTGCGGTGGGTTGGGGAGGCGCTGCTCTTCAAAGGTGATGACAGATAGCGAGGCCATGAGAAATTCAGGGAACCTGAGCGCCGTGCACTTGCACGGCGGGGGCATGTCGATGGTGCTGGATACGACGCAGGGAAAGGTGCCCCGCGTCGTCTACTGGGGGGCGGAGTTGACGGCCGAGACTCCGGAGTCCGTCATGGCCATCGTGATCGTGAATCGGGAAGCGTGGGACGGCAATGCTCCCGACGATCTGCGCGAGACAGGCATCATTCCGTTGGAAGCCAATGCCTGGAAGGGCCGCCAAGGGCTGGTTGGACACCGCGACGGGGGCGTGTCGTGGTCGCCCCGTCTGAAGCTGGCAGATGTTCAATACTCAAGCGGTGAAGTTGAGGAGGGCGTCCTGGACGCTGCTGGAGAGGTGGCGTTCCTCCTGTATGACGAGCGCAACGGGTTGCGTCTTCGGCTGACCCTCGAGGTGTTGCCTTTCGGAGTAGGCCGCGCCAGAGCATCGCTCACCAACACTCTGGAGACCAAGTTCCATTTGCACGAGTTGGGGATCGCACTCCCTGTGCCGCTCGAAGCGAACGAGATCCTGGATGCCACCGGCCGATGGGGCAAGGAGAAGCATGCGCAGCGTCGGCCTGTGAGCCTCACCTGCGACCTGCGTGAGAACCGTCGAGGTCGAACCGGATCCGACGCCCCGGGGATGACGTTCGTGGGGCCGAGGGGATTCTCGTTCCGCCACGGCGAGATCTGGGGCTTCCACACAGCATTCTCGGGAAACCATCGCACCTGGGTTGAGAAGCTTCCATCGGGCGAGCAGGTGATCGGTGGTTCGGAAGTGCTGCTCCCTGGCGAGATCAGCCTTGCCGAGGGCGAAACGTACGACTCGCCTGCCTTCTATTTCCAGCATGCCCATGGGCTTGATGAGGCCGCGAATGCCTTGCACCAATGGATGCGCTCGCGCCCCCACCATGTGAGCCTCCATCGTCCGGTCACGTTCAACGTCTGGGAAGCCGTCTACTTTGAACAGGACCCGACAACGATCATGTCCTTGGCTGACAAGGCAGCCAGCGTGGGAGTCGAGCGATTCGTCTTGGATGACGGCTGGTTCCGTGGCCGCCGTGATGACTGGGCAGGTCTGGGGGACTGGTACGTCGATACCGACCTGTGGCCGGAGGGGCTGGAGCCCTTGGCCGCTCATGTGCGGTCACTGGGCATGGAGTTCGGACTCTGGTTTGAACCTGAAATGATCAATCAGGACTCGGATCTCGCCCGTGCCCATCCCGAGTGGATCATGGGAGCCCAAGGCGGCACGAGCCCTGAGGAGCTCCCACTCCTGGCAAGGCACCAGCAAGTACTCAACATCGCCCTCCCTGAAGCCAGCAAGTACCTCGAGGACCGGATTGTCGGATTGGTGCAAGAGCTGGGAATTGGCTATATCAAATGGGATCACAACCGCGACCTCACTGAGGCTGGCGACCTTACGATCGGCGGTCGGGCGGCAGTCTCGCGCCAGACCCGCGCCTTCTACGCGCTCGTGGATGCAATCAAGGCTAGGTGTCCGGGCCTCGAGATTGAGTCCTGCTCCTCGGGCGGGGCCCGCGTGGATCTCGAAGTCATGCAGCACATGGACAGGGTTTGGGTTTCCGACTGCATTGACCCGGTGGAGCGGCAGGCCATGATGCGCTGGACGGGGCAACTCTTGCCGCCCGAGCTCCTTGGCTCCCACATTGCCTCGCCGTGGTCTCACTCGACAGGGCGCTGGTCCACCATTGCGATGCGGGGAGCAACCGCGATCTGGGGCCATCTCGGGATCGAGTGGGACATATCCACAGCCTCGGAAGAAGAACTGGCGGACCTGAGGCTGTGGGTCGAGTTCTACAAGCAGAACAGGCAGTTTCTGCACTCTGGTGAGACCATTCGTTGCGAAACGCCGGATGACTCAATCTGGCTGCACGGCGTGGTTGACGCGAGCCGCAGCCGAGCCCTGTTCGAGATGGTCACCCGGCATCGGTCCGTGGTGGCGCCACGCGGCCGTCTCCGGTTCGCGGGCCTGGATCCAGCCAAGGTCTACCGCATTCGCCCGGTTCTGGTCGGCTCGCCACCCAGCGGCCTTGTCGCGCCGCCGTGGTTCGGGCTGGCAGCCGGGTATGTCGCCACGAACGAGCGGCGCTTCGAGCCCTCGCAGCAAATTCCCGGGATCGTCATGACCGGTGCTGCCCTTCAGGAGTCTGGCGTCCATACCCCTCGGCTCCATCCTGACCAATCCCTCGTGATCGAAATCGCAGAGGAGGGTAGGTAACTGACACAAGAAACCAGTCGCAGCCCAGAGATTGAAAATACAACGACTCGATTAAGGATCCATTCAATGAAGAACAGAAAACTCATCTCCGCAGCCATGGCAGTGGCCCTGGCAACCACGCTCGCAGCGTGTGGTGGAAACACTGGGGGCACAGACACCAACTCCAACGCCCCTGCTGGCACCTTGGAAGTCTTCCTGAACATGCCAGCGGGCAGCCCCCAAGAAGGCGTCATGAGGGAACTCGTCAGTGAGTTCGAGGAAGCCGAGAATGTCGATGTCTCGGTCACCGTCGGGCCGTCCGGCTATTCGGAGGACATGCGTGTCAAGATCGCATCGAATTCACTGCCGGACGTGTTCGCGACCCACGGTTGGTCCGTGATGCGTTACTCGCCCTACCTGCTGCCGCTCGACGATCAGCCATGGGTTGAGAACGTCCACCCGGGCCTCAAGGACATCGTCTTTGATGATGAAGGCCACATCTACACCTTGCCCCTTGAGTATGCGATCTCGGGGCTCGCCATGAACTTTGACGTCCTCGACCAAGCTGGTGTCGATCCAAGTTCGCTGGATAGCTGGGATGGGGTTGAGGCTGCGATGGCCAAGGTCAAGGAGGCAGGCATCTCGCCGATCACCTCCTCGGCTCAGGAGAACGCGGGTGATGTGGGCAACTACATTGCCTCGGGCCAGTTCACTGAATCGGAACAGCAGCGCTTCGCGGATGAAGAGTTCGACACTGGCCTGTGGGTCGAGCGAGTGGCCGGCAAGCTTGAGACGTGGACGAAGGCGGGCTACTTCAACCCGGATTTCGTTTCCGCCAAGCAGGATGACATGGCCCGTCAGCTCGCCGATGGGTCTGCAGCGTTCGCATTTGCGTTCCCGTTCGTGCTCGCCACTGCCAACGAGTACAACCCTGATGCAAACCTCGGTTTCATGCCCATCCCGGGCCAGGAACAGAACTACCTGGTTGGTGGCGAAGGAGTCCAGTCCTATGGGGTGGCCAAGGACTCTGACATGCAGGCGGAAGCGCTTGCGTTCCTCAACCATCTGGCGCAGCCCGAGAACGCGATCCGGCTCGTTGAGTCGATGAACGCCTACTCCGGTCTGACCACCGTTAACGCTGATCTTGGCTCGCTCCAATCCAGCTTCGACGAGTGGGTTACCCCTGGCGAGTACCCGACGCGTCCCTTCTTTGACCGGGTCTACCTGCCCAGCGGAATGTGGAGCACCTTGGTGAGCACGAGCGATGGCATCATCAACGGCCAGCTGACGGCCGCTGACGCTGCTGAGCAAATGAAGCAGCAATACGACACCCTGAAGGCCGAGTAACGAAGGCCACATCGGTGATGGGTGGGCTCGCCGCGCGAGCCCACCCGCAGCCGACTAGGAGGAAAGAACCATGACGACCTTGCCGGAGATTCGCCCGACGCGGCGCTTTCGCGGTGCGTCAATCAACTTGATGTATGTTCCCGCGCTCGTTCTCTTCGCAGTCTTTCTGATCTGGCCCGTCATCCAAGGGCTCTCCCTCTCCTTCACGAACTGGGACGGAATGGCGCCGTCCTACGTGAACATCGGATTGGCCAACTATCAGCGACTTCTTGAAGACCCCAACTTCGCCACCGCCATGCTCAACACGTTCATCTTCGGCGTGGGTTCCACCATCATCCAACAGGTCATGGGCCTGTTCCTTGCCGTGTTGTTGGATCGAACCTCACGCGTCACGAATGCTGTCCGCTCCATCATCTATCTGCCGGTTCTCATCTCCCCTGTGGTCATGGGTGCCTTCTACTACCTGGTTTTCCGCTACAACCAGGGGGCGCTCAATGATGCGCTTGCGGCGTTCGGGGTGGCTCCAGTCTCTTGGCTGAGCAATTCAGGATTTGCGATCGGTGTGATCGTCTTCATCAACTCCCTGCAGTTCGTGGGAATCTCGATGATCATCTATCTCGCTGGTCTCCAGGGAATTCCGGCTGAGGTGAACGAAGCAAGTGCTCTTGATGGTGCCACGGGCTGGACTCAGTTCCGATACGTCACCTGGCCGATGCTCCACCCTGCGTTCGCCGCATCTGTTGTGATCAACCTGATCGGTGGAATGAAGATATTCGACCTGGTTCGGGTGCTGACGGGCGGCGGACCAGGCTATGCGACGAACTCGGTGTCCACACTCATCAGCCGCACCTACTTCGGAGATCAGGCGGCCGGGTACGCCGCTGCGCAAGGCGTGGTGCTGTTCCTGGTGATCGTGATCTTCACTGTCGTAACCAACGCGTGGCTTGATCGCCGCGCCACAAAGCTTGGAATGTGAGCCAGGGACATGAATACTCGAACCGGCCGTACACCGGCGTACATTTTGGTGATCCTGATCGTCATTTGCTTGCTTCAGATCATCCCCTTCTACCTTGGTCTTACGACCTCGATGAAGGGATCGCGGGACACTAGTTCTCCCTGGAGCCTGCCGCTGGCCACGTTCACCTTGGAGAACTTCGCAATTGCCTGGAAGCAGGGCAACATCGGAAGGGCCATCCTCAACTCCGCTGTGATAACCGTGGCCACCACCGCAATCACCGTAATCGTCGGGGCTCTGGCTGCCTACCCGCTCGCACGGCGCCGCACTCGCGGAAATCAGGCCGTTCTCCTGCTCGCCCTCGCGGTAATGATGATCCCGCCACTGAGCATTTTGGTTCCCCTGATCAGGATGCTCAATGACATGTCACTGCTGAACACCTTCCCAGGGTTGATTCTCCCGCTCGCAGCGCTGTCGCTTCCGCAGGCGATCTTCCTCTACGCTCAATCGCTACGCGGCATCCCGATTGATATCGAGGAGGCGGCACGCATTGACGGCGCTGGGTCGCTCAGAGTCTTCTTCCAGATCGTGCTCCCAGTCCTGAAGCCTGTGACCATCTCTGTGGTGATCCTGACGGGTGTGAACAAGTGGAATGAATTTGCTTTGAGCAACTACATCATGACAACTGACGCAACCCGACCGCTGGCCCCGGCGGTGGCGACCTTCTTTGGAAGTGCCGGCGCCAACGTGAACGCGGCGATTGCTGGCGCAATCATGGGCGTGCTGCCGGTTCTTGTCGCGTACCTGTTCTTGCAGAAGTACTTCATGAAGGGAGCGCTCGCCGGAGCTGTGAAGTAGTTTGAGTGACGTTGAGCACGAGACACAGCGAGGATTCCCATGGATGGCCGCCTGAAACCGCAGCAGACGACCACGAAGGATGTGGCGCGTCTTGCTGGAGTCAGCACCGCTGTCGTCAGCTATGTGGTCAACGATGGCCCGCGGCGCGTGGCGCCAGCCACGCGCCAAAAGGTCCTCGACGCTATCCAGCAGCTGGGTTATCAACCCAATGCGACGGCGCGTGCTCTGAAGATGGGGACCAACCACACATACGGGATGATGGTTCGCAGCGTGACCAACACCTTCCATGCCACCATGCTGGAGGCGGTCTACCGCCGCATGTCGGAACGGGGATACTCGATGATCCTCGCGCATGGCGATGATGACCTCGATCGCAATCACCGCACGTATGAGGAAGTGATGAACCGGGGGGTCGAGGGGCTGGTCGTGCTCATGAGCGGCATCGATGACGATGAGTGGCTGGCGAACAGGACGCAGTTGCCTGTTGTCCTGTTGGATAGAGAGACTCCCGTATTCGGATGCGCCACCATTGGTGCTGACTACCTCGAAGCGGGCCGGCTGGCGACGCTCCACCTGATCGAGCATGGCCGCAAGCACATCGTGCCAATCTCTGGGCCCATGAGCCGTAGGAGCGATCTTCGCCTCCAGGGCTATCTGGCTGCCGTGGCCGAGGCGGGGCTTCGGGCATATGAACCGATCCGCACGTCCTGGGATCGCGTCGGTGGTGGCGAGGGGGCCATTCGGGTTCTGGATGAGCATCAAGAGGCGGATGCGCTCTTCTGCTTCTCAGACATGATCGGGATCGGGGCCCTCCAAGCGTTGCAGGAGCGCCAGATATCGATCCCAGACGATATCGCGCTCGTCAGCTTTGATGGCACTGATGCTGCCCGGTTCTCCTACCCCGCGATGACGTCTGTCAACCAGCCCATCGAGGAAATGGCAGAGTGCGCCGTAAATGCCCTTGTTGGCGGCGGGCCCCAAGCGTTCACCCATCAGGTTTTCCCAGTTTCGCTTTCCCCGCGAGTTACCTGCGGCTGCGTGGGATCGCGACCTTCGTGAGGGAGGTCGACTAACCGTTTTCACCTTCAGCTAGTGTCAAAGCATGACCGCTGACCCCACCTATCTCCGCGTCACCACCCATGCTGACGCACTCGCCGTCGTGACCGACGCAGAGACCTTCTCCAGCAAGGTGTCCCGCTTCCTTCAGGTGCCCAATGGACTCGACGGCGAGGAGCACGCCGCGTTCAGGCGTGCGCTGGACCCGTTCTTCAGCGAGGAGCGCATGGCCGGTCTCGAAGGCGCCGTGCGCGCGGTGGCCCGCCGCGTGGTGAGCGACATTGAGCCAGGGTCCACGGTGGAGGTGATCCGAGAGGTTGGCATCACGTTCGCCGTCGACGCCATGCTGGCCTGGCTGGGCTGGCCGCAAGAGCTTGAGCAGGAGCTCGTGGATTGGGTGCTGGAGAACGCCGCCGCCACCCGATCTGGCGATCTTGAGCGCACCACAGAAGTGGCGCAGTGGTTCGACGACATCATCGGCCGCGTCGTGGATCCGCGTGCGACACGCTTCTCGGAGCCCGCCAAGGATGTCACCGATGAGCTGATCCGCACGGAGGTGGACGGGCGGCAGCTGGCGCGCCCCGAGATCATCTCCATCCTGCGGAACTGGACCGGAGGCGACCTCGGTTCGCTCGCTCTCTGCGCCGGCGTGGTCTTGCATCAGATCGCGGCGGACCCGCGGATCGAGGCGGACGTGCGATCGCGCCGGCAGGATCCCGAGGCGCTGATTCTGGCCATCGACGAGATGCTCAGGATCGACGATCCCTTCGTGAGCAACCGACGCGTGGCCACTCGCGACACGGCGGTGGGTGGGTGCCCCGTCGCGCGCGGCCAACGCCTGCTGATCGAGTGGCGGCCCGTCAACCGCGACCCCGAACGCTTCGCAGACCCAGACGCCTACGAACCAGAGGCCAACGCCAGCGGAAACCTTGTGTGGGGCGCCGGGCCGCACGTGTGCCCGGGCCGCCCGCTTGCCATGCTGGAACTTCGGGTGCTGCTGGAGGAGATCCTCGATGCCACCACGGATCTGTCCTTGCCTGCGGACCAGCCAGGCGAGCGCGCCGAAAAGCCACTGGGTGGCTGGGCGCGCAAGCCCGTCACTTTCTCGTGACCTGCGACGCGATCAGCACCCCTAGCAGCCCAACGGCCACCGCGCCGTAGGCGACGTACAGCGCCGGTTGGGTGAACTCCAGGAAGGATTGTGTGCCGCCGCTCACGATGCTCGTGCGGATGACCGCCGCCAGTGAGTCACCTGCGGGGAATCCCACGGTCTCCACCACGGAACGCCCAAACCAGAGGCCCACGGCGGCAAACACGCCAGCCAGCGCCAACGCGATCCATCGGCCCCGGCGGGTACCGGTGGCGAGCCCTCCAACGGCGAACAACGCCGCGCCTACATAGAAGTAGGGCCAGTTGCGTGCTGCCCCCACGCCGTCGGCGATGGACTTCGACAGGGACGCGGGAGGCTGCCCCAGCGGAAGACGCAACTCCGTCACCTGCAGCTGGCTGAGATGCGGATGGAACGCCTCTGGGGCCACTTCGAGGAGCTTCGTGGCGCCGAGCTCCGCGAATGGCGTCAGGTTGAACCAGAGGGTGGGAGACTCAAGCGCCTCGTCGCCTCGCAGGCTGTCCAGCGCTGCAACGTAGGCCACGCGGGAGCGGTTGATCGACTCGTTCCAGGCCCGCAGAACTCCGGGATCCGCGAGGGTGGCATCAACGGCGGCGACAATCACGCCGTCGATCTGTTCCCCCAGTACGGGCATGTCGCGCAGCCCGGCAGGGAGCGCTCGCTTCGTCTCCGCCGCGAGAGTTTCCTTCAACGCCGCGACCACCTGTTCGTTCCCGGCAAGGGGCCCGAGGATGCGCTGCATGGGCGCGGGAGTGCGGGCCAAGCGGTCCGTCCAGTGCGCTCCCATGCCACCGAAGCCGAGGACCACGGCCACGATGAGCAGCGTGAACGCGATGAACGAGCGCATGAAACCCATGCCCGCAAGAGTAGACGCAGCCCCTGACAGGGCCCGCGTCCCACACTGTGGGCGCCCGGGACGACGTTCGCATATCTATTACTTCTATGGAATAGTTTCCCCATGACGTTTTCAGTGGCGGTGGCCGGATGCACCGGGTACGCGGGCGGCGAGGTGCTGCGGCTGTTGCTGCAGCATCCCGAAGTGTCGATCGGAGCCCTCACGGGCAACTCCAGCGTGGGCGACCGCCTGGGGCTGCACCAGCCGCATCTCGCGCCACTGGCAGACCGCATCGTCGCGCCCACCACGGCCGAGGAGCTTGCCGGCCACGACGTGGTCTTCCTGGCACTTCCGCACGGCACGTCTGCTGCCATCGCTGAGCAGTTGGGCGACCACGTGCTGATCGTGGACGCTGGCGCGGACTTCCGGCTCAAGGATGCGGGGCAGTGGGAGAAGTTCTACGGCTCCGCCCATGCTGGCACCTGGCCCTATGGCATGCCCGAGCTGCCCGGCGCGCGCGAGGCCCTTTCCGGCTCCAAGCGCGTGGCTGTTCCTGGTTGTTATCCCACGGCCACCACGCTCGCCCTGCTGCCCGCCGTGGCCAAGGGGCTCATCGACGCCTCCCAGATCTCGATCGTGGCGGCTTCGGGGCTGTCCGGTGCCGGGAAGTCCCTCAAGCCGCACCTGCTGGGCTCCGAGGCGATGGGCAACATGAGCCCCTACGGTGTGGGCGGCATGCATCGGCACACGCCGGAGATCGTCCAGAACCTCTCCGCAGTGACCGACGGCGAGGTGAAGGTCAGCTTCACGCCCCTGCTGGCGCCCATGCCCCGCGGAATCCTCGCCACCTGCTCGGCGCCCATCGTCGACGGCGTGACCACCGCCCAGGCCCGTGCGGCCTACGCGGCGCAGTACGACGGCGAGCCCTTCGTCGACCTGCTGCCCGAGGGCGTCTGGCCGCAGACCGCCGCCGTCGCCGGCTCGAACCGCGTGACCATCCAGGTGGTGGTCGACGAGGAGGCGGGCCGCCTGATTGCCATCTCCGCCATCGACAACCTCACCAAGGGCACCGCTGGCGGCGCCGTCCAATCCATGAACGTGGCGCTCGGCCTCCCCGAGACCACCGGGCTCAGCGCAGTAGGAGTAGCACCGTGAATCTCACCCTTCCCAAGGGCTTCACCGCCGCCGGCGTCACCGCTGGCCTCAAGGCCTCAGGCAAGCCAGACGTCGCCGTCGTCCACAACCTGGGCCCCTCCATGGCGGCCGCCTCCGTGTTCACCACCAACCGTGTGTTTGCGGCGCCGGTGAAGTGGTCGCGGCACGCCATCGCGGACGGCCAGCTTCAGGCCGTGGTGCTCAACTCCGGCGGCGCCAACGCCTGCACAGGGGCGGAGGGCTACAAGGATTCCGCCGCCACCGCTGCGCGTGTGGCCGAGAATCTGGGGCTGATCATCGACAACGTCGCCGTGTGCTCCACCGGCCTGATCGGCGTACGGCTGCCCATGGACAAGCTCATCGCCGGGGTCGATGAGGCGTGCGCCACCCTGTCTGCCGATGGGGGAGCGGACGCCGCAACCGCCATCATGACCACCGATACGGTCTCGAAGCAGGCCGGCGTCACCGTCGGCAGCTGGTCCATCTGGGGCATGGCCAAGGGCGCGGGCATGCTCGCTCCCGGCCTTGCCACCATGCTTGTGGTGCTGACCACGGATGCTGACCTGCCCTCTGCCGAGCTCGATGCGGCGCTACATGAGGCGACCCGCCTCAGCTTCGACCGCGCAGATTCTGATGGCTGCATGTCCACCAACGACACCGTCACCCTGTTGGCCTCCGGAGCCTCCGGCGTCACGCCCGACCTGGGTGAGTTCACCGAGGCTCTCGTGGGTGTGTGCCAAGACCTTGCGCGGCAACTGATCGCGGATGCGGAGGGCGCGCATCATGAGATCGCCATCGAAATAACCGGTGCGGCATCCGAACGTGACGCCGAGGTGGTGGGCCGCGAGATCGCGCGCTCCAACCTGTTCAAGTGCGCCGTCTTCGGCAACGACCCCAACTGGGGCCGCGTGCTGTCGGCCATAGGCGTCACCGACGCTGCCTTCGACACAGACGACCTGGACGTCTCCTTCAACGGCGTCATGGTGTGCCGCGGAGGGCAGATCGGTGAGGATCGCAGCCTCGTGGATCTCTCCGGACGCAACGTCACCGTCACGGTCGACCTCCACGCCGGCGACGCCTCCGCCACCATCCTGACCAACGACCTCACCTACGACTACGTCAAAGAGAACGCCGAGTACTCCACATGATGACCCGCACCCAGACGCACCAGCAGCCCGAGTTGATCGCCAAGGCCACCACCCTCATCGAGGCGCTGCCGTGGCTGGCCGAATACGCCGGCCAAACCGTCGTGATCAAGTACGGCGGCAACGCCATGACGGATGAGAACCTCAAGCGGGCCTTCGCAGAGGACATCGTCTTCCTCCGCCGCGTCGGAGTGAAGCCCGTGGTCGTGCACGGCGGTGGTCCCCAGATCTCATCGATGCTGAAGAAGCTCGACATCTCCTCCGAGTTCCGCGGCGGCCTTCGCGTCACCACGCCCGAGGCCATGGACGTCGTCCGCATGGTGCTGGTGGGGCAGGTGGGTCGCGAGCTGGTGAACCTGATCAACCAGCACGGCCCCTTCGCCGTCGGCATGTCTGGCGAGGACGGCGGGCTGTTCACCGCCAAGCGCAAGGGCCTCGTCGTCGATGACGAAGAGATCGACCTGGGCCTGGTGGGCGACGTGAAATCGGTTGATCCCGCCGCCATCAACGACATCATCGCCGCGGGGAGAATCCCCGTGGTGGCCACCGTGGCGCCGGATGCGGATGGCCAGGTGCACAACGTCAACGGTGACACGGCCGCCGCAGCGCTCGCCGTCGCGCTGGGCGCCAAGCGCCTCGTCATGCTCACCAACGTTGCGGGGGTCTACGCGAACTATCCCGACGAGGATTCCGTCATCACGCAGATCAGCACCGATGAGGTGCGCGAGATGCTGCCCTCTCTTGATGCGGGGATGATCCCCAAGATGGAGGCCTGCGTGCGGGCGGTCGACGGCGGGGTCACCTCCGCCACCGTGCTCGACGGCCGCGTACCCCACTGCCTGCTGCTTGAGATCTTCACCAACGAGGGCGTTGGGACCATGGTCACCAACACCAACAAGGAGGGCGCATGACCCAGGCAGATCTCACGTCGCGGTACAGCGCCGTCATGATGAACGCGTTCGGCGCGCCCAAGCGGGTCTTCGAGCGCGGCGAGGGCGTCCACCTCTGGGACGCCGATGGCAAGCAGTACACCGATCTTCTCTCTGGTCTGGCCGTCAACGCGTTGGGCCACGCACACCCCGGGGTGACCGCCGCCATCACGGCGCAGCTCGGCCAGCTGGGGCACGTGTCGAACTTCTACGCCAGCGAACAGCAGATCCGCCTCGCGGAGCGCCTCGCAGCGCTGACTGGCGACGTCGGCGCGCGGGTCTTCTTCACCAACTCCGGCACCGAAGCCAACGAAGCGGCCTTCAAGCTCACGCGCTTGACCGGCCGCACGCGGATCGTCGCGATGGAAGGCTCCTTCCATGGCCGCACGATGGGGGCCCTGGCCATCACGGCCAACGCCAAGTACCGGGAGCCCTTCGAGCCGCTCCCCGGCGACGTCACGTTCGTGCCCTACGGGGATGTGGACGCGCTCCGCGCAGCGGTCGATGACACGGTGGCCGCCGTCGTCGTGGAAGCCGTGCAGGGAGAGAACGGTGTGGTGCCGGCGCCCGACGGCTACCTCGCGGCAGTTCGTGAGATCACCATCGAACATGGCGCGCTGATGTGGGTCGACGAGGTGCAGACCGGCCTTGGTCGCTGCGGCGAGTACCTCGCTCATCGCTGGTCCCTGAGCGTCGCGGGTGCGAGGAACGAGCACTCCGACGACGAAGGGCCGCTGGGCGATCTCATCACCCTTGCCAAGGGGCTGGGCAATGGCTTCCCCGTCGGGGCCTGCATCGCCACCGGGGCCGCTGCATCGCTGCTGCAGCCCGGCCAGCACGGCACCACGTTCGGCGGCAACCCCGTCGCGGCCGCCGCCGGCAACGCGGTGCTCGACGCCCTCGAAGGGGGAGTGCTCGACGCCGCGCGCGAGGTGGGCCAGTGGCTCGCCGACGCCGTGCGTGGGTTGAACCATCCGCTCATCAGCCACGTGCGCGGCCGGGGCATGCTGCTTGGCGTCGTGTTGAGGGAGGAGATCGCCGCGAAGGTCGCCGACGCTGCCCTCGACGCCGGTTTCATCATCAACGCCCCGCGCCCTGACGTGCTGCGGCTGGCCCCGCCGCTGATCTCCACTCGCGAGGATCTGCAGCCCTTCATCGACGCGCTACCCGGGTTGCTCACGTCGCATGCCTAAGCTCACCCGCGCCGGCCGCCTCGCCACCCTCCGCCAACTGCTGGCGGAGGCGCGCTACACGTCGCAGGCGGAGTTGGTCGATGCACTGGGGGAGCAGGGCATCGTCGTGAGCCAGCCCACCCTCAGCAAGGACCTGCTCGAGTTGGGCGCGGTGCGGCAGCGCGCCGTCGGGGGAGCCCTCGTCTACGCGCCCGCAAGCGAGGAGGGCGAGGAGGCAGCGCTTGAGAAGCTCGCTCGGCTGTGCGCTGAACTCCTGCAGTCTATCCGCCATGCCGGCACCCAGATCCTGGTCAAGACCCCACCGGGTGCGGCGCAGTACTTCGCTTCGTACCTGGACCTCGCCGGGCTCCCCGGTGTGTTGGGTACGATCGCGGGCGACGACACCGTGCTGGTGATCGCCACCGACAATGAAGCCGCCAACCGCACCGTCGGGACCATCTCCGAGATGACCCGCACCGGCAAACCCGCAAAGGAAGATTCGTGAGCACTGATCAGGGACGGCTGTGGGGAGGTCGCTTCGAGGGCGGCCCCAGCGAGGCGATGTTTGCGCTCAGCAAGTCCACGCAGTTCGACTGGCGCTTGGCCCTGCACGACATCGCGGGCTCCCGGGCCCACGCGAAGGCGCTCAACGCCGCCGGGCTGTTGACAGACGAACAGGCCGCAGCCATGGATGAAGGCCTGGCCGAGTTGGCACGCCGGGTGGAGGCGGGCGAGTTCCTGCCGGCCGAATCCGATGAGGATGTCCATGGCGCGCTCGAACGCGGCCTGAAGGACATCGTCGGGCCCGATCTGGGTGGACGCATCCGTGCTGGCCGCTCGCGCAACGACCAGATCGCCACCCTCATCCGCTCGTACCTCCGTGAGGAGATTCGGCTGATCGCTGAGGATGTCGACGGCGTGCTCACCGCCTTGGGAGACCAGGCGGAGCGGTACCTCGGCGCCGTCATGCCGGGACGGACCCACCTGCAGTCTGCCCAGCCCATCCTGCTGAGCCACCACCTGCTCGCGCACGCGTGGCCGCTGGTGCGCGACGTCCAGCGCCTCCATGACCTCGACAAGCGACTCGCCGTCAGCCCCTACGGTTCCGCCGCTCTGGCCGGCACCTCGCTGGGTCTGAGCCCTGAGCTGGTGGCAGCTGAGCTCGGCTTCGAATCGTCGGTCCCCAACTCCATCGACGGCACGGCCGCCCGAGACCTCATCGCCGAGGCCGCCTACGTCCTGGCCCAGATCGGCGTGGACCTCTCGCGGCTGTCCGAGGACATCATCCTGTGGTGCACCGCGGAGTTCGGTTTCGCGACCCTCGACGATGCCTGGTCCACCGGCAGCTCGATCATGCCGCAGAAGAAGAACCCCGACGTCGCGGAGTTGGCGCGCGGCAAGGCGGGGCGCCTGATCGGCAACCTCGCGGGCCTGCTGGCCACCTTGAAGGGCCTGCCCCTCGCGTACAACCGGGACCTGCAGGAAGACAAGGAGCCCATCTTCGACGGCATCGACCAGCTGCATATGCTGATCCCCGCCGTCGCCGGGATGGTGGGCACGCTCACGTTCCATCCGGAGCGGATGGCGGAGGTGGCGCCGAAGGGCTTCTCCCTGGCCACGGATGTCGCCGACCATCTGGTGCGGGCTGGTGTGCCGTTCGCCGTGGCACACGAGGTCGCGGGCGAGACGGTTCGCTACTGCGAGGTGCACGGCCGAACGTTGCAGGACCTCACGCCTGAGGATCTGCCGCAGATCTCGGAGCGCCTCGACGACGGCGTG